>JBIKLX010000105.1:0-10974 GCA_044359565.1 Ilumatobacteraceae bacterium
GGCGTGGCTGCAGGTGTACCGCGATCCCGAGGCGCACTGGGACCTCTACCAACTCGGCGAGGAACTGACCGACTTCGAGGACGCGTTCCGCCTGTGGCGCTTCCGCCATCTCACCACCGTCGAACGAGTGATCGGTGTCAAACGTGGCACCGGCGGCACGTCGGGTGTCGGCTATCTGCGGGCGATGCTCGATGTGGTGCTGTTCCCCGAGATCTGGTCGCTGCGCTCGCGTCTCTGACCCGGTTCTGTAACGATTCCGCCATTCCCCTCGCCGGTACAGATGTCCTAGGGTCCGCTCTTCGGGGTCAGTCGGCTCGTCGGGAGGCTCAGGGAATGGGTACCTACGACATCGTCATCCGCAACGGCACGGTGGTCGACGGCACAGGCGCGCCCGCCTACCGCGCCGATGTGGCCATCACCGGCGATCACATCGCTGCGGTGGGCACCGACATCGTGGGCAGCACGGCCCGCGAGATCGACGCCGAGGGGCGCCTGGTCACACCCGGTTTCGTCGACATCCACACCCATCTCGATGCACAGTTGGCGTGGGATCCGGTGGCGTCGAGTAGTTGCTACCACGGCATCACCAGTGTGGTGATGGGCAACTGCGGTGTCACCTTCGCACCGTGCAAGCCCGACGACCGCGAGTACCTGGCCGAGCTGATGGAGAGCGTGGAAGACATCCCGCGCGACGCGATCATGAACGGTCTGCCGTGGGACTGGGTCACCTACGGCGAGTACCTGTCGAGCATCGGTCGGATGCCGAAGGGTGTGAACGTGGGCGGCATGGTGGGGCACTGCGCGCTGCGGCAGTACGCGATGGGCGAGCGCGGGCTCGAGAAGGACGCGCCCACCGCCGACGACCTGGCCGTGATGGCCGACTTGCTCGACGAGGCGATGAAGGGTGGCGCGCTGGGGTTCAGCACCAGCCGCACCTACCTGCACAAGGTGCCCGACGGTCGCCCGGTACCGGGAACCTTCGCCCTGCCCGACGAGCTGTACGTGTTCGCCGATGTGCTCGGCCGCCACGGTGCCGGTGTGTTCGAGTCGGCCAGCCGCATCGGTGAGGGCGAGCGCGACGACGTCGATGTTCCGAAGACCCGCGCCGAGTTGGCGTGGATGGGTGAGGTGAGCCGCCGCAGCGGTCGGCCGGTGAGCTTCGGCCTCACCCAGCACGACAGCCGCCCCGACCTGTACGCGCGGGTGATCGGGTTCGCCAAGGAGGAGAACGCCCGCGGCGCCAACGTTCGGCCGCAGACGACGGCGCGCAGTGTGGGCATCCTGTTCAGCCTCGACACCCGCACCGTGTTCGACCGGTCCGAGGCGTGGCGCGAACTGCGCGGCATGATCAACGGCAAGAAGATGATGGCCATCCGCGACGCCACGTTCCGGGCACGGCTCATCGCCGAGGCCGATCAGATCGAGCCGGGTCTCCCCCTCGACCAGTTGTTCGTCGTCACCCAGGGCGACACGGCTCGCTACGACCTGCATCCCGACACCTCGCTGGGCGCCGAGGCTCGTCGCCGTGGGATCAGTCCGGCGGCGGCGTACATCGAGTTGCTGCTCGAGACGAACGGTGAGGTGGTGTGCAGCTACCCGTTCCTCAACCAGCGACTCGATGCGGTGGAGGAGATGCTCGACGATCCGCTCGTCACCCTCGGCCTGGCCGATGCCGGTGCGCATGTGGGCCAGATCCTCGATGCCAGCCAACCGACCTTCTTCCTCACCTACTGGGTGCGCGAGCGGCAGCGATGGGGCATCGAAGAGGCCGTGCGCCGCCTCACCAGCGACACCGCCGACCTGTTCGGCATCGCCGGCCGCGGCCGGTTGAAGCCGGGCGCGTTCGCCGATGTGAACGTGATCGACTTCGATGCGCTCCACCTGCCCCCGCCAACGTACGCGTACGACTTCCCCGGTGGCGCGGGCCGCTACGTGCAGGGCGCGTCGGGGTACGACTACACCATCGTCAACGGCCAGGTCTTCATGGATCATGGCCAGCACACCGGCGCATTCGCCGGCACGGTGCTGAAGAACAGCGCCGCGCTCGACTCTCTGTGAGGTCTGGTATGTCTGCTGTCGAATCGGCACACGCCCCCAAGCGGGGTCTCACCCTGGCGGTGCTACTGCTCGGTGCGTTCGCCGCGGTGATGAACATGTCGGTCACCAACGTGGCGTTGCCCAGCATCGCCGCGGCGCTCGGCGCCGAGGGTTCGTCGATCGCCTGGATCTCCGATTCGTTCACCATCGCCCTCACGTCGTTCGTACTCATCAGCGGCGCCGTCGGCGATCGGTACGGCCGCCGACTGATGTTCCTGCTGGGTGCGTTGTTGGTCATCCCTGGTTCGTTGGTGTCGGCCTGGGCGGGCGACACGTCGGTGCTCATCGTTGCCCGCGCCTTCACCGGCCTGGCCACGGCGATGCTGTTCCCCACCACGCTGTCGTTCATCACGTCGCTCTACCCCGACCCGAAGGAGCGGGTGGGTGCCATCGGCTTGTGGGCCGGTGTGGCATCGGCCGGTGGCGCGCTGGGTCCGGTCATCGGCGGCCTGATGCTCGAGCACTTCTGGTGGGGCAGCGTGTTCCTCATCGGCGTGCCCATCGCGGCCGTGGCGCTGGTGCTGGGTTGGGTGGCGTTGCCCCGCGACCCGGGTTCGCCCGGTCACACGGTCGACTGGCTGGGTGGTGCGTACAGCGTGGTGTTCGTGGCCACGCTGCTGTTCGCCATCATCGAATGGCCCATCGCCGGCCTGGAGGGCAAGGTGCTCGTCGGCCTGGCGCTGGCGGTGTTGACCGGTGTGCTGTTCGTGCGCCGCGAACTGAGCACTGCGCATCCGCTGCTCGATGTGCGAGCACTGCTGCGCCCGCGCTTCGGTATCGCCTCGTTGGCGGTGACCCTGGTGTTCTTCGCCTCGTTCGGCTACTCGTTCCTCGGCGCCCAGTTCTTCCAGAACGTGTTGGGCTACGGGCCGTTGAAGGCTGGCCTGGCGGTGCTGCCGTCGAGCATCGGCATGCTGGTGCTGGCCCAGGTGTCGGCCAAACTCGACCTGCCGTGGGGCTCGAACCGGGTCATCGCGCTCGGCCTCATCGTGATGGCGCTGGCGTTCGGTTGGGCCGCGTTCTGGAGCGCCGACATGCCGTACCTGCCCATCGGGTTGGGCACGTTGCTGCTGGGCGCGGGTGTGGGCCTGACGGCCACCCCCACCACCAATGCCATCATGAACTCGCTGCCACCCGAGCAGGCCGGTGTGGGTTCGGCGGTGAACGACGTCACCCGCGACTTCGGCGGGGCACTGGGCATCGCCCTGTTCGGTGCGGTGTCGTCGGTGTACTACAGCCGCTACTTCGCCGACCTGGTGGCCACGCTGCCCGACGATGTGCGCAGCCAGGTCAGCGACGACATCGTGCTCACCGTGAGCCGTTCTCTGAACGGCGCGTTGGCCGTGGCCGATCGCTATCAGGCCGAGTATCCGGAGTTGAGCGCCGGCCTGGTGAAGGCAGCGGGCGAGGGGTGGATCGCCGGGCAGGATGCGGCGATGGCCATGGGCGGCCTGGTGTGCGTGGTGCTGGCCGGCGTGGTGTGGCGGTTCATGCCGCGTAGCGACGCGGCGTGAGCCGCACCGACGGGCGCACATCTGGCAGGATTCGGGCATGACCGATCCCGCCATCGTGCTCGTCCACGGCAACCCCGAGACGCCGATCATCTGGGAACCACTCATCGCCGAGTTGAACCGGTTGATGCCCGATCGCTCGGTGTTCTGCCCGCAACTGCCGGGATTCGGCTGCCCCACACCCGCCGGGTTCGGGGCCACCAAGGAGGAGTACGCGGCCTGGTTGACAGGTGAGGTGGAGGCCATCGTCGCCCAGCACGGCCCGGTCGATCTGGTGGGCCACGACTGGGGTGGTGGCCTGGCGATGCGAGTGATCGCCACCCGGCCCGACCTGGTGCGGTCGTGGGCATGCGACGTGCTGGGCCTGTTCCACCCCGACTACGTGTGGCACGACTTCGCCCAGATCTGGCAGACCCCGGGTGCCGGCGAGGAGTACTTCGAGCAGTCGCTGGCCACGCCCGTGGCCGACCGGGTGGCGACGTTCGAGATGATCGGTATCCCGCGATCGGTCGGCGAGCGGTTGGCCGTGGCGGGTGACGCCGAGATGGGCCGGTGCGTGCTGGCCCTCTACCGCTCGGCCGCCCAGCCGGCGATGGTGGCCTGGGGTCGCGAACTCGACGGCGCCGCCACCCGCCCCGGTCTGGCGATCATCGCCCCGAACGATCCGTTCGTGCGCGGCCACGACCTCGGCACCGCGGTGGCTCGGTCGCTGGGGGCGCGCATCGTCGAACTGGAGGGCCAGGGGCACTGGTGGATGCTCGGCGACCCGGCCGGCGGTGCCGCAGCGCTGGTCGATTTCTGGGGGTCGCTGGCGTGAGTCTGATCGACCCGAACCTCGAGGCGCTCACGTTCACCTGCCCGCGGTGTCAGATGATGGTGGCCGAGCGCCTGTACGGGCCCTGCACCTCGTGCCGCACCGAGTTGCGCGCCCGCTTCCTCGGTGAGGGCCGCGAGGTGGAGGTGGCCGAGTACGTGCCGAAGATGAACGTCACCCCCAACGCGGTGGCGCTCAAAGAGAACGACTGATGGCCGGCCTGTTCGACCAGAGCCGCGAGAAGGCCAAGGTGCTCACGGGTCAGGCCACCGAGTGGGTGGAGGGGCGCCGCGACGACGGCGGCCTGGTGGAAGTGGCCACGCAGCTGTACGAGCGCGACCGCGACGCGTTCGGCACGGTGCTGGGTAGTGCGCTGGCGCTGCGGCTGTTCTTGTTCGTGGTGCCGGCCGACATCGCGGTGTTCGGTCTCATCAACGTGTTCAACCTCGACCGCTGGGCAACACCCCTCACCGAGTCGCCCACTACCGGCGAAGTGGCCACCCGGGTGTTCGCCGAGAACTGGGCGCAGTCGTTGTGGATCTTCCTGTCGGCGATGGTGCTCACGCTGTGGGCCGGCCGTTCGCTGGGGCGGGTGCTCGCCACGTGTTCGGCATCGTCGTGGCAGCTACCGGCGCGTCAGGCCAAGTTGAAACTGAAGGGCATCGCTGCGGTGTCGGGGCTGTTCTTCGCCCTACTGCTGGCATCGATGCTGATCGGCCGCCTCCGTCGGGTGGGCGGCTTCCCGGTCACGGCCAGCAGCTGGGTGCTCGTGGCCCTGGTGATGGGTGCGGGATGGTTCCTGCTCACGATGACCCTGCCGCGGCGCAGCTCCGACCCGGGTGCGTTGCTGCCGGGGGTGATCCTGATAGCGGTTGCGTTCGCCGGGCTGAGTTGGTTCATGCACATCTACCTGCCCGACAAGATCGAGCGGATGTCGGAGACCTACGGCTCGCTCGCCATCTCGGTAGCGACGCTCGGCTACTTCTTCTCCATCGGGCGCTTGCTCGCAGGCGCGTTCACGCTGAACGCGGTGGTGTTCGAACGCTTCGGCAGCGTGAGCCACTACGTGTTCGCGGTGCCGGGTGTGCGCGCCATCCCGAAGCGTTGGCCCGCGGTGGCGCGTTACTTCGACCTCGACGGCGCGCAGCGCGCTCGCGCCCTCGACGATCAGGAGTCGGTGCCCGCCTGATGTGCGTCGGCCAGGCCGGCGCCGGGGCGGAACGTGGTGTCGGACTTGCCCGTCTCCTGGGCCTTCGCCATGTTGGCCATGGTGGTGGCCATCGCCTGGGCCGCGCCCTGGTGGCTCATGATCTTGCTCATCACCGCCGCTGATGCACCGGCCATCAGGTCGCCCTTGCGGTCGGCGACGTACTGAGCCGACGCCTGCTGGGGCCGCACCCAACCGTTGATCTCGGGTACCACGTAGCGGGCGACGAGTTCCCACGAGCGCATCGTGGCTTCACGGTCGGCCCAGTCGTGGGCGAAACCGAGTACCACACCGAACCCGCCGGTGATGGTCTGCAGGTTGCGGATGGCGGCGACGAGGTCGTCGGGGGTGCCCACCACGGCGGCACCGCCACCCTGGGCGCCGCCGGCGGTGATCTGATCCATCAGGTCCCACTCGTTCTCGACGTGGAGTGCGCCGGGCCTGCCGAGCACGCGCACGTTGTACTCGTTGTGCCAGCGCTGCAGACCGTGCACGGCTTCGTTGCGGGCCTGCTCGCGGGTCTCGGCGATGTGCCAGCTCATCAGCACGCGCCAGTTGCGCCGGTCGACCGTCTGGCCGTGCTGGGCGGCCGACTCCTCGGCGAACGCCCACTGGGTGGGCAGGGCGGCGATGCCGTCGCTGGAGGTGGAGGCGATGGAGATGACGCCCATGCCGTACTTGCCGGCCAACTGCATGCCCGACGGCGAGATGCTCGATGCGGCGGCCATGGGCATGTCGTCCTGCAGCGGCAGGATCTGCAGGCCGGCGTCGCGCATGGTGAACCAGTCGCTGTCGCAGGTGACGCGCTCACCGCGCAGCATCGGGATGATGACCGACAGTGCTTCGTCCTGGCGGTCGCGCTGCACCATCGGGTCGATGCCCAGCATGCTGGCGTCGCTGGGCAGGGCGCCAGGGCCGCTGCCGAACATGGCGCGTCCCTTGGTCATGTGGTCGAGCTGCACCATGCGCTGGGCCACGTTGAACGGGTGGTGGTAGGGCAGCGACACCACGCCGGTGCCCAACTTGATGGTGTGGGTGCGCTGGCCGGCGGCGGCCAGGAACATCTCGGGCGAGGCGATCATCTCCCAGCCGGTCGAGTGGTGTTCGCCGCACCAGAACTCGTCGTAGCCGAGCCGGTCGAGGTGGGCGGCGAAGTCGAGATCGCGCTGGAACTGCAGCGTGGGGTGCTCGCCGATGGGATGGTGCGGGGCGAGGAAGGTGCCGAACCGGGTGCGTGCCATTCGGACACCCTAGAAAACACCGAGTTCTCTTGCCGCACCGGGCCATCGCCGTTGCCGAACGGTGGCCCACTACCCTGCCTCGGCGATGGATCGGAACGCGCCGACACTGCTGGCCGGTGGCTATCGCAACGAGGTGTGGAGGCTGCGCGCCGGACGGGGCTCGGTGGTCGAGAAGCGGTATGCCGACGACCCCGGCGAACCGAACTCGATGTACCCGAATCTGCCCGATCACGAAGCCATGGCGATGTCGTTCCTGGCGGGTACGGGATGTGCACCCGAGTTGGTGTCGTATCGCGCTGCCGACACTGATGCCGGAGCGCTCGTGGTGTATCGCTTCGTGCCGGGCACACCGTGGATGAGCGGCGTAGCCGATGTGGCCCGACTGCTGCACCGGGTGCACCACCTCGAACCCCCTGTCGGCATGCGTGGCCTGCATCGGTCGGCGGCCGACGCGATGGAGCACGCCGATGAGTTGGCGAGGGGCGTCGCTTCTCGCCGCGAGCGAGCCCGACTCGAGGCGGTGCGGCCCCTCGATGCATCGAGCGAGTCAGCGGCCCTGGCATCGCTGGTGCACACCGATTGCGGCCCAGGGAACCTGGTCCGTTCCAGGCGTGGGTTGGTGCTCATCGACTGGCAGTGCCCCGGCGTGGGTGATGCCGTCGAGGACGTCGCCTGCTTCCTGTCGCCGGCGATGATGAGCCTGTACGGCCGACCGGCCCACTCGACCCGGTCGACGGCGTCGTTCCTCGATGCGTACGCCGACCCGACGGTGGTGGCTCGCTATCGACGCGACGGAGCCGCGTGGCACTATCGGATCGCTGCCTACTGCAGTTGGCGGGTGGGCCGGCTCGAGCGTCGCCAGCCAGATGTCGCCGAGCGGTACCGGGCTGCGCTCGCCGATGAACTCGAACTGCTGGCCGCATGGGGGAATCGATGAAACGGATCTCGCTCCACGTGCACTCGTTCGGGATGCGGTTCCATCTGCGCTACCGCGCCGAGACGGGCTACGACGTGTTCGCCTACATGAACGAGATGGCGGCCCGTGGGTTCACCGGTGTGAACGTGTCGGCCAACGGGCCGGGCTTTCGCGACCTGTGCGGTACGACGGACGAGCACTTCGCCGCCGTTCGCGCGGGTGCCGAGCGACTGGGGCTGCGGCTCGAACTCGACACCAGCGATACGCGAGTCGACCACATGACCCGGATGATCGGTGTGGCTGCTGCGTGCGGCGCCGACACGTTGCGCACCTACACCAAGTACGACGCGCCCTTGGCCGACGTGGTGCAGTGGACCATTCGCGACCTGCGTGCTGTGGCGGAAGTGGCTGAACGCGCCGGCGTGCTGGTGGTGCTCGAGAACCACGAAGATTTCACGGGCCCCGTGCTGGCGCACATCCTCGGCGCGGTCGATCATCCCTCGATCCGGGCGCTGTACGACTACGGCAACAGCCAGATGGTGGGCGAAGAGCCGTTCGCCGCGCTCGATGCGATGGCGCCCTTCATCGCCCGGGTGCACGCCAAGGATCATGTGCTGCTGCAAGGGCCTGATGGGCCCGTGGTGCAGGGGGTGCCCTTCGGTGCCGGCAACCTCGATGTGCTGGGCACCACCGACCGCCTGTACGCGGCGGGGGTGCGCCGGTTCTGTTACGAGAACGTGTGGGCGTACCGGGCGCCGGTGCAGTGCGACCTCGACCACCTGCCGACGACAACTGCCTTCACCTGGTCCGATCCGGCCAGGCACCTCCACGGCGATGCGCTCGAACCGCAGGCGGCGGTGCGTGAGGAGCGGCTCGCCTTCGACCAGGGTTGGCAGGCGTTCCAGTCGATGCTGACGGCCGGCGGGTACGAGGTGGCAGCCGAGCCGCTATCGTGACAGCCCTGCCGGGGACGTAGCTCAGTTGGCAGAGCGCCACCTTTGCAAGGTGGATGTCAGGGGTTCGATTCCCCTCGTCTCCACTCGTTGAATCTGCATCTCGGCCACGCGGCGATCGCTCAGCCGTCGCTCTGGATGGCACCTGCGAGATCGCGACGGGTGTGCAGCACCCTCCAGATGTCGATGTGGTTCTCGTGCGGTACGTAGAAGACCACGTAGGGAAACCGCTTCAGAGCCCATGCCCGTAACTCGGGAATCGCGAGTTCGTACGCGAACTGCAACGAACCCGCATGTGGCGAGCGTGTGAGGAGGTTGACCCCGCGCTCGAGTGCGTCGATGAACGACAGCGCCACCGTGTCGCCGGCTGTACTGCGGAGGTGTGCGACCGCATCCTCGACATCCACCGCGGCCTTCGCGCGCAGATGCGCCTGGCGTTGCGCCACCTCGTTCAGTCCGTCGAACGTGTTTGCGATCGCAACGCGGAGAAGTAGCGCTCATCGGCAATCGGCCCGGCGGGTGAGGAAGCGCCCTCGAGCAGCAGTGTCCGCAGCGCTTGCCGATCCTGCTCGCGACGAATGAGGTCTCGAACGAACTCGCTTGTCGACCCGTAACCGCCGCGCTCGGCCTGCGCATCGACAAATGCCTTGAGCTCTTCGGGGAGCGATACGTTCATCGTGCTCATCCCAGTGACGGTAGCGGCCGTGGCAAAGTTTGCCAAGGCCGCTTCGATTCCTCCGCCCTCTGCGTCGGCTGGGCGAGCTAGGTGAAGATGCTGACGCCGGGGCCGACCAGAAGCCCGACGATGATCAGGACGACACCCCACAGGTACTCCTTGCGCAGGATGGCCACGATCCCCGAGACCACCAGGATCACCGCGAGAACCCACAGGATGATTGCCATGTGACATCGCCTCTTTCTCGCTGCCGGACGGACCTCACGAAGCGGGGTGCTTCCTGATGTTCGGCTGCGTTCCTCTGGCTCGAGTGTCGTTCCGAGCCCGATGACCGACCAGGGGACAGAGGTCCCGCAGGGAGCCCTCAACGTCCTCACCCGACGGCTACCCTCCGCAGAGGATTGCGATCGGCCGTTGGGGGCGTGTGATGCGGAGTTTCGAACACGATGCCGGCGGAACGGTCGACGGCCCGCAGGGTCAGCGGGTGCATCGCGATCATCTCGCTCACCGCGAGGTGATCGAGCGCCGGTTCTACACGGTGCGGCCCGGGGTGTGGACACTGGTGGGCAACGGCCTGTCGAATCAGACCTTCATCGAGGCACCCGACGGCATCATCGCCATCGACACCGGCGAGTCGGTGCAGGAGATGGAGGCCGCGCTGGCCGAACTGCGCGAGCACACCCAGCGGCCCGTGGTGGCGGTGATCTACACCCACTTCCACTACGTGGAGGGCACCAAGGCAGTGCTCGCCGAGCCGGGCAATGCGTCGCCGATGCCCATCTATGCGCACGAGCGGGTCACTGCCAACAAGAGCCGCACCAGCGGCGAGATCGCCCCGGTGTACGCCCGCGGCCTGGTCGAGCAGTTCGGCATCACCCTGCCCACCGAGGGGCCCGACGCACTGCTGCACGTGGGCCTCGGGCTGTTCTATCGGAACCCGGCGCATGCCCCGTTCACGACGGGGTTCGTGCCCCCCACCATCACGTTCGGCCCGGCCACCACGCTCACCATCGGCGGGATGCGGGTCGACATCACCCCGGCCCCGTCCGACGCCGACGACTCGGTGACGCTGTGGTTCCCCGAACTCGCCACCTGCGTGCACAACATCGTGTGGCCCACGCTGTTCAACATCTTCGCCATCCGCGGCGACGAGTACCGCGACCCGCGGGTGTTGCTCACCGGTATCGACCACGTGCGGGCGCTGGGCGCCGAGCATCTCGTGGCCACGCACGGCCCACCCATGAGCGGTGCGGCCGACATCGCCAGGCGCACCGTGCGCTACCGCGACTCGATCCAGTTCCTGTGGGACCAGACGGTGCGCGGCATCAACAAGGGGTGGACCACCGACGAGCTGGCCAGCCGGGTGCGCCTGCCCGCGCTGTACGACGACGACTTCCTCACGAGCGAGCGCTACGGCGTGGGCGAGCACCACGTGCGCCAGATCCACAACGGCCTGCGCGGCTGGTTCGACGGTGACGAGGCGCGGCTGTTCCCGCTGGAGCCCACCGAGCGCTTCGGCCGGTTGATCGCCGGCTTCGGTGGCCGGGCCACGGTACGCG
>JBIKLX010000288.1:0-3000 GCA_044359565.1 Ilumatobacteraceae bacterium
CGGCTGGAACCTGGCCGAGATCTGGGAACGCAACGCCGACCGCTTCCCCGATGCCACGGCCCAGATCCAGGGCGACCGCACGTTCACGTGGGCCGAGTTCGACCGCCGCGCCGACGGTGTGGCCGCTGCGCTGCTGGCAGGCGGCGCGCAGCACCAGGACAAGGTGGCGCACTACCTCTACAACTGCCCCGAGTACCTCGAGAGCATGTTCGCCATGTTCAAGGCCGGCCTGGTGCCGGTGAACACCAACTTCCGCTACACCGACGACGAGTTGGCCTACCTGTGGGACAACTCCGACGCGGTGGCCGTCGTGTTCCACGCCTCGTTCGCCGACCGCTGCGCGGCCATGCGGGCACGGGTGCCGCGGGTGAGTACCTGGATCTGCGTCGACGACGGCACCGGCCCCTGTCCCGAGTGGGCCGTGCCCTACGAGACGGCCGTCGCCTCGGCCACCGGCCGCACCATGGCGCCGTGGGGTCGCAGCCCCGACGACCTCTACATCCTCTACACCGGCGGCACCACCGGCATGCCCAAGGGTGTGATGTGGCGCCAGGACGACATGGTGGCCAGCCTCGACGCACCGTCGAAGCACCCTCTGCCCGCCACTCCCGGATGGGACGCGTTCGACGAGCGCATCGCCAAGCCAGGCCCGCGAAACCTGCCCGCGGCACCGCTCATGCATGGCACCGGCGCGTTCAACGCGATGTGGAACCTCGTGCTGGCCGGCGCGGTCGTCACCACCGTGGGCCGTCACTTCGACCCGGTCGAACTGCTCGACACCATCGAGCGCCAGCGGGTGAACAGCATCTCCATCGTCGGCGACGCCTTCGCCAAGCCCATCCTGCGCGCCCTTGACGCCGAGCCGGGCCGGTGGGACATCTCGTCGCTGCGGGTGATCGTGTCGAGCGGTGTCATCTGGGCCGCCGACACCAAGGCCGGTCTGCTGCGCCACAACCAGCGGCTCATCATGATCGACAGCCTCGGCAGCAGCGAGGCCATCGGCATGGCCAGCAACACCACCACGGCCGAGTCGGCCGCTGCCGCGGGCGGCGCCGCCACTACGGCGAAGTTCGCACTCGGCCCGAACACCAAGGTGCTCACCGAGGACGGCCACGAGGTGCAGCCCGGCAGCGGCGAGCGGGGCCGGGTGGCCCTGCGCGGCCGCACGCCCATCGGCTACTACAAGGACGAGGCCAAGAGCGCGTCGACGTTCGTGCTGTTCGAAGGCGTGCGCTGGAGCATCCCCGGCGACTGGGCCGAGGTGGAAGCCGACGGCACCCTGAAGCTGTACGGCCGCGGCAGCCAGTGCATCAACACCGGCGGCGAGAAGGTGTTCCCCGAGGAGGTGGAGGAGGCGTTGAAGACGCACCCCACCGTGGCCGACGCCGCCGTGGTGGGCGTGCCCGACGAGCGCTTCGGCGAGGCCATCACCGCGCTGGTCGAGGCCAAGCCCGGGGCCGTGCTCGACGACGCTGCGCTCATCGCCCACGTGCGCGAACACCTCGCCGCCTACAAGTCGCCCAAGCGCATCGTGCCCATCGACACCATCGGCCGCGCCGCGAATGGCAAACTCGACTACAAGCGCCTGAAGGCCGTAGCGATGGATCGCCTCGGTCTCGGCTAAGGAGTTGGCGGGAGGGCCTCCTCGATGGGTTGGTTCAACGATCGTCTCAGCAATCTCGACCGCCGGAACCAGGCGGTGGCCGACTTCCTCCTCGACCATCCCGAGGCAGGAACCCAGATCGACCCGTACGCGAAGTCACCGAAAGCCCGCCGCATCGTCGCTGGGTCGGCAGTGGGCATCGCCCTGATCGTGTTGTTCTTCGGGTGGATCGTCGGTGCCATCGTGCTCGTCCCACTCACCGTCATCATGTGGCGACTCGACCACCACCCCTGGCTGCACGGCTACCAGCGCACCTCGAGCAAGGAACCTGACACCGACTGAAACGTGCCGTTCGACCCAGTCGCTGGGTAGGTGCCCGGTGGTGGACTGTCGCCATGATCCAGTTGAGCCGGGCGGCACGGCGAGCGACAGCCGGAGCCGCAGTGCCCTTCCTGCTGTTGGCCGCATGTAGCGACGACTCCGACAGCACCACATCCACCAGCGTGTCGACGACCGCGCCCACCACCGTGGCCCCCTCCACCACGGTGCCGCCCACTACCACCGCTGCGCCCACCACGAGCGCCGCTTCCACCTCAGTGGCGCCCACCACCGTGACGCCCACCACCACGGTCGTGAGTCTCGAGCAGCCGGCCATCTGGCCCGCTGCCGATGTGGTGTTCACCACACCGGAAGAGGCCGCCGTCGACTTCGTCATCCAGGTGCTGGGCGTGCCGCCCTCGCTCGGCGAGTTCATGCAGGGCGACTCGCGCAGCGGTGAGATCGAGGTGATGTCGCCCAGCGAGGGTGGCGGCACCCCGTCGCCCCGGGCGGTGCTGTTCCTCCGTCAGCTCGGCCCCGCGTCGAGCTGGTTCGTCACCGGCGCCGGCAGCGATGGGGCCTCCATCACCACTCCGGCGGCACTCGCCGAGGTACCGGCCGGCCTGGTCACCGTCGAGGGCGTGGCCCACGGGTTCGAGGCCAGCATGATAGTGAGCGCCTACATCGCCGGATCGGCCACTGTGCTCACCCAGCAGCACACCCTGGCGGGCAGCATGGAGGAAGCCGGCCCGTTCTCGGTGCAACTCGACCTCTCAGGTGCACAGCCGGGCGATGTGGTGGTGCTGATGGTGCGCGGCGGCGTGGGTCTGGAAACCGACCCCGGCGAGTTCAGCGCCATCCCCGTCGTGGTGGGTGAATCCGGCTCCTGACTCTCCCCCGACCCACCAACCCGAACTTGCGACGGTTTCCGTCGCATACGACGCAATCCCGCGCAAGTTCCGTCGGCGAGGTATCAGGGGTGGCGGAATGCGCAGCCGGCGAGGTGGTCGTTCACCAGGCCCATCGACTGCATGAAGGCGTACACGGTGGTGGGGCCGACAAAGCTCCAGCCGCGCCGC
>JBIKLX010000106.1:0-10913 GCA_044359565.1 Ilumatobacteraceae bacterium
CAGGAGCAGCGCGTAGATGAAGTTCAGAAAGCCGTCGACCTGTTTGGTCTGGTCGGCGATGAACTGGCTGCGCGTCTGCACCTTGCTGGTGGGGTAGTTGTCGGTGACGGTGCGGATGGCGGCCTCGGCATCGGCTTCGCTCACACCGTCGGCGGTGCTGACGAGGATCTGCGCGTCGAACAGCGGCAGGTCTTGGCCCTGGTACAGCGAACGGCTGACGATGAGGTTGCCGAATGCGTCGCTGTCGAACAGCCCCGCCACCGCGAGCGTGCGGGTGGAGCCGTCCTGGAACGACGCCTCGACCGGACTGCCCACCTGCAGGCCGTCGCGGGCGGCCTTGTCGGCGGCTACCAGAATGCTGTTCTCGTCGAGGTCGGCCCAGCCGCCTGCGGTGAACGGCAGATCGAGCAGCGCGGCCGCCTGGGTGGGGTCGAGGGTGAGGACTCGCTTCACCGATGGCTTGCCGTTCTCGGTGACGTTGAGCAGGTTGACACCGATTCCGAGTGCAGCGTCGACCTCGGGTACCGCAACGAGCTCGTCGGCCAGCGTGCCCGGCAGACCGCCGAACCCGCTGCCTTCGGCGTCGCTGGTGGAGACGGCGAAGTCGCCGGTGAACTGCTCGCCGATGGTGTCGCGGATGGACGACTTGATCGACGAGCCGAGGGTGGACACGCCCACCAGCAGGGCGAGGCCGATGCCCAGGGCGCCGGCCGTGAGCGCGGTGCGCTTCGGGCTGGTGGCCGCATTGCGGGCGGCGATCTCGCCGGTGACACCACGGACCGAGCGAAGCGCCGGGGTGAGCAGCCGGGCCACGGGAGCGGCGACGAGTGGGCCGAGCACCACCAGCGACACGAACAGTCCCACCACGCCGGCGGCCAACCACACCGGGTCGGTGGTGAGGCCGAGCCCGACTCCGACTGCGGCGATGACGGCGAAGACCACGCCGGTGACGAGACGGCCACGCGAGACGGCCGACTTGTCGACCGACACGTCGCGCAGCGCGGCGAGCGGTGGCACCCGGCCCGACCGGATGGCGGGAACGACCGCGCACACCAGCGTGACGGCCACACCCACTACGAGGGTGATGACGAACGACGACGGGCTGACGGTGAGTTCGGTTCCGCTGGGTCCGAAGCCGATGGAGCTGAGCAGCTTCATGATGCCGGTGGCCAGCAGCACGCCGGCACCGAAGCCCACCACGCCGCCCAACACGCCGACGACGATCGCTTCGGTGAACAGCACGCGGGTGACCTGGCCGCGGCTGGCGCCGATGGCTCGCAGCAGTGCGTTCTCGCGCTGGCGCTGGGCGGCGCTGATGCTGAACACGTTGTAGATGATGAAGCTGCCGACGAACAGCGAGAGCGCAGCGAAGATGGTGAGGAACGTCGTGAAGAAGCTGAGGCCCCGCTCGACGGCGTCCTGGTTCTCGGCGGTGATCTCGGCGCCGGTGAGCACCTCGACCTCGCTGCCTGCCAGCGCCTGCTGGATCGACGTCGCAAGGGCTTCGTCGTCGAGCGAGCCGTCGCCCACCACGATGACCGAGTCGATGCGGTCGGGTTGACCCACGACGAACTGGCCGGCGGTGGCCAGATCGAACAGCGCCCAGGTGGAGCCGCCGGCGGTGTCGTTGCCGGCGAACCTGGCGATACCGCTGACGGTGAAGTCGCGCACGCCGCCGGCGCCGGTGATCGACACCGTGTCGCCCACCTTCACCGTGCCCTCCTTCGCCGAGCGACGGTCGATGACGACCTCGCTGCCCGATGCGGGCGGCTTGCCCTCGGCCAACTGCCACGGCGACTGCTCGGCGTCGATGAACACGCCGCCGTACTTCGGTGGGCCCACCTGGCCGAGCACGGTGCCGTCGCTGGTGGCGATGCGGGCGAATCCCTGCACATCGCCGTACGCGGCGCTCACCCCGGGCAGCGAAGCCACCTCGTCGACGATCGACGTGGAGAGACGGTCGCGGCTCTCGTCGCCGAAGTCGCCTTCGATGACGTTGCTGGAACGCACGAACGCGTCGGTGCCGGCGTAGGCGCTGGCGAACAGGGTGTTGAAGCTGGCCCTGATCGTGTCGCTGAACACGAACACACCGCTCAGGAAGGCGCACCCGGCGATGACGGCGCCGGCCGTGAGGAAGAGCCGGCCCTTGCGCGCCAAGGTGCTCTTCAGCGCGATGCGGAACACCGGGTCACTCCCCGAAGCGCTTCATGCGGTCGAGCACGCGCTCGGCCGTGGGCTCGGCCATCTCGTCGACGATGCGGCCGTCGGCGAGGAAGATGACGCGGTCGGCGTAACTGGCGGCCACGGGGTCGTGGGTGACCATCACGATGGTCTGGCCCAGTTCGCGCACGGCCAACTGCATGAACGACAGGATCTCGGCACCCGTGCGGCTGTCGAGGTTGCCTGTGGGCTCGTCGGCGAAGATGATCGTCGGCTGGCTGGCCAGGGCGCGGGCCACGGCGACACGCTGCTGCTGTCCACCCGACAGTTCGCTCGGACGGTGGCTCAGGCGGTCGCGCAGGCCGACGGTGTCGATGACGCGGTCGATCCACTGCTGGTCGCCCTTGGTGCCGCCGAGCAGCAGCGGCAGGGTGATGTTCTCGAGTGCGGTGAGGGTGGGCACCAAGTTGTAGGCCTGGAAGATGAAGCCCACCTGGGTGCGGCGCAGCTCGGTGAGCTGCTTGTCGTTCAGTGCGGCGAGGTAGGTGTCGCCGATATAGACGGCCCCGCTGGTGAGCGAGTCGAGGCCGGCCAGACAGTGCATCAGCGTGCTCTTGCCCGAGCCCGACGGGCCCATGATGGCGCTGAAGCGACCCTTCTCGAACGCGACGGTGACACCGTCGAGGGCGCGCACCTCACTGTCGCCGCGGCCGTACACCTTCATGGCGTCGACGGCACCGGCGGCGGCGGTGCCGTCGATCGGGGTGAGGGATGCGGAAGGGGTCGCAGCAGTCATGGCCCACAGTGAACCGGCTCGCGTGCCCGTTTTCATCCGCCTGTGGGATGAGACGAGTCAACCACCGGTGGGATCTCCGGGCGTTACGAGACCGGCTTCGTAGGCGGCAACCACCACCTGAACCCGGTCGCGCAGCCTGAGTTTCGCCAGGATGCGGCCGACATGGGTCTTCACCGTCGCCTCGCCCAGGTAGAGCCGCTCGGCGATCTCGGCGTTCGACAGACCCTTGGCGATGAGCACGAGTACGTCGGTCTCGCGGTCGGTGAGCTCGTCGATTCCCGGAATCGTGGTCTTCGTCTGTGCCCCGGCGCGCAGCACCTCGTCGACGAGCAGCCGGGTCACCGATGGCGCGAGCAGCATGTCGCCGCGGTTCACCACGCGGATGGCCTCGATCAGTTGCTCGGCCTCGGCATCTTTCAACATGAATCCGCTCGCCCCGGCCCGGAGCGCGGCGTACACGTAGTCGTCGAGATCGAAGGTGGTGAGGATCAGCACCCGCGGGCCGTCGGCACCGACGATCAGCGCGGTCGCTTCGATGCCGTCGCGTCGTGGCATCCGCACATCCATCAACACCACGTCGGGTCGGCACCGTTCCACCATCTCGACTGCTTCCACACCATCGGCTGCCTCGCCGACGATGGTGACTTCGTCGACCGTCTCGAGGATCAACCGCAGCCCGGCGCGGACGAGCGACTGGTCGTCGACGAGCGCCACGCGGATCACGACGGCCGCCGCATGTCGTCGGCGGTGGCGGCATCGAACGGAAACGTGGCGAACACCTTCCAGCCGCCATGCGTGCCCGGTCCGGCGGTGAGGGTGCCACTGTGCACGTTCACCCGCTCGCGCATGCCGACGACGCCGAACCCGCTGCTCGGCAGGCTGGACACCGACGTGCCGAGACCGTCGTCGACCACCGTCACCTGCAACTCGTTGTCTTCGATGGCCAACGACACCACCACATGCGTGCCGGGGCCGGCATGGCGAGAGGCATTCACCAGTGCTTCCTGCACCACTCGGTACGCGTTGAGCGACACCGCCTGGGGCACTGCGGTGAGCGGGGGTACGGCGAGCTGCACCCGTAGCTCCGGCATCGTGTCGACCAGCCGCGGCAGGTCTTCGAGTTGCGGCTGGGGCTCGCGCTCGGTCGCCTCATCACTGCGCAGCACCCCGAGCAGTTGCCGCATCTCGTTCATCGCCCGACGCCCCACCTCTTCGACTGTCCTCATCGCCTCCGATGCGCGCCCGGGGTCGGTGGGGATGTGCCGCCGTGCGGCCGCGGCATGGATCACCATGGCGCTGACGCCGTGGGCGACCGCATCGTGCAGTTCGCGGGCGATGCGCGTGCGTTCGGCCTGGAGTTGCTGCTGGGCGAGCAGTTCTTGTTCGCGTTCGGCACGTTCGGCGCGGACCTCGAGCCGCGCCGCACGTTCGTGGTTCAGCCGAACGCTGTTGCCCAGCACGAAGACCGTGATCTGCGGCACCAGGGTGTACAGGTAGAGGAAGATGAAGCTGTCTCCCTCCGTGTAGTTGGTGACGATCACGACGGTCTGCAACGCGATCAAGGCGACCAGGCTCGCGGTAGCAACGAGGAGCAATCGCCGCCGAGTGCAGTAGCGCCCCACTGAGTAACCGGCGATGAGCAAGGCGGAGTTCGTGGTGCCGAAGATGCCCAGCACGCTCTGGACGTTCTCGCCGATCTGCACTGCGATCAGCGTCATGACCGGCCAGCGACGTCGGAAGAGCAGCGCGACCGACGTCGCGATGATCAACGCGCCCGTCCAGGCTGTCGGCTCCGTGATCGACGGGTCGCTGATGCCGAAGTGCCCCACCAGCGATGTGACCGCGACGACGACGGCGATCAGCACGTCGGTCGCGAACGGGTGTCGGCGAACGCGGGCGGTCCACCGTGAGGAAACGGGGCTCATCACCTCGGACGGTATCGGGATGGGATCACGGCAAGGATCATCCCTGAGGAGGATTGGCCGTACGCTCTGGGGTTGATGCTCTGTCCGTCCTGCGCCTCCCCCATCGCGGAAGGGGCGCGTTTCTGCTCGTCGTGCGGCCATGCCGTGGCCGCAGTGCAGTCGGAGGAGCGCCGCATCGTCACGGTGCTGTTCGCCGACGTGGTGGGATTCACCAGCCTGGCCGAACATCGCGACCCTGAGACCGTGAAGCGGCTCATCGACCGGATCTTCGCTCGGCTGGCCGAGGTGATCACCGGGTTCGGCGGGCGGGTCGACAAACTGCTCGGCGACGGCGTGCTGGCCCTGTTCGGTGCACCGGTGGCACACGAGGACGATGCTGAACGGGCCGTGCGAGCTGCGCTGCGCATGCACGAGACGCTTGCCGCCTACAGCGACGAACAGGCCCTCGAACCGCCCCTGCGCATGCGCATCGGCATCAACACCGGTGAGGTGCTGATGGGCACCCTCGCCGGCGCGGACTACACCGCGATGGGCGATGTCGTGAACACCGCCTCGCGGCTGCAGGCGGCGGCCCCGCCGGGCGGCGTGCTGGTGGGCGAGGCCACCTACGCGCTCACTGCCGACATCGTCCGCTACGACGAATCCAGTGTCCTGCAGCCGCGCGGGCGCGAGCAGTCGGTGAACACCTGGTTGGCGCTCGACATGCTCGCCCCGCCGGGTTTCCGGCTGCGTCGATCCGACCTGCGGCTCGTGGGTCGCAGCGCCGAGCTCGGTCTGGTGCACGCGGCATTGCGACTGGTCGCCGCCGAGGGACGCAGCCTCGTGCTGAACATCACCGGCGAGGGTGGAGTGGGCAAGAGCCGCCTGGTCGAAGAGGTGGTTGCCACGCTCGAAGGCGCCGGCCTGCCCGAGGCCCTCGTGTTGGAGGGGGCGTGCGCGCCCTACGGCGAGAGCAACGCCTGGTCGCCCATCGCCATGGCGCTGGCGGGCCACATGGGCCTCGATGCCGACCTGCCGGTCGACGAGGTGCGCGACGAAGCGCTCCGGCGCTCGGAGCGGCTGCTCGGCGACAGCGGCGACACGGTCGAGGTGGACCGCCTGGTCGAAGTGTTCTCCCACCTGGTGGGGCATCCGACCTCGCTCGACCGCCTCGACCTCTCGGTGCGACGCGACCGCGTCCACCGGGCCATCACCCGGGTGGTCGAACTGCGCACCGCGCGTGGGCCGATGGTGCTGTGGATCGACGACCTGCACTGGGCCGACCAGGTGGTGCTCGACCTCCTCGGCGCGTTGGCCACTGGGGTGAGCCGGCTGCCGTTCGTGCTGGTCACCGCGATGCGTCCGGGCACGGAGGTGGAGTGGCCACCGGCCAGCGACCGGTCGACGGTGCTGTCGATGTCGCTGGAACCTCTGTCGCGCGCTGCCAGCGACGAGATGGCCCGCGAGTTGCTCGACACGATGGTGCCCGAACTCATCGACGACCGCCTGCTCGGCGCGCTGTTCGAACGCACCGGCGGCAATCCGCTGTTCCTGCAGGAGTGGGCTGCCGTCGTTGCTGACGAAGGCCCGTCGAGCGACCTGCCCGACAGCCTGCGCGCGCTCATCGCGGCCCGTCTCGACCAGTTGGCCACCGCCGAGCGGCAGGTGCTCGACAATGCCGCGGTACTCGGGCTCTCGGGCCCTGTCTCCTCGCTCGAACGGTTCGCCAATGCGATGAACCAGGCGTTCGACCGCGATCTGCTGGCCCGGCTCGACGCCAAGGGGCTGCTCGAGGTGAGCGGCCAGCGTTGGCGGTTCCGCAGCGACTCGGTGCGCGAGGCCGTGTACCAGACCCTCACCAAGGCCTCTCGGGCGCAGCGGCACGCCGGTGTGGCATCGAGCTACCTCGGCTCGGGGTTCGGCACACTCGACGATCTCGCCCACCACACGGCCACGGCCGCCGAACTGGTGGCCGAGATCGGTCACGTGGCGGGCGTGCCGGCCGACATCCGGGTGCAGGCCCTTGGCCACCTCACCGCGGCGGCCGATCGTGCCCACGACTCGGGCAGCCATCGCATGGTGGTGCGCCACACCAGCCGTGCGATCGACCTCCTCGACGAGCGCGATGCCCCCGAGGCGTCGCGCGCCGACTCGTTGCGGTTGCAACGAGCATCGTCGCTCCTCGAACTGCGCGACTACGTACGCGCCCGCTCCGACCTCGACCGCGTGCTGGCCACCGCTGCCGGTGCCGACGACGTGTTGGTGGAGGGCAAGGCCCGCCGCGTGCTGGGCAGCCTCCATCACCTCGCGGGCGATCAGGACGCTGCCCGCCGCGAGTTGGGTACGAGCATCGACCTGCTGCGTACTGCGGGCCACGACGCGCTGCTGGCTGATGCGTTGCGCCAGCGCGGGTTCATCGAGCTGTTCGGCGGTTCACCGAACGACGCCGAATGGTTCCTCGGCGAAGCCGAGGCCGTCTATCGGCGATTGGGCGACGAGCGCGGGCTCGCCTACGTCGAACAGCACCGGGCCTGGCTCACGTTCCTCTCGGCCGATCTCGAACTCGCCGACGAGCGGCTGCACCATGCGGCCGAGACGCTCGGCAAGCTCGGCGACCGCAACGGTGTGGGCTGGGCCTTCGGGCTGCTGGCGTTCGTTCGCTTCTATCGCGGCGAGGTGCGCGACGCGGAAGACATCGCGACCTTCGTGCGCACCGAGGCGCTCGACCGTGGCGACGACTGGGCCGCCTCGATGATGCAGTCGCTCATCGCCAACCTGCGCCTGTGGCAGGGTCGCCTCGGCGATGCGGTCAGCGAAGCAGAACAGGCCCGGGCCCGGTTCCGGCGGCTGGGCGACAGCTTCGGGATGGTGCAGGCGTTGTCGGCGTTGCTGCGCGCCCAGGCCGCCCTCGGCCGACGCGCCGCGGTGCAGCGCACCTCGGAGGAACTGATGGCACTGTCGTCGGTGCCCGGTTCCGGGCCGGTGCCGCTGCTGGCCGTGGCGGGTACGGCGATGCACCGCGGCGACGGCGAGACGGCCCTGCGCCTTGCTCAGCAGTTGCTCGCCGGCGGTGCCGTCAACCGGGCCGCCGAGGGCGAGGCAACGGTGCTGTTGGCCATCGGGGCGGCGCAGTGCGGTCTGATCGACGAGGCGCTCGTGGCGGTCGAGCAACTGGCAGCGGTGCCGGGCCGCAGCGGATTCGCGCACAGCGTCGCCGCCATCGTCCATGCGCTCGCTGGTGCACCCGAGGCGGCGCTGCGCGAGGCTGACGAGGTGGCCCGCACACCCAGCGCCTCGTATCTCGACCGCACGTTCGGCGCCGTGGCCGCATCCTCGGTCCTTGCTCGTTCCGGCTGCGTCGACGAGGCCAGGGAGCGCATCGACCCAGTGCTCGACGAGGTCATCGAGGTGGGCGACGTCGTGGCCATCGCCTTGCTCCAGCAGGCGGCAGCGACGGTGGTGGGGGTGCCGCACCCGTCCGGTGAGGGCGACCGTCACGCGCTCGGCCCGGGCTGGTTGGCCATCCTCGACGCGTTCGCCCTCCAGGAGCGAGCGGCATGAGCTGGCTGGGTGGTCGCACCAGCCTCGGCGAGGTGTTGCGTCTACGCGCACCGCTGGGCGAGCAGGTGGAGGGTCTGCGCACCGAGGCGGCGGGTACCGCGCCCGGCCGCACAGCGCAGCTCATCACCGCCCGGGTGGAACAACTTCTGTCGGGCGAGGGCTCGCTCGCCTCGTTCGGTGCGCTCACCCCGGGCGAGCAGGTGATCGTCGACATCACCGATCAGTTCCTGCTCGACGCACATGGCATCGACGATGCGCTCATGGCTTCCCTCGGGCAGCACTACACCCCGGCCGAGCAGGTGGGGCTGCTGTTCCACCTTGCGCTCGCCGACGGGTTCACCAAGTTCGGACGGGTGTTCGGCGTGTCGGAGGAGATCGGCTGATGTCCACCACACCGCGCCTGCCTAGCGCCATCGACGGCCGCCCCGCCGACTTCGGGTCGCTGCTGGCCCACCAACCGGGGCTGGCCCGTCGTTTCGGCGAGGTGTACGGCCAGTTCTGGTCGCACGGTGTACTCGACCACCCCAGCAAGGAGACGGTGCGACTGCGAAACGCGCGCATCACCGACTGCGGGTATTGACGCAATGTGCGCTTCGCGGTCGCGAAGCAGCAGGGCCTCGACGAGACGAAGGTGGCGCAGATCGACGACGGGCATGCCCAGTCGGATCTACCCGATCGGCTGAAGCTGGCGCTCGCCTTCGCCGACGCGTTCTTCGCTGCCGGCGGCCCACCACCGGTGGCGCTGCAGGAGGCGCTCGTCGCCGAGTTCGGTGACGAGGCGTTGGTCGAGATGGCCATCGGCCTCGCGCTGTTCCACGGAGTGGCGAAGCTGCTCATCACGCTCGGCTGCGAGCCCGAGCAGATGGACATCACCGAGCTGCGCACCCCCGGCTCCTGACGCCGGCGGCCTGCTCGTCTCAGGTGATGCCGGGTCAGGTGATGATGGTCAGCGTGACCGGCGGGCGGGCCGGAACCTCGGGCGCGGTGGTGGCCCAGCCGAGGTACATGATGGCGGCCACATGGGTGCCGGGTTCGAAGCCGCACCAGTCGGCCACCACGTCGTTGGCGCCCTTGGGGCACGAGCCCCAGTAGGTGGCCAGGCCCAGTGCCGTGCCACCGAGCAGCAGGTTCTGGATGCCCGCCGCCACCGCGTCGCGGTTCTCGGCGGTGCGGTCGGACGAGTCGCCCACTGCCGCCCCCACTACCAACGTGGCGGGGGTACGCAGGTACTTACCGCGTGCCTTCGCCACCTTCTCGGGCGGGTCGCCGTGCGCGGCCATCGCCTCGGCGATCACCTCGCCCAGACGGGCTCGCCCGTCGCCCTCCACCAGCGCGAACCGCCACGGCCAGGTGCGCTTGTGGTTCGGTGCCCACTGGGCCAGGTCGCACAACTGCTCGACCACGTCGTGGGGCACCGGCCGGTCGGCCTGCACCAGCATGCTGGTGCGGCGGCTGCGGATGAGGGCGGCGAGGTCGTCGAAGGTCATCGCTGCTCAGGATGCCGACGGCAGCGACTCGATGAAACCCGCCACCTCGTCGACCCAGCGCTGCCACAGCTGCGGCGGGTAGTCGTGGCCCATGCCTTCGATCAGCACGAACCGGGCGCCTGGCACGAGTTCGGCCGTGCGTCGGCCACCGCTTGGGGTGATGAGCGTGTCGCGGTCGCCGTGCATCACCAGCATCGGCACCGTCACCTCGCGCAGTGCCTCGGCACGCGAGCCCGAGGCGCGGATGGCGAGGAACTGCCGGCCGGTGCCGTCGGGAGTGAAGGCCCGGTGGAACGCCCGCTCGGCATCGGCGCGCCAGCGGTCTTCGTCGGCGAACTCGGGGCTGCCCCAGCAGCGCAGGCCCTCGATGCTGCGCTGTACCGCCGACTCGAGATCGGTGACGGGTGGCGCGGTGAGCAGGGCGAACGCCTCGGGTGCCGACTGGCCGTGGTCGGCCTCGCCGGTGTGCGACATCACCGAGGTGACCGACCGCAACCGGTGTGGGTGTTCGATGGCCAGGGTCTGCACGATCATCCCGCCCATCGACAATCCCATCACGTGCGCCTGCTCGATGCCCTCGGCGTCGAGCACGGCCACCGCGTCGCGCGCCATGTCGCCCAGTCGGTAGGCCTCGCCGGCCGGGCCGGTGGGCGCGTCGCGGAACGACGACGACAGGCCCACGTCGCGGTTGTCAAAGCGGATGACGAACAGGCCCCGTGCCGCGAACATTGCACACCACTCGTCGCGGTAGTTGATGCTCTGACTGCCGAGGCCGTTCACCATCAGCAACGCCGGGTGGGCGCTGTCGCCGAACGTCTCGTACCAGAGCCGGCAGTCGCCGTTCTGCGCCCAGGCCATCGCCGGCTCAGACGCCTGCGAGTTGCTTGCGCAGTTCGCGCTTCAAGAACTTGCCGTTGGCGTTGCGCGGCAGCTGCTCGGTGAGGAACCACACCTTCGCCGGGATCTTGTGCTTGGCGATGCGCTCGGCCAGGAAGGCCCGCAGCT
>JBIKLX010000107.1:0-10897 GCA_044359565.1 Ilumatobacteraceae bacterium
TGGATGGGCGCGAAGAACGCGGTGAGGTAGAGGATGAAGGCCGCCAGGGTGCCGATCGACAACTCGCCGCGCAGCACCATGCGACCGCCGATGAGCAGCACCACCACCTGTCCGAGGGCTCCGAGCAGATCGGCCGCGGGGCCGTACGCAGCACCCTGCCGAGCGGTGACGACGTTGGCGGCGCGGTAGCGGCTGATGATGCCGCGGTGCACCATCACGTTCTGGCGGCGACGGTTGAACGCCGTCACCACGCGTACGCCCTGCAGGGTCTCCGACAGATCGGCCAGCACGTCGGCGATGCGGTCGCGCACCACCGTGAACGAACGGTCCGACACACGCCGATACCACAGCGTGATGAGGGTGAGTGCCGGCACCACGACCACCACGGTCACGAGCGCGAGGGTGGGTTCGAGGACGAACAGGATGACGCCCACCACCACCAGGGTGAGGCCCTGCACGACGATGTTCACGAGGCCGTCCTGGAACAGCTGCTGGAGCGCGTCGATGTCGCTGGTCATGCGGGTGAGCAGGCGGCCGGCACGCTCGTCGGTGTAGAAGTCGATCGACTGGCGCTGCAGATGGGCGAAGACCCGCAGGCGGAGTTGGTAGAGCAACCGTTCACCGAGACGGCCGGTCCACGACACCCGCCACGCGCCGGTGACGGTGGCCACCACCACCGACACGAGGTACAGCACGGCCACGATCACCACCACGTCGACCCGCCCGGGCGTGATGCCGTGGTCGATGCCCTGCTGGGTGAGCAGGCCGCCCGCCTGCAACGCGAGCGTCTCGAGCACCACCAGCACGAATGCGCCGAGCAGCCCCGCGCGGTGCCCCCCGAGGAACCGACGCAGGGTGAACGGGCGACGGTCGGCACCCACCGGGTCGAAGTGCACCCCCGGGTCGGGGTGCTCGGGCTCGGTGGCCAGGATCGCATCGGCGCGCTCGCGCAGTTCGGCGGGCACCCCGGCGAAGGGCAGACCGGCAGCCGCGCTGGTCTGCGTACCACCCGGCCCGAAGCCGCCGCCGCCCGGTCCGAACATCACGACCGGCCCTCCTCAATCACATTGGCCTCGATGACATCGGCCTCGATGACACCGTCGTCGATCGTGCGCGCCAGCACGGCCGCATACCGGGGTTCGGTGGCGAGCAGGTGCTGGTGCGTGCCGTCGGCCACCACGCGGCCGTCTTCCAGCAGCACCACCCGGTCGGCCAGGGCGATGGTCGACAGGCGGTGAGCGATGAGGATCATCGTGCGGGTGCCGCGCAGTTGGTGCAGCGCGTCGTGGATGTGCTGTTCGACCTGTACGTCGATGGCCGAGGTGGCGTCGTCGAGCACCAGCACGGCCGGGTTCACCAGCAGCGTGCGAGCGATCGAGATGCGCTGGCGCTGGCCGCCCGACAGGTCGTAGCCGCGTTCGCCCACCACGGCGTCGTAGCCCTCGGCCAACTGGTCGACGAACTCCGCCGCCTGTGCGGCCCGGGCGGCGGCCACCACCTCGTCGAGCGTCGCATCGGGCTTGCCGTAGGCGATGTTGTCGCGCACCGAGGCCGAGAACAGGAACGGATCGTCGAGCACCACACCCACGTGATGGCGCACGCTGGCGAGGGTGAGGTCGCGCACGTCGTGCCCGTCGATCGACACGGCTCCGGCATCGACGTCGTAGAAGCGGGTGAGCAGGCGGGCCACGGTGCTCTTGCCGCTGCCGGTGCGCCCCACGATGGCCACGGTCTCACCGGATCGCACGTGCAGCGAGAACCCGTCGAGCACGGGGTGTGCGGCGCCGCGGTAGGTGAAGTTGACTGCGTCGAAGTGCACCTCGCCAGCGGGCTCGACCAGGTCGACCGCGCCAGGCCGGTCGTGCACGGCGGGGCGCTCGTCGAGCACCTCGAAGATGCGCCCGGCCGACGCCGCGGCCCGCTGGCCGAGGATGAGGATGAAGCTGAGGAACCGGAACGGCGCCTGCACCAGCACCACGTAGGCGTTGAATGCCACGATCGCGCCCACAGTGATGTCGTCGTGGATGACGAGGATGCCGCCGTACAGCAGAACGCCGGCCAGGCCGAGCCGAGGCAGGTTCTCGGTGAGCGGCCCCCAGCGGGCCCGGGCGTCGTTCAGAGCGACGTTGGCCCACTGCAGACGCTGGGCCACCCGGGCCAACTTGCCGAGTTCACGCTCCTCGGCCGCGAAGCCCTTCACCACCCGCACGCCCTGCACGTTCTCGTCGACGATCGTGGTGATCTCGGCCTGGCGGCCCTGCACGATCCACGACATCGGGAACGAGACGTTGCGCAGCCGCGAACCGGTGACGTAGGTGAACGGCAGCGTGCACAGCGCCACGAGTGTGAGACCGACGTGGATACTGAGCATCAGTCCCACCGCCACCACGAAGCTGAGCAGGTTCAGCGAGATGAGCGGGGCGAAGGTGAGGAACATCTGCACCGAGCGGATGTCGGAGTTCGCGCGGCTGATGAGCTGGCCGGCCTGCACCCGGTCGAAGAACGCGAAGTCCATGCGCGTGAGATGACCGAACATGCCGAGTCGCAGATCGGTCTCGAGGTCGTAGGCCACTCGGTACAGCGTGAAGCGGTAGACGTAGACGAGCACGGCGCGCCCAATGGCGAGGCCGAGCAGGATCCACACATAGGTCGACAGGGGCACATCGCGGACCCGCAGGGCGCGGTCGATGGCGCCCATGGTGACCCACGGGATGAGCACACCGGCCACCATCGACACCAGGGCCAGCACCAGCGAGCCGAAGAAGGCCACCCGACGCACCCGCAGCAGCGGCCACATCCGCCGCATCCACCCCAGGGTGCGGTCGGCGGCGATCGAGGCCCGCGGCGGCCGGGCCGCTTCGCTGTCGTCCCAGCGGATGCCGGCAGCTCGGTCGGCGAACGGATCGGTTGCGGCGCAGGGTTCGAAACTCGACCACGGGCCGTCGGGATCCACCATCGTCGGCGACACTACGCCCGGGTCCGCGGTAGGTGCGATCTGTGGGCGCGGCGGTCGACGGGTACGGTCGACGGGTACGGTGTGCGGATGCTGAAGCGACTGCTCGCAGCAACGCTCGCGCTGACGGCATGTCTGGTCGCCACCCCGGCCGGTACCGCAACGGTGCTGGCCGAGCCCGAACTCGAGGTGGCCACCACCAGCACCTTCACCATCGACCCGGAAGCCGGGGTGGTGCGGGTCGCGGTGGAGGTGGCCGTCACCAACAACGTCCCCGACCGTACCGAGGGCGACATCATCTATACCCGCTACTACACCGGCTACCGGCTGCCAGCCACTGCGGCGTCTGCGAACGCGTCAGCAGTCGACGACGCAGGTCGAGCGCTCACGGTCGATCCGGTCCCGGCGACGGATGCTGCCGGGTACGTGTTGTACGACGTCGAGTTCGCCGAGCAGTTGTTCTTCCAGCAGACGGCCCGGTTCACACTCACCTACGACATCGTCGGTCTGCCGCCTCGCTCCGACGATCCGACCCGCGCCAACCGCGCCTACTTCGGCTTCGACGCCTTCGGCGCTGGCGACAGCGGCAAGGTGAACGTGCGCGTGGTGGTGCCCGAAGGATTCGCCGTCGATCTCCTCGGCGATCCGGCCGACGAACAACAGGTCGACGGGGCCACCGTGTACTCGGCCGACGCCATCGCCGACCCTGATTCGTTCGGCATCGTCGTGTCAGCCCGCAACGACGACGCCCTCGACCAGACCGAGTTCGAGGCCGCCGGCAGCACCTTCGTCGTGCAGTCGTGGCCGGGCGACAGCGAGTGGCGGGCGTTCGTGACGACACAGATCGAGACCGGTGTCCCTCAACTCGCCGAGTTGCTTGGTCGGCCGTGGCCGATCGACGACTCGGTCGACGTGATCGAGGCCTACACGCCCTACCTGTACGGCTACGCCGGTTGGTTCAGCGCGGCCGACCGCCTGATCGAGGTGGGTGAAGACCTCGACCAGGAGGTGGTGCTGCACGAGTTGTCGCACGCCTGGTTCAACGACAACTGGTTCGCCGACCGTTGGCTGAACGAGGGCATGGCGCAGGTGTACTCGAACAAGGTGGTGAAGGCGCTGGGCGGCACGCCGTACGAGCCCGACCCCATCGACACCGCCGACCCCGGCTTCGTCGTGTTGAACGACTGGAGCGACCCCACGTTCGACGGCGGCGACGACGAAGCGCGCGAGGACTACGGCTACAACGCCGCGTTCGACGTGGTGAGCCGGATCACCGAAGAGGTGGGCGAGGAGGCGATGCGCGACGTGTTCGACGCGGTGGCCGACGACACCATCGCCTACCGCGGCGACCTACCCGCCGAGGGCTCGTCCGACACCACCGACTGGAGGCGGTTCCTCGACCTCGTCGAGGAGTTGGGCGGTTCCACCGAGACCCGCGACCTGTTCGAGCAGTACGTCGTCGGCGTCAGCGGTCCGGCGCTGCTCGACGCTCGCGACGAGGCCCGTGCTCAGTACGCCGATCTACTGGCCGCCGGCGGCGAGTGGGCCGGTCCGGTGGTGGTGCGCCAACACCTGAGCACGTGGCGCTTCGACGAGGCCGAGACCACGATCGGCGAGGCGGCCGATGTGCTGGTCGCCCGCGACACCATGGTCGACAAGGCTGCGGCACTGGGTATCGGCTACCCCGACCACTTCGAGGGCGACTACGAGGAGGTCGACGAGTCGTTCGACGACGTCGACGCGGCACTAGGCGAGCAGATCGAGACGTTCGACGCGGTGAGCACGGCCGTCGAGGCCGACGCCCGCGACGACGGATTCTTCGACTCGATCGGGCTGTGGGGCACCGATGTGCCCGCCCTCGTCGCCGAGGCGAAGTCGGCGGCTGCAACCGGCGACCACGATGCCGCCCGCACGGCAGCTCGCGACGCGGTCGACACGGTCGACGAAGCCGGCGATGTGGGCACCAAGCGGTTCGCCCTGGCAGTCGGCGCGTTGGTGGGATTCGTCGTGTTGGTCACGCTGCTGGTGGTGCTGCTCCGGCGGCGACGGGCCCGGCGGCGGGCGGCTGGCGCACCGGCCGAGCCGGCCCACGATGAGCCGGCTCCCGCTCAGCACGACGAGTCCGAACACACCGCGCTGCTCGCCGCCTTCCCACCCGCGACCAGCCCGGCGAGCGCCTTCCCGCCGCCGACGGGTCCGGGAAGCAACGACCCGCCACCAGCGGGGTGAACCGGCTCAGACGCTGACGGTGAGGTGTTCGCCGGTGGCGTCGGCGCCTGCGTCGCCGCCGGCAGTGTCGACGGTGACCGTGCCACCCTCGCCCACCTTGCCCTCCAGCACCAACATGGCCACCGGGTCGCTGATCTCGCGCTGGATGACGCGCTTCAGTGGCCGGGCCCCGAAGCTGGGGTCGTAGCCCTCGCGGGCCAGCAGGGCCATCGCTGCGTCGGTGACATCGAGCGCGATGCGCCGATCGGCCATGCGCTTGCGCAACAGGCCCAACTGGATGCCGACGATCTGGGCCAGGTCGGCCTCGGTGAGCGAACGGAACCGGATGATCTCGTCGACGCGGTTGATGAACTCGGGCTTGAAGAACCCGAGCGGGTCGCCGGGCAGGTTCGACGTCATCACGATGACGACATTGGTGAAGTCGACCGTACGGCCCTGACCATCGGTGAGGCGGCCGTCGTCGAGCACCTGCAGCAATACGTTGAACACATCGGGGTGCGCCTTTTCGATCTCGTCGAGCAGCACCACGCTGTAGGGGCGGCGGCGCACTGCCTCGGTGAGCTGGCCGCCCTCGTCGTAGCCGACGTAGCCGGGGGGCGCACCGATGAGGCGGCTGACCGAGTACTTCTCCATGTACTCGCCCATGTCGATGCGCACCATCGCCTTGTCGTCGTCGAACAGGTACTCGGCGACGGCCCGGGCGAGTTCGGTCTTGCCCACACCGGTGGGGCCGAGGAACATGAACGAACCGATGGGGCGGTGCGGATCGCTGAGGCCGGCTCGCGATCGGCGGATGGCGTTGGCCACCGCGTGCACCGCGTCGCTCTGGCCGATGACGCGCTGGTGGAGCAGGTCTTCGAGGTGGACGAGCTTGCTCATCTCACCCTCCATCAACCGGGTGACGGGCACACCGGTCCACTTGCTGACCACCTCGGCGATGTCTTCGGCGTCGACCTCCTCTTTCAGCATGCGGTTGCCGTGCTGCAGCACGTCGAGGTGCGCGGTGGCGTCGACGATGCGCCGCTCGAGTTCGGGGATGCGCCCGTAGCGCACCTCGGCGGCGAGGTTCAGGTCGGTTTCGCGCTCGACCATCGTGCGCAACTGCTCGAGTTCTTCCTTCAGCACGCGGATGGCGCCGATGGCCTCCTTCTCGCTCTCCCAGTGGGCGCGCATCTCGGCCGACTGGGCGCGCAGGCCCTCGAGTTCGGCGCGCAGTACCTCGAGACGCTCGATCGATGGAGCGTCGGTTTCCTTCTCGAGTGCCACCTGTTCGATCTCGAGTTGCAGGATGCGGCGCTCGACGATGTCGATCTCGGTGGGCAGCGAGTCGATCTCGATACGCAGTTTGCTGCCGGCTTCGTCGACGAGGTCGATGGCCTTGTCGGGCAGGAAGCGGTTGGTGAGATAGCGGTTGCTCAGCACGGCGGCGCTGACGAGCGCCGAGTCCTGGATGCGCACACCGTGGTGCACCTCGTAGCGCTCCTTCAGACCGCGCAGGATGGCGATGGTGTCTTCCACGCTGGGTTCGCCCACGTACACCTGCTGGAAGCGGCGCTCGAGTGCGGGGTCTTTCTCGACGTGCTTGCGGTACTCGTCGAGGGTGGTGGCACCGATCATGTGCAACTCGCCGCGGGCCAGCATCGGCTTGATCATGTTGCCGGCGTCCATTGCGCCCTCGGCACCGCCTGCGCCGACGATGGTGTGCAACTCGTCGACGAAGGTGATCACCTCGCCGGCCGCGTCGATGATCTCCTTCAACACAGCCTTCAACCGCTCTTCGAACTCGCCGCGGTACTTGGCGCCGGCGAGCATGCTGGCGATGTCGAGCGAGACGAGGCGCTTGTGCTTGAGACCCTCGGGCACGTCGCCGTCGGCGATTCGACGGGCGAGGCCCTCGACAATGGCGGTCTTGCCCACGCCCGGCTCGCCGATGAGCACCGGGTTGTTCTTGGTGCGGCGGCTGAGCACCTGGATGACACGACGGATCTCGTCGTCGCGCCCGATGACGGGATCGATCTTGCCCTCGCGGGCGCGGGCGGTGAGGTCTTGGCCGTACTTCTCGAGCGCAGCGAACTGCTCTTCAGGGTTCTGGCTGTTCACCCGGTGGCTGCCACGCACATCTTTCAGCGCGCTGAGCAGCTCTTCGCGACCGACACCCAAGCGGTCGCCCATCGCCAACAGCAGATGCTCGACCGACAGGTAGTCGTCCTTCAGATCCTTGCGGTACTGCTCGGCCGACTCGAACATGGCCGTGAGGTCGCGGTTCATCCGCGGGTCGTCGCCGCCGTAGGCCTTGGGCAGTCGGGCTACGGCCTCATCGGCCTTGTTGCGCACCATGAGCGGGGCCAGGCCGAGTTTCTGCAGCACTGCCGGGGTGAGCGTGTCGTCCTGGCGGGCGAGTGCTGCGAGCAGATGGTCGGGGGTGAGCTCGGGGTTGTTGAGTGCACGAGCCTGGTCGACGGCGGCCCCGACGGCCTCCTGGGTCTTGATGGTCCACTTCTTCGGATCGATCGCCATGCTCGCCACCCTACCCCATGCGCAGAAAACCTGCTACGAGTCGTATCAACCTTTTTCGACCCACCGGACGTCGACCTCGTACCCGGCGAAGGCTGGGTCGGCGGTGACGATGGTGAGATGTTCGTGCTGCGCCTGGGCGATCATCATCCGGTCGAACGGGTCGGCGTGCACCATCGGCAGACGGCCGGCTCGTTCGGCGTGCTCGAAGCTGATCGGCAACTCGTCGAAGCCCAGCCGCACGCACTCGGCGGCGAAACCGTCGGGAGCGGCGAGCTTGCCGAGTGCCCGCTTGATCTCGACTTCCCAGACCGCGGCAGCCGAGACCGCCGCCACATTGCGGGGGTCGGCGAGTTCGCGCTGCAGCACATCGTCGAGGCGTTCGGGCGCAGCCAACGCCCACAGCGCAACGTGCGTGTCGAGCAGGAACTGCTTCACGGCAGTGCACCAGAGAACGCTGCCGCAACGTCGTTGGGGAGCTCATCGAAATCAGCTGAGAACTCGACCCGGCCGCGCCACGATCCGAGCTGACGCGGTGGCACGACCGGTCGGAACGGGACCAGTTTGGCGACGGGCACGCCGTGACGACTGATGGTCACCTCGGCACCGGTGCGCTCGACCTCGGCGACGAGCTGCGACAGCCGCGTCTTGGCTTCGTAGATGTTCACGCTCATCGCGCAAGGCTACCGATCTGGGGACATCTCTGACTAGATCTGGTCTGACCAGCCTTGGGGAGATCCGCTCGACCCGCCTCCACCGGCTTTCCGGTCCGGCTCTCCGGTCCGGTGCACCGGGTACCGTTGCGGCCGATGCGGCGGAGACTCGGCGGACCGGTGTGCACGGTGCTGGTCGGTGTCTCACTCCTCGGCACGACGGCCGCCGGCGCATCGGACGTACCACCATCACCTGGCGGCGGAGTCGGCGCGGGAGCGTTCTCGTTCACCCGACCACCCCGCACGATGCTCGTGGTGGCAGGCGGCGACGTGCTCAACGAGGGCGCCGTCAACAACGCTGGCGCGGCCGCGGCCCTGCCACCGCAGCGCTACGACTTCGCACCGATGTTCGCTCCCGTCGCCCCCATCATCGGCGCCGCCGACCTGGCCATCTGCCACATCGAGATCCCCGTCGGACGACCCGGCGCCAGTGCCGGGGTGTACGGCCGTTCACCGTATGGCGGCAACCTGCTGCTGGCACCGTACGAGATCGCGGCCAGCCTCGCCGCCACCGGGTTCGACCGCTGCAGCACTGCCTCCAACCACAGCAACGACCTGGGCCTTGACGGCATCGCCACCACCCTCGAGGCGCTCGACGCTGCGGGCATCAGCCACGCCGGCACGGCACGCGGCCCCGCCGAATCGGCGCCCGAGGTGTTCACGGTGAACCACATCCGCGTGGCGCACCTGTCGTACACGACCTACTCGAACACGGTATGGCCGAGCGACGGGTGGGCGCTGAACAGGGCCTCGAGCCCCGAGCGGGTCGCCGCCGCTGTGCACGGCGTTCGAGCAGCGGGCGCCGAGGTCGTGATCATCAGCCTGCACCTGCCGAAGGAACTGCTGTCCGGGCCAATTCCCGCCGACCGGGCCTTCGTCACCCGACTCACCGAGTTGACCGACGTCGATCTGATCGTCCAGCACGGCCCCCACGTCGTCCAGCCCGTCGAGGTGGTGAACGGCACGCCGGTGTACTGGAGCGTCGGCAACTTCGTGTCGGGTATGGGGCGGCCCGGCACCGGCCGCTACGCCGACCCGCGTACATCGGACGGCCTGCTGGCCGTGGTGCGGTTCACCGAGACCTCGCCCGGCGAGTTCACCGCCGTGTCGCGGCCAGTGCTGCTGTGCAACGAACGCTCCAGCCGCACGGTGTACGCGCCAGTGAGCTCACTCTCCCGCGCCGAAGCCACCGGGCAACCCCTCGACCCAGGGCTCGACGCCCAACTGCGCGCCTGCCTGGCCCGCGGCCGCGAGATGGTGCCCGACGCCACCTGAGTTGGCGGGGGATTGCCCTCAGCCACCCGACCTTGCGACACTGGGCCCGTGCGCCTCATCGCCTGCGACCTCGACGGAACCCTGTTACGTCCCGATGGCACCGTGTCCGACCGCTCCGTCGCCGCGCTGCGGGCAGCGGCAGCCGCCGGCGTGCGCGTCGTCATCGCCTCGGGTCGTCCGCCGTTCATGCTCGACCCGGTGCTGCCCTACGTGGGCGATGCCGTCGGCCACGGGGTACTGGCAAACGGATCGATCGTGTGCACCCTGCCCGACGGCGCCGAGCTGCGTCGCGTGCGCTTCGAACTCGACACTGCCGTCGGTGTCGTGCACCAGTTGCGGGCGATCGACCCGCGCTACGGGTTCGCCCTCGCCACCGACGCCGGCTGGGCCCAAGAACAGGGCTTCTTCGAGCGGATGCCCGTCGGCCGGATCTCTCCCGATTCTGCCGACGCCCTCGTTGCGGCAGAGGGTGCTACCGAGGCGTTGAAGCTGATGACCTTCCACGACGGCCATGCGGCCCATGAACTGCTCGAGCTGCTGCCGACGCAGCTCGGGCCCCACCTCGCCGTCACCCACATGGGCGCCGACTGTGTGGAGATCGGCCCCGCGGGGATCGACAAAGCCACCGGACTGGCCTGGTTGTGCACCCATCTCGGCGTCGATCCGTCCGATGTGGTCGCGTTCGGCGACGAGTACAACGACCACGAGATGCTGCGCTTCGCCGGGCACGGTGTGGTGATGGCGAACGCCAGTGAGCACACCCGTGCGCTGGCCGACGAGATCGCCCCGAGCAATGCCGACGACGGCGTGGCCGTGGTGATCGAACGGCTCTTGACACTGGGCAGCTGACACCGGCAGCTGACACCGACAGCTGACACCGACAGCTGACACCGGGCGGATGACACCGCGTCATCCCTGAGGTGGATGTTCACCAGAGTCGATCCCTCCCCGAGGTTGACCACGCAGCGACCGCAGTGGGAAGCGCGACCCCAGGGGTCGTCCCTACGGTGCTCGTACGCCGCACGACCGTGTGCGACCCGAACCCTTGGAGCGCATGTGCCCAGCCCATCTCGATCCCGATTCGTCCTTCCCGTCGTCGTCGTCGCTGGCCTGGTGCTGGCGGCATGTGGCGGTGACGAGGGCGGCAGCGGCGCCGACACCACGGCCGCACCATCCGACTCTGCAGCGGCCACCACCGTGGCCCCCGAGACGA
>JBIKLX010000108.1:0-10893 GCA_044359565.1 Ilumatobacteraceae bacterium
CTCCGGGCCGGTACCATCGGCCCTGTCGTGGACATGATGGGGACAACTCGGTGACCGAGACGCGGGTGGGCGATCAGCGCCCAACCCGGGTGGTTGCGGTCGACAAGCGCACGTGGGTGCAGGGTCGTCCCGCGGCCTACAGCGTTGCCGGCCAAGGGATGCCGGTGGTGCTGCTGCACGGGTGGGGCCTCGGCCATCACACCTATCGCGACGTGATCGAGCGCATCGCGGCCGAGGGCGTGCGGGTAGTGGCGCCGGCGATGCCCGGGTTCGGCGGTACCGCCGATCTGCCCGACGACAGCTTCTCGATGAGCGGCTACGCGCGTTGGGTGATCGACCTGCTCGACGTGCTCGGCATCGATGAACCCGCCGTTGTGGTGGGGCACAGCTTCGGTGGCGGGGTGTCGATCCGTCTGGCCTACGACCATCCCGACCGGGTGCGGTCGCTGGTGCTGGTGAACTCGGTGGGTGGCTCGGCGTGGAAGCAGGGCAAGACGCTGAAGTCGATCGCCGAGCGACCGCTGTGGGACTGGGGCCTGCACTTCCCGGCCGACATCTGGCCGGTGCGCCAGGCAACCCGCGTGTTGCCCATCATCGCCGAGGACGTCGTGCCCAACGTGCTGCGCAACCCGCTGGCGTTCGTGCGGGTGGCGAACCTGGCGCGCCGAGCCGACCTGCGTCGCGAACTCGAAGCGCTGCGCGACCGGGGTCTTCCGGTCACCCTCCTCTGGGCGTCGCGCGACGGCATCATCCCGCGTGAGTCGTTCGAGGCGCTGTGCGTGGCGTCGGGCGTGGAGGGCACGGTGGTCGACGGCTCGCACAGTTGGCTGCTGGCCGACCCCGAGCAGTTCGGCGAGATCATCACCAACGACATGCGCGTGGCCAAGGCGGCCCGCGAGTTGGAGGCCGCGGCGGCCAAGGCAGCCGAGTCGCGGCCGAAGGGGTTGCGCCGGGTGACGACGCTCAGGAAGCGGGCAGACGCGGACCGGCAATCCGCAGATCGCCCCGCCGCCGGGTGATGCCCCGGGCGTCGAGTTCGTTCGCCAACGGCAACGCGAACTTGCGGGTGACGCCGAGCGCGTCACGGAATTGGGCCATCGTGACGCCGTCGGGCTGATCGCGCAGCAGGGTGGCCATGGCCCGCGCCGCGGTGTCGATGGCGCTGATGTGGAACGCGATGCCGTCGCGCTCAACCGCCACACCGCGACGCACGAGTTCGCGCAGGGCACCGCGGTCGGCCGGGGTGAGGTCGGGCGGCGTGGTGCCGCCTGCCGTCAGTGCGGCGGCGAGTGGGTGGTCGGCGAACTCGTCGACTGCGTCGGCTGGCCGGATGCGGCCACCCTCTGTGCGGGTGGCCGGCAGGGTGGGTGCCACGAGGCGTTCGCGCTCGTCGAGCGCGGCCAGGTCGAGGCCTGCGGATCCGGCAGCGGCGATACGCGCGGCAAGCAATTCCTTCATCGCCGCCAGTGCCGCCGGGTCGACCACCCAGGGGTCGATGGTGGGTGGCACGTCGGCACCCGTAAGGGCGGTGAGCACGTCGGCCCGCACCCAGCCGCGTTCGCGAACGATGCGCTCGATGCTGCGATCGGGCCGGGCCTTCGATGCGGGGAGCACCGGTGCCACATCGAGCACCTCGCCGCCGCCCACGGTCTCGTTGCGTCCCGACTCGCGCAGGATGAAGCGGTCGCCCATCACCAACGGCAGCGGCACCGCCAGGTGCACGCGCACATGACCCGTCTCGCCGGGCACGATGGCCCGGTCGCCCAGGATGCGCACCTTCACCGGCCATTCGCCCGAGCCGATGTAGGCCATGTACGCGCCTCGTCGCGACACCTCGTGATCGAGCGAGGTGAGCACGTCGAGCGACGCGTCGAAGCGGGTGGCGGGCACCCACTGCTCGCTCACCACCACTGCGTCGCCACGAGCGAGCAGGTGGTGGTCGACGCCGCTGAGGTTCAGTGCCACACGGTGCCCGGGCCCCACCCGGTCGACGGACCGGCCGTGACTCTGGATCGAGCGCACCCGCGCGTCGCGCCCGGCGGGCACGATGTCGACGCGCTGGTCGACCTCGAGTGCTCCGCCCGTGAGGGTGCCGGTGACCACGGTGCCGCTGCCCTTGGCCGCGAACGAGCGGTCGATCCACAGGCGCGGCCGACTGCGGTCGAGCGATGGCTGGGTACGGGCGACCAGGTCGTCGAGCGCAGTGCGCAGGTGGTCGAGTCCGGTGCCGGTGGTGCTGCTGACCGGCACGACGGGGGCGTCGGCCAGGAACGTGCCGGCCAGGTGATCGCCCACGTCGAGCGTCTGCAGCTCGAGCCACTCGTCATCGACCAGGTCGCTCTTGGTGAGCACCACCACGCCGTGGCGGAGGCCCAGCAACTGCAGGATGCGGAGGTGCTCCTCGCTCTGCGGCTTCCAGCCCTCGGTGGCGGCCACCACGAACACGCAGGCATCGACCCCACCCACCCCGGCCAGCATGTTGCGCAGGAACCGCACATGGCCGGGCACGTCGACCAGGCCGACCTCCTCGCCCGACGGCAGCGCCAGGTGGGCGAAGCCGAGGTCGATGGTGAGCCCGCGGCGCTTCTCTTCGGCGAAGCGGTCGGGGTCGGTGCCGGTGAGGGCCAGCACGAGCGACGACTTGCCGTGATCGACGTGGCCGGCGGTGGCGACGACGCGCACTGGGGGTCAGCCGCGGCCGAGCGCGGTGGTGAGCGCCGCGACGACGACGGCGTCGTCGGCAGGGTCGACGGTGCGTAGGTCGAGGCTGGTGCGGCCGTCGCGCACACGGGCGACGACGGGTGGCGTGCCAGCACGCAGCGCAGCGAGGTGGTCGCCGCGCAGGACCACGCCGTAGCTGGGCATCGTGGTGCCGGGTGCCGAACCGGCCCCGGGCAGGGCGTCCATCGCCTCGGGCTGGGCTCCGGGCACTTGCGCAGCGATGGCCTCGGCGCGGGCCCGCAGCGAATCGAGCGGCGCCGCGACCATCTGCCAGAACGGCACCTCGTCGACCACCCGTCGGTGCAGATAGGCGAGCGCAGTCTGCTGCAACGCGGCCAGCACCAGCGTGCCGGGCCGCAGCGCACGGGCCAGTGGGTGCTTGCTGCAGGCGGCCACGAGATCGGCGCGTCCGGCGATCACACCCACCTGCGGCCCGCCCATCAGCTTGTCGCCGCTGAAGGTGACGAGCGCTGCGCCGGCGGCCAGCGACTGCACGGCGGCGGGCTCGCCGGCCAGCCAAGCGGGTGGTGCACCGGGTAGCCACGGGCAGCTGGCGTCGATGAGGCCGCTGCCGATGTCGGCCACCACCGGCACGCCCAGGGTGGCGAGCTGGTCGACCGGGGTCTCCTCGACGAACCCCTCGACGCGGTAGTTGCTGGGGTGCACCTTCAGCACCATCGCCACATCGGCGTTCTTGCGGGCCAGCGCCCGGCGGTAGTCGGCCACCCGGGTGCGGTTGGTGGTGCCCACGTCGACCAGTTCGGCGCCCGACTGCTCCATCACCTCGGGCACCCGGAAGCTGCCGCCGATCTCGACGCTCTCGCCACGGCTCACCAGCACCTGGCGACCGTGGGCCAGTGCTGCACACACCAGCAGCACGGCGGCGGCGTTGTTGTTCACGATGATGGCTTCCTCGGCGCCGCACATGCGGGCGAGCAGCTGGCCGACGGCGCGCTGGCGCGACCCGCGCTCGCCGGTGGCGAGGTCGAACTCGACGTTCACGGCGCGGGCCTCGGCGTGGAACGCAACCGGGGCCCGGCCGAGGTTGGTGTGCAACAGCACGCCGGTGGCGTTCACCACATCGGTGAGCAGGGTGCGGCGGAACGCCTCGGCCCGGGCCGGTGCGCCGGCGACATCGTGGTCGGCAATGGCCTGGCGGGCGATGTCGACGCAGATGGCGTGCGGCAGCCCACTGGGCGCCAGCGAGCGGGCGAGCGCATCGACACTGGGCGGACGGCCGGCAGGCGCCACGGTCGGGGCCGATGCGTTCATCCCGTGGAGCGTAGGCGGTCGCCCTCCCCACCCGCACCCGTGCTCGTACCCGCTTGGGCGGCTCCCCCAGCTCTGTGTCGTGACACAGAGCGAACGTTCCGTCTGTGTCACGACACAGACGAGGGAGGGGCTGGGCTGGGCTGGGTCGGGTCGGGCTGGGTCGGGTCGGGTCGGGTCGGGCTGGGTCGGGTCGGGCTGGGTCGGGTCGGGTCGGGCTGGGTCGGGTCGGGCTGGGTCGGGTCGGGCTGGGCTGGGTCGGGCTGGGCTGGGCTGGGTCGGGCCGGGGTGGGGGGTGAGGTGGAGCGTAGGCTCTGCGGTGCCATGGTGGACATCCCGATCGTGCGACTCGACCCCGACCTGCCGCTGCCGGCGTACACCCACCCGGGTGATGCGGGGCTCGACCTGCGGGCCCGCATCGACACCACGGTGCCCGCCGCCGGGGGCCGGGTGCTGGTGCCCACGGGTGTGGCCATCGCCATCCCCGAGGGCCATGCCGGCTGGGTGCTGCCGCGCAGCGGCCTGGCGCTCGAGCACGGCATCGCGCTGGTGAACGCGCCGGGCCTCATCGACGCTGCCTACCGGGGCGAACTGAAGGTGATCCTGTTGAACACCGACCCGCACCGCGACTTCGTCGTGCACCGCGGCGACCGCATCGCGCAACTGGTCATCCAGCGCTTCGCCACGGTGCAGTGGGCCGAGGTCGACAGCCTCGAGGGCGACGACCGCGGCGGCGGCTTCGGCCACAGTGGCCGGCGCTGAGTTGGACGACGTGGGCTCGCTCTCGGCTGAGTTCGTCCCGGCCGACTTCGTGGTGCCTCGCACGTTGCAGGGTGAGGGCTTCGTGCTCGAACCGCTCGGTCCCGAGCACAACGACAGTGATCATGCGGCCTGGTCGGGGTCGATCGACCACATCCACGCCACCCCCGGCTTCACCGCCGCGCTCTGGCAGGGCGACGACTGGCCGTACCCGATGAGCAGCGAGCAGAACCTGGCCGACCTGCAGATGCACGCCCGCGAGTTCGCGGCGGCCGAGGCATTCGCCTATACGGTGCTCGCAGCCGGCCGAGCCTCCGGCGTGCTCGACGACCACGGCGACGATGACACGATCGACGTCATCGGCTGTGTGTACATCGACCCCGACCCGAATGCCGTTGTGCAGCCGGCCGCGATGGTGCGGTGCTGGGTCCGTGCCGACCACGCCGACCTCGACCCGTTGCTGGCCGCGACGGTGGCCGACTGGCTGCAGCACGACTGGCCATTGGCGGCGGTGCGATTCCCGGGCCGCGACTGGTCGCTACCCGGCTGAGCGGCGCGGCCGAAACCTCGCCAGCACGCGTCGGCCGAGGGCATTCGCTCGGCGCTGCACGCCCGCTGCCCGCCACGAACGGCTGGCGAGGATCGCGTCGCGTTCGGCGCGCACTGCGCTCAGATCGCGCTCGGCAGCGGCCAGCTCGGCGCGAACTCGGGCGGTCTCCGATGCTCGCTGCTCGAGCGGAGTGCGCTCGGCACGGGTGGGGCTGTCGACAGCGCGCAGCGACACGAAGAACTCACCGCCGACGGTATCGCTCACGCGATCGATCTCGAATCGCAACAGGCTTCGGCGCTGCAGGGCCTCGAACACGGTGGTGAACGAGCGGGGCGTGAACACCCAGCAGTGCACGTCGTCGTAGTCGCCGGTCGCCACCACCGCCCGGGCTCGTGCCAGTGCCTCGTCCTCACTGTGCACCGGCACCAACTCGGCGAACGCGGGCTCTTCGTTCCAGGCGATGTGCCCGTGCCAGGCGACGGCGCCGGCGTAGTGGTCGTACACCTGGCGTGCGGTCGGCACGGTTGCGCCGGTGAGGTGTGCGGCGACGATATCGGCGGCGACGGTGGGGCTGCGCAGTGCGTCGAAACACCGGCGATGGTCGGGCACCGCGAGCGCCACGACACCGCCGGGACGCAGCACGCTGTGGATGTCGTCGAGCCAGCGCACAGGATCGGGAACATGTTCGATCACGTGTGAGGCGACGATGTAGTCGAAAGGGGCTGCATCGCCCACTGCCGCGGCGATCGTGCCTTCAGCGATGACATGATCGATCGCGACGATGGCCTCGATGTCGAACCCGTCGTGGGTGGCATAGCGCGACCGGAGTGCCGCAGTGTCGACATGGTCGAGATAGTGGACGCGACCCATGTCGCGGGTGACCACCGGATTGGCGAGTGGCCCGAGTTCGAGCCCGAGCGCTGTCGACGCGTCGATGCCTCGTAGCAGCTGTCGTCGCCGGTCGTCCACGATGGCTGAGGCTAGAGCGTCGTTCGGCGTGTCAGCGCCAGGCGAAGACCGGCTGCTCGAACTCGTGCACCCGTTCGTGCAAGCGGCCGTCGAGCGCCACCCAGCGGAACTGCACCAGCACGGCGCCTGTGGGGGCGTGGATGAGGTCGCCACCCAGCGGCACCTGCACGACCGGTCGCGGGCTTTCGGGGATGGTGACGAACCGCGGCGAATCGGGACGGCACAGGTGGTGCAGGCCGATGCGGTAGGCGTGGGCCACCTCGTCAGGGTTGGGCACGACATCGAGTCGGCCGCCACCCCACACCACGACCGGGGTGATGACATAGCCAGAGCGGGTGGGGTAGTCGTCGAGTCGGCCGAGCACGGCGTCGTCGCCGAGACGTGCGCCGAGTTCCTCATCGAGTTCGCGCAACGCCGTCTGCTCGGGTGTTTCGCCGGGGTCGATGCGCCCGCCGGGCAGCGCCCACTGCGCGGCGTGGGCGTTCATCCGCGAGGCGCGACGGCACAGCAGGAACGCGGCACCACCGGCCACACCCTGCATGCTGCCGTCGAGGCCGCTGATGTCGCCCGGCACGACCGACATCTCGTCGGCCGAGAACGGGTACGGGTCGACGAGGTCGTCGTTGGCGCTGCTGTCGACCACGACAACGGCCACTGCGGCGCGCTTGCGCTCGTCGAGCGGCACGGTGTGCAACGAGTGCTCGCGCAGGTGGCGCGCCATGCGATCGCGCAGATCGGGATCGAAGGGGATCACGAGGCAGGCGCCGGGCGATGGGTTGCGGGGTGGGGACGTAGCACCTGAGCAGCCAACCACGTGGAGATGGGCACCGCCGAGACGAGCCCGATCGAGCCCACCAGCGAGCGCACGATCTCGACGGCCACGATCTCGCGTCCGGTGATGGAACCGAAACCCTGCCCGGCCTCGCTGAACAGCAGCAGCAACGGCAGCGATGCACCTGCGTAGGCGAGGAACAGCGTGTTCACCGTCGACGAGATGTGGTCGCGCCCGATACGCAGCGCGCTGCGGTACAGCTGGCCACGGGTGAGGTCGGGCTGGGCCGAGTTCAACTCCCACACCGCCGACACCTGGGTGACGGTGACGTCGTCGAGCACACCGAGCGACCCCACCACGATGCCGGCCAGCAGGATGCCCCGCGGGTCGATGGGCACGCTGAGGGCGTCGAGGAACTGGGTGCTGTCGTCGGTGTAGCCGGTGAACTTGGCCGCGCGGATGAACAGCCACGACAGTGCGCCCGTCACAGTGAGCGCAGCGAAGGTGGAGATGAGGGCCACGCTGGTGGCGGGGTTCACGCCATGGGCGAGGTACAGCGCCACGAAGGCGATGACCGAGGTGCCCACCAGCGCCACCAGCACGGCGTTGTTGCCGTCGAGCAGCGAGGGCAGGAGGAACACCACCAGCACGAGCAGGCTCACCAGCAGACCGCCCAGCGCTCCCACCCCGCGCCAGCGGCCGAAGGCGATGATGATGATGGCGAACAACGCCAGCAACAACAGCATCGGCGACGAGCGCTCGTACTCGTAGAACGAGTACAGCGTGGTGCCGTCGGGGCTGGTGTCGGCGAGGACGAGGATGTCGTCGCCCGCGGCGAGCGGTCGTCCGGCTCCACCGGTCGACTGCTCGAGGGTGAACACCTCGCCCGCTGTGCGGCCGGAGGTGACGCTGATGGTCAGCATCACGCACTCGGCGGTGGCGTCGTACGAGCACGGCTGGGCCTCGGTGCGCTGCACGGTGGCATCGACCGGGTCGGCAGCCAACAGCGCCGGGTCGGAGGCGTTGCTGTCGCCCGATGGCCACAGCACGATGAGGCCGAGCAGGGTGAGCAGGCCGAGCACGACGACCGCCACGGTGAGGGCGCTCTCGACGGTGGGTGTGGTCGACATCGACGTGAGCGAATGCGAGTGACCGTGCGAGTGACCGTGCCCATGCGAGTGGGAGGCGTCGTGACGATGGGGGCGGGAGCGAGCCATGGCTGGTACCAGTGTGTCAGCCGAGCCGTGTGTCAGCCGAGCAAGGCAGCTGCCGCGGCCAGGCCGCTCACCGCAGCGCCCTCGACGCGCGGGCCGGCGAACGCATCGCCTGCCAGCGCGAGCGAGCCCACGTCGTCGGGGCTCCAGGTGGCTTCGGGCCAGATCGAGCGAGGTGTGGCGAACCGCCACCGCTTCACCTGGCTCTCCACGACCTCGGTGTCGCCCAGCCACGGTCGCGCCTGGTCGAGCAGCGCACGGTGCACCTCGTCGACGGGGGTGTCCCAGTGCTCGCTGCTCCAGGCCGGGTCGGCGTGCAGCGTGATGGCGTCGATGTCGCTGATGCCCTTGCGCCGGTTGTCGGCGATGAACGTGAACCCGTCGGCGCCCTGCACGCCGCCCGGCTCGGGCACGGCGGTGGGGCCGGCGCACACCGCGAGCAGACACAGCGTGCGGTCGTAGTCGGTGCGCCACAGTGCCTCGGGCATCGCCACCTCGGCCGAGACGAGCAGTGAGAACGTCTGCGGGATGGGACAGGTGACCACGAGCGCGTCGGCCGCTACCACTGACGCGTCGTCGAGCTTCACCTCCCACTCGCCGCTGGGCGCGCCCGGTGTGCGGTGCAGTGAGAACACCAACGAGTCGCAGCGCACGTCGAGCCCGCGGGCCAGGTGCTTGGCGAGTGCGTTCATGCCGCCGTGCACCGCGTAGCGCGGGTAGCCGTCGGCATCGGCTGCGAACCCGCGGCACCACTCGAACACCAAGCCCTCGTGCTGCCACTCGGCGACGTGCTCGGCGAAGGCGTCGGAGCGGACGGTGAAGAACTGCGCGCCGTGGTCGAGCCGGGCGGCACCGATACGGCGCGTGGCCAGGCGGCCCCCCGGCGAGCGGCCCTTGTCGAGTACCACCACGTCGTGACCGGCTGCGGTGAGACGACGCGCGGCCATCAGGCCCGACAGGCCCGCACCGACGACGACCACCCTCATACGGCGGTGGGCAACGAGGACTCGCCACCGGCGGTGGCAGCGGCGCTGACACGACCCAGAAAGTCGAGGAGCACTCGGTTGAAGGTGGTGGCGTGCTCGACCATCAGTCCGTGCGCGGCACCGGAGATAACGACCAGTTCGGACGTGGGCAGGCGCTCGTGCAACTCCTCGCTGTCGCCGCGCGGGGTGAGGATGTCTTGGTTGCCCACCACCACCAGGGCGGGCACGGTGATGTTGGCCAGCTCGTCGGCGAGTGCCTCGTCGGTGTTCAAGATGGCCCGCACCTGGGCCACGAAGGCATGCGTGGGGCGGCCCAACGCCAGCGGCCCGAGCCAGCCGAACGCCGGCAGCAGGCGACGGAACGAGCGCGGGCCGATGACCCATCGCGCCGCCTCGGATGCCATCGCGCCCATGCCCCGCTCGGAGGCGCGTGCGGCCCAGCCCTCGAGCAGTTCGCGCCGCCACGGATGATTGCGGCACGCCGTGCACGCCAGCGTGAGCGACCGCACCCGCGTGGGGTGCTTCACGGCGATGATCTGGGCGATGGCGCCGCCCATCGACGCACCGATGACGTGTGCTGATTCCACGCCCGCCGCGTCGAGCACGGCGATGGCATCGTCGGCCATCTGCTCGAGGCTGTAGTGCCCGAACGGCTTGTCGCTGCGCCCGGCTCCGCGGTTGTCGAGGGCGATCACCCGGTACCTGGCCGCGAACACGAAGCGCTGCATGTCCCAGCCGTGCTTGTCGGCGCCGAGTCCCTGGATCATCAGCACCGGCGGCGCGCTGGCGCGGCCCAACACCTCGTAGTGCACCCGGAGGCCGTCGGAGGTGCGGGCGTAGGCCATCAGCCCTCGCCCAGCCAGTCGATGGCGGTCATCCCGGTCTGCACCCCGCCGAGTTCGTCGAGCATGCGCTGCAGGTGCCGTTGGGTGAGTTCGGCCAACTCGTGCTCGGCCAGTGGACCCCGCCGTTTGGTGCGGAGGCGCACCTGGGCACCCACCTGCACCCGGGTGGAGCGGCCGAGCGGCGAGCTCATCGAGGCGACCGGGAAGACCCCCACGCCGGCCATCACGGCTGCGCCCACCAGTGCCGGATCGATGGTGCCCGCGTAGCGGGGATGGTTGGTGGGTGTCGCGGCCAGCACCACCAACTCGCCGTGGTGCAGCGCGCCGCGTACCTCGGCCGGGTTGCGCAGGATGGCACCCATGCGTCGCATGGCCGGACCGAAGGGCACGATGTCGGGGTGGCCGACGAACCGCACCGGCCGGCCAGTTGCCTCGGCGAGTGCCCACGACACGTAGAGGGGGCTGAACGACAGGCGCCGGTCGTTGGTGACGAGCAGGGCACCGGCGCGGGTGGGCAGGCGGTTCTCGCCACCCACGCTGGCGTTCCAGCGCAGCCGTAGCAGCGGCGACAGGGCGCGGATGACGTGTTCGTCGCGGCCCCATTCGTCGACCATGCCGGCCGGGATGAGCGGGCGCACCGGGGCCATCGCGAGCGACCGGGTGGTGTCGAAGGCCCGGCGGGGGAGGTCGATGATCGTGGCCATTGTCAGGCGGCTCCTCGCACAGCGGCAGGTACCCGGACGACGCTCTCCCAGGCGTACAGCCGGTCGATGACGTCGGGGGTGCTCGTCGTGGGCGCAACGCCGAG
>JBIKLX010000289.1:0-2979 GCA_044359565.1 Ilumatobacteraceae bacterium
CCGACTGCACAGCGAGCTCGGCGACATCCCACCCGCCGAGTTCGAGCACGACTACTACGCTCGAACCCGGAGCCATCAGCAAACCCCAACACCCACCCGGACCTGATGCAAAAGACCGGCCGGTTCAACCCGCCCGAAGACAGCAAGCGTTGCCACACCAACACCGACGTGCCACCGCTGGGTCACAAGGCGCATCTAAGGGTGTTCATCGACCCCGACCTGCTGCAGTACGACGAGGTGTGGCCTGCGGCGGGTACGTCGAACGAGGTGGATCGCAGCCAGATGTGGTGAGCGGGCGCGCACCTTGACACTGTCAACTCGCTGCCATAAGGTCGTTGCGGTAAGCCAATCGATCTCTGAACAGAGGAGTACTCCATGTCTGACGCTGGACGCTGGATGATTGCGATCGCGTTCATCTCTCTGCCGACGATCGCCTTTGGGGGTTACTTCTTGTTGTCGATACTGCGCCGTCGGGCCGGGACCGAGAAGATCACCGCCGAACAGACCAGCTACTTCCGTGCCGGCCATGCCCACGCCGGGGTGCTCGTCACGCTGGGCATCATCGGCCAGCTCGTGCTCGACCAGTCGCGAATGGGTGACGGGTTGGTGTGGACGACGCGCATCGCCCTCATCGTCGCACCGCTGCTCATCTCGGGTGGCTTCTTCGGTGGCGCGCCGCGCACGGCAGGCGGACCTGCTGCACCGCTCATCCGGCTCGTTCCGATCGGTGCCGTGCTGTTCGGCCTCGCAACGCTCGGCGTGGGCATCGGTCTCGTCATCCCCGAGTAAGCCCGTTCGTCGAGTCGTCGAGGATCGAGCGCGCCCTCGGTGCGCAGCGGTACGTCGACGTCGGTGTCACTCCAGACGAGGTGTCCGAACAGCGTGACTGCTCAGGCGAGGATGAGGAGTGTTGCCATGACGGCTTCGATGGCCAAGCCGGCAACGTTCTCCCTCGTGCGGGACTTGTCGACGAAGAACGAGATGGCCCGTGCTGCGAATGCGCCTCCCCAAGCTGCACCGAGAACGAGTGCGGCTTCGCTGCTTGCGATCAACATCACTGCGATGCCGGATCCGATGAACAAGCCACCGTATGTGGCGCGCACCTCGGAGGTTCCGAGTCGTCCTGGGATCTGCAGTCCGATCGTGCGGCTCACCTCCTGCGGCCAGATCAGTCCGAGGACCCCGGCGAGGATGGAGAGTGCTGCGCCGCCGTAGCCCACGGAGTTCATGTGACGATGCTGTCATGCGGGTGCTGCGCCGGCAGGAGCCAACGGCCAGGCCACCTGTGGTGGGCTCGGCGACGGGTCACTCAGCGGTCAGATCGGTGAGACGAGCCGACACCAGGTCGGCGAGCAGGTCGGCGTCGACCGTCCAGCCGAACGGCACCGAGAACAGATGCGCGGTGACGTTGCCGCCCGCGATCGCGCCCAGTCGATCCCGGAAGCCGTCCATGACGGTCGCGCTGAACGGGTTGATGCTGATGTGCTTGCTCGCCGCCGAGCAGCCGATCACGTAATCCTTGGTGTTGCGCAGCATCGGGTGGTTCCAGGCGATGACGGGCTCGAGCCCGTCGATGCGCGACCCGATGGCGGCGAAGATCGCGCGTGCCGTATCGGCGGCCTCCGGAGTCTGTGCGGCGAACCACTCGTCGTGGCTCGCGTAGCGGCGTGAGGTGGGCGAGCCACGGTGGTACATCACGAGCGCGTTGGCGTGGCCCCGGCTGAACCCGTGGCCCTCCTGCAGCAGCGCCATCTGCTCGGGGTACTTCGCCTCACCCAGCTCGGCGAGCAGGCCGAGCCAGTGGCTGGCGGGCAGGCCGTGCTTGCGTTCGATCGCTGCGAAGTGGCGTGTGCGGTCGCCCGGGTCGGTAGCCATGGCAGTCGACGGTAGTCGCATCGTGAAGTTCGGTCACCACGTGGCGGTGCGCGACCTATCATCGCGACGATGACCGTCGAGCAGGAGCGACCGTGGACCACCGCCGATCTTGCCGCCGACTTGCGGCGGCTCGGTATCGGCACGGGCGATGTGCTGATCGTGCACACGGCGCTGCGTTCGATCGGCTTCGTCGCCGGAGGCCCGGAGGCGGTGATCGATGCCCTCGGTGCGGCGATCGGGCCGACCGGCACCCTCACCATGCCGGCGCACACCGCCGATCGGTCAGACCCGGCCGAGTGGGTGGCGCCACCCGTGCCCGAACACTGGTGGCCGACCATTCGCGACCACACGCCACCGTTCGATCCGTACGGCACACCGCCGCAGCAGATGGGTGCGTTGGCGACGGCCCTCCTGCTGCGCCGCGACACGCTGCGCAGCACCCATCCGCAGCTGTCGCACATGGCCAACGGGCCGGAGGCGGGGTACGTCATCGCGCCGCACGGACTCGACGAAGGGTTCGGCGACGAGTCACCGCTCGGTCGGCTCTACGAACTCGACGCGACCGTGGTGCTGCTCGGGGTCGACCATGCGAACAACACCTCGCTCCACCTCGCCGAGGTGAGAGGTTCGTGGCCGTCGAAGCATCGGGAGCGGCAGGGTTCGCGGGTGCTCGTCGACGGAGAGTCGCAGTGGGTCGAATACGACCAGACCGACTACGACTCCGACGACTTCCCCGCTGTCGGCGCGGCGTTCGAGGCTTCGGACCCGTCAGTGGGAACGGTGCGCGTTGGCCAGTTCGGCAGCGCAGTCGCCAAGGTGATGCGCATGCGCGACCTGGTCGATTTCGCCACGACGTGGTTCAGCACTCACCGGGTCTGAGGTCGGCCCTCGGGCGAACTCGTCGACCCCCGAGCGGCGCGGGTGAGGCCCCTCGTTGCTTCACGTTCGGCGACGGCGTTGCCGCGGTGGTCGGCGAGGAAGCGGCGCACGGCATCGGGGTCGAGTCGCGTGATGTCGCGTAGCGCCCAGCCGATCGCCTTGGCGATGAAGAACTCGCGCTCACCCCAGTGCCGATGGCACAGCCCGAGCACCCGTTCGACGTCG
>JBIKLX010000290.1:0-2964 GCA_044359565.1 Ilumatobacteraceae bacterium
TCGTTGAGCAGGTGCTGGTAGGTGGCACCGAGTTCCGGGTCGAGCGTGAGATTCGTTCTGACCATCCCGGTGTTCGGGTCGACCCACACCCGGCAGCGGCTGTCGCGTTTCTGGCGTTCGAGCCGGCGTTTGCCGTCGTCGGCTTCGATGAGCCGGATCTCGCGCTGCAACCAGCCCCGGAACTGTTCCACTGTCGCCCGCTGCGCCACCGCCCGCGCGACCAGGTCGGCTTCCAACGCGCGCAGGGCGGGCTGCAACCGCGACTCCAGTGAGCGGACCGCCGCGGTGAACGCGTCGAGATGCTCACCCGACAGTCGGCCCTCATCCATCGACGCCTTCAGCTCCGGAGCCTGCGCAGCCTGCTCGGCACGCTCCAGCGCTCGCCCAGCCCCACCAGCAGAACGGCCCGTCGCCTGCGCGTTGATCGCCGCTGGATCCACCCCCGGGCACTGCGCGGCGAGTTGCCGCAACCGCTGGTTCAGGTCGATCTCACGTGCCTGCAGGAATCGTTGCAGGCCGGCGACGTCGGACAACAACACCGCCACCGCCACCTCGTCCACCACGGACACATCCGTATCGGCGACGCGCCGGAACCGGTCGAGAGGGCTCACGCATGTGACACCCCCAGCAGATACTGACAACACGCACACCTCCCCACACCCCCGCACCAGCAGCGGGCGACCAGCAACCGATATGTCGGGAACCCGAACCGGGTTCGATCTGGTTCCGAGGGGAAGATCGGAACGTCAAGCACGCTACACGAACACCAGTTCGTATGTCAACCCGCTCGGGAAGAAATGTTGCGGACGTCAGTCGCGGGGGTCGGCCGAGCACGCCGCCCCGTCGCACACGTCGATGAGCGTGTCGTCGAACAGGAACGCCGCCTTCTGCCGTCGTACATCGGGGTCGGCGCGCGGGTCTTCGTGCGAGTCGCGGCTGGTGCGCGGCGGCGTGTTCTCGAACGGGATCGGATCGCTGCCGGAGTCCCACACCACGATCGCCGAGCCGTCGCTCGGGTACGCGGTCGACTCGAGGCCCCAGCCCGGCTCCTTCTCGGCGCTCCGTCCGTCGGCGGTGACCGGCCTGTGGATGGTGACGCCCATCGCCCGGGCGGCGACGAACGCCGACAGCTCGGTGACCTGCCAGTCGCCGAACGCCACGTGCAGCAGTACGTCCTTCGCCGGTGTGCCCGCATAGGGGTCGGACGTGATGTGCTGCACGTAGCCGGCGCCCTCGCCGCGGTCCCACAGCATCTGGATGAGGGTGATCAGCATCACCCGGTCGAGGTCGTTCGGGTAGGCCGGTTCCATGATCGCTTCGTAGGTGTCGAAGTCGACCGAGCGCTCGAGCAGCATCGAGTAGTTCATGCCCACCACGCCGAGCACGGCGCGCTCGATGTCGGGTGACACCGCGGCGAGCATCAGCCCCATGATCCCGCCCTGGCTGTTGCCGTCGTAGTCGAGATGGGCGGTGTCGACAAGCGGTGTGCCGTCGGCGCGTTGGAACGCCGGGTCGCTCGCCAGCCCGTCGGGGTGGATCATCAGCCGGCCGAGGAAGACCTGGTTGAGGACGCCCTGCTGCAGCCGGTCGGCCATCGTGGGGAAGTTCGAGAACTCGGCGAGCGTCGCCGCAGCGTTGCCGATGTCGTCCTCGCTCATGCCGGCCCACTTGGTGGCGCAGAACACGGTGTTGTGCTCGTTCGAGAAGGCGCGCAGGTTGCCGGCGCCCACTTCGCGGTTACTGCCGAGCAGGCCGTGGCCGTATTGCACGAGGTGGGCGGGCTCGCTGCCGGCGACTGTCGCGTCGCTCACGTTGCACAGGAACGACGCCTCGACCGTGCCGTTCTGTACCGGCAGTTCGTCGCCGGTGGCGCTCACCCCGTCGCCGTAGAAGAAGCGGTTTCCCGGGCCGCCGTCGCCGGTGAGGTAGTTCGGCACGGTGTAGGTGCCCTCCACCTGGAACGCGATGCCGTCGTCGGGCGCCGGCGTGACAGCGGTGACCGTGAAGGCGGGCGCAGCGTCGCCGAGCGCCGTCAGTGCCTCGTCGCGGATGTGCAGCATCCGCTCGCTGATGTTGCGCTGGCTGGCCACGGTGAAGTCCCAGGCGAGCTGCAGTTCGTCGCGTGCGACTCCGGCGGCCTCGAGTGCGGCGAGGTTGGCATCCATCACCTCGGCCCGATCGGCGAGCGCGCTGACGTCGGCAGCCCACCCGTCGCGGTACGCGGCGAACACGGGCGACGTGTCGAGCAGCTCGCCGTCGGCGCCCGCCAGGTTGCGCAGGCCGACCACATAGGTGTGGCCCTCGGCCAACGGCACGGCGGGGTGGATTGCCAGCAGGCGATCGGCGTCGTCGTCGGCCTTGGTGTCGAGCTCGGCCCACAGCGGTACGCGCTCGCCGCTGTCGACGTCGATCAGCACCACGGGAGCGTCGGGTGCGAGTGAGGCCTCGAGGTCGGTCCACGGCGGCAGGTTCGACGCCTCGGCATCGAGGCCGGGCACGTAGGTGAGGATCGGGGTGTTCGGGCTGAACCCGTCGTTGCGGTTCCACTCGGTGAGCTCGACCCACGTGCCGTCGACGTTGGCCGGGGCCGAGCCCTCCGGGAACGCGACGCGCCGGCCGGTGTCGGTGGCCGGATCGTCGACCAGGAAGTGGTTGCTCGGGAACGGCAGCAGGCATTGGCGCATGTCGAGCGGGTCGCAGCCGGGTGCCACGCCCGACAGCAGTGCGTCGACCGCGGCCAACTGCTCGGCCGTGGGAGCGGTGGGCTCGGGCACAGTGGTCTCAGGAGCTGGTGCTGCCGTGGTGACAGGTACGGCCGTGCTCGCCGGTGCCGTGGTTCCGGGCGATGCTGCGTCGTCGCCACTGCATGCCGCCACGGCGACCAGTGCGATCGCCACTCCCAGTGCTGTTGCTCGACGCATCATTTCCCCCTTGTCTTCACCCCACTCTGCCACCCCGCCACGG
>JBIKLX010000291.1:0-2963 GCA_044359565.1 Ilumatobacteraceae bacterium
TAGCGATCCTCGAGCGCGTTTTCGTCCTGGTCCCAGTTCGCGAAGCGAGGCGCGGTCTCGGTGAGCATCAGCTCGATCCGGCGATCGAAGAGCCGGAAGACGTCGCGCACATGGCATGCGTACTCGAGGGCCGACCACTGGCTGGCGGTCGGACGCAGGCGGACATGCTCATGAGCGAGCAACGACCTCCATGTGTCGACCTGCGACTGCACGAGCCCGGGCGCGGCGGCAGCGGGGGTGGACGCCGCATCGAACCCACAGTCGGGGCAGGTGCGCTCGAGCACCCACGTCCAGTTCTTCTGATCGGGCTCGATCGGCGGCGGGGCCGGGTCGGCGTTCATGCTTCCTCCAGTTGGGCGAGGCGCTTGCTGCGTGCCTGGGAACCGACCGCAGTCAGCGGGCGATGGGCACCATGCGGACGAGTTGGGTGACGTGGCGGGGCTCGAGTTCGTCGAGGCTCGACACACCCACCAGCTTCATCGTGCGCACGACCTCGTCGCGCAGGATCTCGATCGTGCGGTCGACCCCGGCGCGGCCACCTGCCATCAAGCCGTACAGGTAGGCGCGCCCCACCAGGGTGAAGCGGGCGCCGAGGGCGACGGCAGCGACGATGTCGGCACCCGACATGATGCCGGTGTCGACGATGAGTTCGGTGTCGCGGCCCACCTCACGAGCCACCTCGGGCAGCAGGTGGAACGGGATCGGGGCGCGGTCGAGCTGGCGGCCGCCGTGGTTCGACAGGACGATGCCGTCGACACCGATGTCGACCACCGCCTTGGCGTCGTCGAGCGTCTGGATGCCTTTCACGACGAACTTGCCCTTCCACTGCGACTTGATCCAGCGCAGGTCGTCGAAGTCGACCGTGGGGTCGAACATCGTGTCGAGCAACTCGGCCACCGTGCCGTCCCAGTGCTCGAAACTGGCGAAGCTGACCGGCTCGGTGGTGAGGAAGTCGACCCACCACCGCACCCGCGGCACGGCGTTGAGGAACGTTCGCGGCGTGAGCGACGGCGGGATGGTGAGGCCGTTGCGCTTGTCGCGCAGGCGCGCCCCGGCGGCCGGCACGTCGACCGTGACGAGCAGCGTGTCGAAGCCCGCCTTCGCTGCACGCTCGACCACCTCCATCGAGCGGTCGCGGTCTTTCCACATGTACAGCTGGAACCAGTTGCGTCCGCTCGGGTTGGCCTCGCGCACGCCCTCGGGGCTGGTGGTGCCCACCGTCGACAGCGAGAACGGGATGCCCGCCGCGCCCGCGGCGGCTGCGCCCGCCCGCTCGCCCTCGGTGTGCATGATGCGGGTGAAGCCGGTGGGAGCAATGCCGAACGGCAGGCTCGACCGGCCACCGAGTACCTCGCAGGAGGTGTCGACGTGCGACACGTCGCGCAGGATGGCCGGGTGGAACTCGACGTCCTCGAACGCCTGGCGGGCACGGGCCAGCGAGAGTTCGCCCTCGGCTGCACCATCGGTGTAGTCGAACGGAGCGCGGGGCGTGGTGCGCTTGGCGATCGAGCGCAGGTCGTAGATGGTCTGCGCCGACGCGAGCCGCCGGGTGGTGGGGTTCCAGATGGGCTTTTTCAGCCGGAGCAACTGGGCGAAGTCGGCTGGGTTCGGGATGCGTCGCTGCACGGCGCAGAGGCTAGGCGGCGAGACGCTGGCGCCACCACGCCACGGTGGCCGCAGCACCTTCGGCCAGCGGCGTGGCAGCCAGGCCGAAGGTCTGCTCGGTGAGCGAGGCATCGATGATCCACGGCTTGTCGAACTGGTACAAGACCTCCTTCAGGGCCTTCAGCGACGGGTTGAACAGGCCGCCTACCGTGAGGGCCAGGTTCGGCACAGAGCCCACCTGCACGGTGGTACCGGCAGCCTTGGCCAGCGCCTGCACGGCGTCGCGCTGGCTGACGGCCGGCGCACTGGGCACGTGCCACGCCTGGCCCCAGGCGCGCTCGTCGGTGGCGATGGTGACCATCGTGGCGACGACGTCGGGCATGTAGGTGACGCTGTGCGGCACGTCGACCCGGCCGAGCACCGACACCTTCTTGCCGGCCAGCACTCGAGGCACGACCCGCTCGCCGAGCGACGCATCGACGACACCGGGTCCGTAGAAATCGCTGGCCCGGGCGAGCGTGGCGCGCAGGCGGCCGGCAGCGTGGGCTGCCAGCAGCTCGGTGGCCATGCGGGCCCGCACCGAGCCCTTCTCGCCGGTGGCCAGCAGCGGATCGGTCGGCTTCATCGGCATCGGCCGATCGGTACCGAAGGCGTACAGGTTGTCCATCATCACGACGACGGCGCCGGTGCGCTCGGCCGCAGTCATGATGGCCTGGTGCATCGGCGGCCAGTCGGTACCCCACCGGTGGTACGGCGGGTTGGCGCAGTTGAAGATGGTGGCCGCACCCTCGGCGTGGCGGGCGATTGCGGCGGCGTCGGTGGCGTCGCCCTTCGCGAGCGTGATCGACGGGTGCACCGGGCCGGTACCGCTACGGGTGAACACGGTGACGGGCGACCCCTGGTCGGCGAGGCGTTGGGCGATGCCCGAGCCGACGGGCCCGCTGCCGATGACGAGATGATGCTGCATGGTGGAAGGTCTCCTTCGGTAGAGCACCGCTCCGTTTGGAGAGCGGTGCTCACACTATGGCACCGGATCAGCCGAGTTGTCGAGAGCACTGCTCTCGTTTCTCCTGTGACGTCCGTTACGCTCACCCCATGACCGGTATGCGCGAACGGGCCCGAGCGGCCACCACGGCGGAAATCCTCCGACTGGCGCGCGAGCAGATGGCTGCCGAGGGCGCCTCGGCACTGTCACTGCGGGCCATCGCCCGCGACCTCGGCATGGTCAGCTCGGCCATCTACCGCTACTTCCCCAGCCGCGACGACCTGCTCACGGCACTGATCATCGAGTCGTACGAACGCCTCGGTATCGCGGTCGAAGCAGGTGATGCGGCGGTCCGACGCCGCACCGACTTCCG
>JBIKLX010000109.1:0-10753 GCA_044359565.1 Ilumatobacteraceae bacterium
GGTGAAGGTGAGGTCGACGTCGCCGAGGTCGGTGACAAGGTTGAGCATGATCGGCATGTTGGCGAGGAAGCGTCCGTCGATCGGCGCCGGAACTGGGTCGCCTCCTGTACGGATCATCGCGTTCATCCGGCGCAACGCGCGACTGAGGCGATCGAGATTCTCCTCCTGGCGAGACGGGACGACGTCGATGTCCCGAGTGGGCAGCGATGAGCCGTGGACCACTGACGCAAACCCTCCGACAATGACGTACGCGACGTCCTCCTCGTTCAAGATCTGACAGATCCGAACGGGGTCGAACATCAGAGTTCCCGGCGGAGCGAGGCCTGCGCACGCTCCTGGATTGCGAGCATCGTGTTCGCCGCCTCGACCATGGACCGAACCCGCTCGGGCACCGTCATTCGCAGCTGACGACGGATCTGACTGATGTCGACCCCTCGGCTGTCCTCGATTGTCGGCACCTGCTCCACTCCGTCAGCATACGACGGGCCCCAGCGCTCGAACGGCGCCGCGTCACGACAGCAGTTCCGGCATCGTCGGCGGGCCGAACTGACCCGCCGACGAAGGAGGTCCACTCCGACCAGAGTTCGCGGATTCGAGCGATGGTCGTCACCGGGCCTGGCCACTCGACCTCTGAGACCGACGGTGCATCCTCACCGCGACTCACCGCCAAGAGCGTTTCGAGCCACCACACCGGATGCCACATCGTCCATCCGAGTGTCGGAACCGGAACGTTTGGCGGCTCATCCTCCAACTCTCCGAACCAGTGACCATTGATCTCGTGAACGGTCCAGCTCTAAGGATGGAACTGACGAAGGCACTCCGTCAGCGTCACATCTTTCAGCACCTCGTCGCTGAGCTCCAGCAGAACCAGCACCTGGCAGTCGAGAACGGCACGAAGACCGGGATCGAGAGCCCGTGGTTGCGCCACGTCGCCGACGGTAGCCGCGACGACCGAGCGCCTCAGCCCCTCTTCAGCTCTACGACCATGCCTTCGCTCGCCTCGACCAACTTGTGCGGTTCGATGCCGAACACGTCGTGCCACGTGCCCGCCGCAGCCCACACCTCGTCGTACTGCAGCAGGTCGGGATCGATGAACACGCGCAGGTGGGTCTTATGACCGAAGGGCGGTACGCCCCCGTTGGCTTGTGAAGCCCGTCAGCGACCAAGCGCTCCGATGAACGCTTCGGCGTCGACACCCGCTTGCCGGAGAATGCCGCCCAACGTCCCTCGCTTGATCTGACGATGGAGGGGCACCACGCAACCGACCGAACCGCGGCGCATCATCACGTGACTCCCGCGCTGACGCACCACGACGAAACCGAGACGCTCGAGCGCTCGGATGGCTTCCGTCCCCGAGACGTGCGGGAGTTCAGGCAACGTCGGCGATGTGGAACGTGGTGATCACTGGCCGCTCACCGAGCGGCAAAGGGAATTCCTCGAGATACAGCGCCGTGGCCTCGGCCAAGTTGCGCAACGCCTCCGCCTGGGTCTCACCCTCCGACATGGTGCCCGTCTCGGGATTCAACGCACTGAACCCGCCCTCGGGCGCGGCCCACAGGACTGCGGTCAGTTCGACGGCGTCACCGTTGGCGGGCATGTCGCCATCCAACCGCCCGCTGACCCGAATTGCAAGACATCAGACGGTCAATCGCCGCGATCGGCTTGCTCCCTCGCCCTTTGGTCGAGCGAGCGCAACACGCAGAACTCATTCCCCTCAGGGTCCGCCATCACGACCCACGTGACGTCGATCTGTCCGATGTCGATGCGTCTGGCTCCGAGTGCCTGGAGTCGCTCGATTTCCGCCTGCTGATCATCGGGACGAAGGTCGAAGTGCACCCGGTTCTTCGCCGTCTTGCCACGGTGGCCGGGCATCAAGCCGAGCCGACCGCCGGACCCATCTGTCGACGCAAGCAGGTGACCGCCAGATGGTCCGGTCCATACATGTTCGAGACCGAGCGCCTCGCACCAGAAGGTCGTCATGAGGTCGAGGTCGGCGCAGTCGATGAGAACGCAGTCAATGGTGAGCGCCATCCGCCAATGCTTGCAGCGTGCGTCAATCAGACCTGCGTGGTTATTGACCGTGCCGTGTGCGGTGTGCTTTCGGAGCCGACGCTCAGCCCTTCTTCAGCCCCACGACCAGGCCTTCGCTCGCCTCGACAAGCTTGTGGGGCTCGATGCCGAACACGTCGTGCCACGTGCCCGCTGCGGCCCACACCTCGTCGTACTGCAGCAGGTCGGGGTCGATGAACACCCGCAGATGCGTCCTATGGCCGAACGGCGGCACGCCACCTTTGGTTGAGGCAACCCACCGGCACTAGAGCTCGATCTCCAACTGTTTGGCAATTTTCTTACAACGGTTTGAGACCGACTTCGCCCCGCGAGCGTTCAGTTTTCGCAACCTCGGAATGAAATCTTCAAGTAATGCATCGTCAACTTCTGCGAAGTCCGCTGCCGCCTGCAACCCGTAGTAGGCCACAATCTTGCTCGAGTCAGTCTCAGACCATTCCATGACAACCTCGTAGGCATTGCGTCGCTCCGCAGTAGTGAGTTTCATGTGAACCAACAACTGCGGCACGTGCCACCGAACCTCTTGTTGTGTGTAGTGAGAAAGATTCTTGAGCAGCAGCTTCTTGAACTCTTGCACAGTCGTTGGATCAGTTTGCGCCAACTTCATCGCCACGTAGCTTGCCCTCATCGCAACAACCGGGTCATCGTCAAGGAACAACTCGTAGATCTCTCTTCGTAACGGAAGTGAGACGAGAGACTCTTTCACTACCTGCTCAGCTTCACCGACAGAAGTTCGCGTCCCACCGACTAACTGATCCCTTACCGACTGCGGCATCCAAAAATCATAAGTTGGTCGCCCGAAACCAGTCAACTAGTTGCTAAACCCGCTTCAGCTCGGTGACCAGGCCTTCGCTGGCCTCGACCAACTTGTGGGGTTCGATGCCGAACACGTCGTGCCACGTGCCCGCCGCAGCCCACACCTCGTCGTACTGCAGCAGGTCGGGGTCGATGAACACCCGCAGATGCGTCTTGTGGCCGAACGGCGGCACGCCACCGATGGGGAACCCGGTCACCTCGCGCACGGTGTCGGCATCCACCCGGGCGCACTTGGCACCACCGGCAGCTGCGGCCAGCTTCCTCTCATCGAGCTGGTTCGAGCCACTCACGTAGGCCAACACCACTTCGCCATCGACGGCGAAGATCAGGCTCTTCACGATCTGGCCCACATCCACACCGATGGCGGTGGCAGCATCGAGCGCAGTCTTGGTGCCTTCTGGGAAGGTACGCGGCTCGATGGTGAGGCCCCGGGCGGCACCGGCTTCGAGCACGCGGAGCACGTTGGGATGCCGTTCGGTCACGGAACGAGACGCTACCCGCGCACGCAACGTCAGCGGAATGTTGCCGCTCGCGTTGGCACACTTGAAATCCACGTCTAGTATCCCCGAGGAAGGGGAGTATCCCTCGACTCCATCATCGTCATCACGGCACTCATTGCCCGGTGATGGAGGTTCGAACGGCTCGTGCGAGCCGAGCGGGCGGGAGAGACCTTCGGTTGCCACCACGACCGAAGGACACCGTCTGTGATCACCCTCCCCACTTCCGCCAGCCGTACTCTTGACGTTCCCGAACCGCATCGACGCGACGGCGCACACGTCGCCACCGTGCTCGGCGTCGACCCGACCGTCGGCCTCGACCTGGCCACCGTCGCCGAACGTGCAGCTGTCTTCGGCCCGAACGCGCTGGCCGAGGAGGCCCGGACCCCGGCCTGGAAGCGGTTGCTCGCCCAGTTCAGCGATCTGCTCATCCTCATCCTGCTCGGGGCCGCCGTGGTCGCCTTCGTGGTGAGCGACGACGTGAAGACGCCGATCGTGGTACTCGTCGTGGTGGTCCTCAACGCCGTCATCGGTTTCGTGCAGGAGAACCGGGCCGAAAAGAGCCTCGACGCGCTGAAGAAGATGCTGATCATCCAGACCCGGGTGCGACGCAACGGTGGCCTGGCGAACGTGCCGGCCAGCGAACTGGTGCCCGGCGACATCGTGATGATCGAGGCAGGCGACCGAGTGCCCGCCGATGGCCGCCTGCTGGTGGCCAACACCCTCGAGGTGGAAGAAGCGGCTCTCACCGGCGAGAGCCAGCCCGCCCCGAAGAGCACCGAGGTCGTCGACCGCGACGCCGTGCCGCTGGGCGACCGACGCGGCATGGTGCACATGAACACCACCGTGTCGCGCGGCCGCGGCGAGTTCGTCGTCACCACCATCGGCATGGGCACCGAGATCGGCCGTATCGCCGGCCTGCTGCGGGCCACCGAGACCGAGAAGACGCCACTGCAGAAGCAGCTCGACGGCCTGGCCCACAGCCTGGCCAAACTCGCCGGCGTCATCGTGCTGGCGGTGGTGGGCATCGGCCTGCTGCGCGGCGACAGCTTCGACGAACTACTGCTCTTGGCCGTCGCCCTCGCAGTGGCCAGCATCCCCGAGGGCCTGCCCGCCGTCACCGCCGTCACGCTCGCCATCGGCGTGTCGAAGCTGGCCCGCCAACACGCCATCGTCAAGCGCCTCGCCTCGGTCGAGACCCTCGGTTGCACCAGCGTGATCTGCAGCGACAAGACCGGCACCCTCACCCTCAACCAGATGACCGCCGTCGAGATCGTCGCCCAACTGCAGCGGCATGCCGTGACGGGCGAGGGCTACTCGCCCGTCGGCACCATCGAGCACCTCGACACCGACAGCCCCGTGTCGCTCGACAGTGCGCTGCTGCCGATGGCGCTGTGCAACGACGCCGTCGTGCGCACCGCGGCTGATGGGACGTTCGAGCTCGTGGGCGACCCCACCGAAGGCGCCCTCGTCGTACTCGCCGCGAAGGGCGGCCTCGACGTCGACCGGCTGCGGGCCAACCACCCACGCCTCGCCGAGGTGCCGTTCGACTCGGCCAACAAGTTCATGGCCACCGTGCACGAGACCGTCGAAAGCGACGGCCGGCGAGTGGTGACCATCTTCGTCAAGGGCGCACCTGACGTGCTGCTCGCCCGCGCCAGCAGGGTGATCGACATGAACGGTGAGGCTGTGCCGATCGTTCAGTACAGCGAGGCGCTGCGCGATCACAACGACCGTCTCGCCAGCAACGGCCTACGCGTGCTTGCCGTTGCCCGCCGCACCTTCGACCTGGCCGACTGGAGCGAGTTCGTCGACGACGGCGTCGACCCGCTCGAACTGGTGAACGACCTCACCCTCATCGCCCTTGCAGGCATCGTCGACCCGCCCCGCCCTGAAGCAAAGGTGGCGATTGCCGAGGCCCACAGCGCCGGTATCCGGGTGAAGATGATCACCGGCGACCACGCCTCGACCGCTGCCGCGATCGGGCGCGAACTGGGCCTCACCGGCCGCTCGGTCACGGGCGCCCACCTCGACACGATGAGCGACGAGCAGCTCGCCGCCGAGATCGACGACATCACGGTGTTCGCCCGGGTGGCCCCCGAGCACAAGATCCGCCTCGTCGCCGCCCTGCAGGCCAAGGGCAACGTCACGGCCATGACGGGCGACGGCGTGAACGACGCGCCGGCACTGAAGAAGGCCGACATGGGCATCGCCATGGGCATCACCGGTACCGAGGTGACGAAGGAGGCCGCCACCATGGTGCTGGCCGACGACAACTTCGCCACGATCGTTCGGGCCGTCAGCCGCGGCCGCACCATCTACGACAACATCGTCAAGTTCGTCCGCTTCCAGCTGTCGACCACCCTCGGCTTCGCCGTGCTGTTCCTGCTGGCCGTGGCGTTCGACATCGCCAGCGGCAAGCCCTTCACGGCGATCGCCATCTTGTGGGTGAACATCATCATGGACGGCCCGCCGGCGATGGCTCTCGGCCTCGACCGTGGCGGCAACGACGTGATGACTCGGCGGCCGCGACCCATCGACGAAAAGATCCTCACCAAGCCCCGTTGGGCTGCAACGGGACTCGCCGCAGTGACGATGGCACTGGGCACCCTGGCCGTGCTGGCCTGGGCGCCGGGCGCCGACACCGCCGAAGCTGGTGTCGCCACCGTGGCCGGCACGATGGCCTTCAACACGTTCGTGCTGTTCCAGTTCTTCAACATCCTCAACGTGCGCAGCGAGCAAGGCACGGCGTTCAACCGCTACACGTTCAGCAATCGGCTGCTGTGGCTGGCGCTCGGCGCGGTTATCGCACTGCAAGTTGCGGTCACCCACGTCGGCCCGTTCCAACGCCTGTTCGAGACCACGTCGATCTCGGCCGAGCAGTGGCTGCTCTGCATCGCCGTTGCCTCGTCGGTGCTGTGGCTCGAAGAGGCTCGCAAGTTCGTCGTCCGCCGCCGCGCCGTCAGCGCCGCCTGATCTCCCACCCCCAAGGAGGAACCATGAAGTGCCCCATCTGCTCCGACACCAACCTGGTGATGACCGATCGTCAGGGCATCGAGATCGACTACTGCCCGGCATGCCGCGGCGTCTGGCTCGACCGTGGCGAACTCGACAAGTTGATCGAGCGTTCGGCCGGCGCGGCGACAGCAGCGGCACCCCAGCCGGCAGTGATGACCATGCCGGCCCCACCTCGCCAGAAGGACTGGGACGACGACGACGACTACAAGCGCGGCTACCCGCACAAGAAGAAGAAGTCGCTACTCGGCGAACTCTTCGACTTCTGACCCCGTCCTCACACGAAAGGAACTGACACCCCCATGTCTGCGAACACGCTGAAGACCGGCGTGCTGCTCGCCGGGCTCGGCGGCCTCATCGTCGCCGTCGCCGGTCTCATCGGCGGCGGCAGCGCCGCCTCGCTCACCATCGGCCTCGCTATTGCACTGGTGATGGTGGGCGGCTCGTATTGGTACAGCGACAAGCTGGCCCTCCGCTCGGCCCGCGCCACGGTGATCACCGAAGCCGACCATCCCGAGTTCTACGGCATGGTTCGCTCGCTCGCCGAGCGCGCCAATCTGCCGATGCCACGGGTCGCCATCTCGCCGAGCGAGCAGCCGAACGCGTTCGCCACGGGTCGCGGCCCCCGCCACGCCGTGGTGTGCGCGACGAGCGGACTGCTCGCCTCGATGCCACGCGATGAGGTGGAGGCCGTGATGGCCCACGAACTGATGCACGTGAAGCACCGCGACATCCTCATCGGCTCGGTCGCTGCGGCAATCGCCACGGCCATCAGCTTCATCGCCCAGATGGCGATGTTCGCATCGATGTTCGGCGGTGGCCGCGACGACGAAGACCGGCCGAACCCCATCGCCATGCTGCTCGTCTCGCTGCTGGCACCGATCGCTGCGTCGCTCATCCAGATGGCGGTGTCGCGGTCGCGCGAGTTCGAGGCCGACCGAGGTGCTGCCGAACTGCTGGGAACCGGCCGCAACCTCGCCAACGCGCTCGAGCGGATCGAGGTGCTGGCAGTCCAGCGTCCGATGGCCGTGGCGCCCGCTCAGGCGCAGGCCTACATCCACAACCCGCTGGCCGAGGCCCGCGGCAGCCAGGGCCAGCAGATGGCTCGCCTCTTCTCCACCCACCCCGCCACCGACGAGCGCGTCCGCCGCCTGCGGACCATGTGACCCCCCGCACCCCGTCGCGATGAGCACGCTGCGCACCCGGTGCGCACACCGCTCATCGCGGCGGGCGTGGGTTCGGGCGCGATGAGCAACACGTGCGCCTGGTGCGCATACTGCTCATCGCGGTGGGGTCAGAGGCGGAACAGGTCGTCGAGCGACGAGCCGGAGCCAGCGGCTGAACCAGAACCCGGCTCGGCGTCGCCATCGGCGTCGTCGCTGAAGGCGGCGTAGCCGTCGCGCTCGAGTTGGTCGGCCAACTCGGGACCACCGCTGGCGACGATGCGACCCTTCACCAGGATGTGGATGACATCGGGGCGGAGTTCTTCGAGCAAGCGGTTGTAGTGCGTGATGACCAGCGCACCCAGGCCCTCGTCGGTCATCGCTTCGATGCGGCGGGCGCAGTCGCGCAACGCATCGATGTCGAGGCCCGAGTCGAGCTCGTCGAGGATGGCGATGCGCGGCTGCAGCACCGCCAATTGCAGGGTCTCGTTGCGCTTCTTCTCGCCGCCCGACAGGTCGACGTTGAGCGCGCGGTGCAGCAGTTCCGGAGCAAAGCCGATGCGCTCCGCCTCGGCCTCGAGCAACTCCTCGAGGCCGTCGGTGGAGCGGCCACGGGCCCGCAGCGCCTCGGCCATCACCTGGTCGAGCTTCACACCGGGCACCTCGCTGGGGTACTGCGACACGAGGTGTAGCCCCGCCTGCGCGCGTTGCCACGCCGGCAGCGCCAACAGGTCGGTGCCGTCGAGGGTGACCGAACCGCCGAGCACCTCGTAGCCGGGCTTGCCCATCACCACGGCGCTGAGCGTGCTCTTGCCCGCGCCGTTAGGGCCCATCACGGCGTGCACCTCGCCGCTCGACACAGTGAGGTCGATGCCGTTGAGGATCTGCTTGCCCACCACCGATGCGGTGAGGCCGGAGATGCTGAGCGTGCTCATGACGCACTCCTCGACGAGGGCTCGACATCGACCACCACGGCGCCGTCGACCACGCGGGCGACGAACACCGGCACCGGCACCGTGGCCGGCAGGGTGACCGGCTGGCCCGTCTCGAGCGAGAACAGGCTGCCGTGCTTCCAGCACTCGATCTCTTTCGAGTCGCAGTACAGCTCGCCCTCGCTCAGCGACACGTCGGCATGGCTGCAGGTGTCGCCGATGGCGTACACGTCGTCGCCGATGCGGATGACGGCCACCTTGCGGCCGGCGACGTCGAAGCGGGTGGCGCTGTTCGGTGCCAGGTCGTCGAGACGGCACACGGTGACACCGGATGCGGTGCTCATGAGGTCCTCCGTTGCAGCTTGGCACTGACCTGCTGGCGCAGTTCGGTGGCGAGCGGGCCGACGGGCAGTTGGTCGAGCACCTCGTCGAAGAAGCCCAGCACGACCAACCGCTCGGCCACCTCGGGCGGGATGCCCCGGCTCTCGAGGTAGAACCGCTGTTCGTCGTCGATGGGGCCGACGGTGCTGGCGTGGCTGCACTTCACGTCGTTGGTCTCGATCTCGAGATTCGGCACGCTCTCGGCCCACGCACCGTGGCTGAGGGTGAGGTTGCGGTTGGTCTGGAACGCTGCCGAACCCTTGGCGTCGTGACGGATGCGGATGAGGCCGGTGTACACGCTGCGGGCCCGGTTCTGCACGGCACCCTTGAACAGCAGGTCGCTGTGGGTCTTCGGGGCGATGTGATCCTGCAACGTGCGGAAATCGTGCATCTGATCGCCGTCGGCGTAGTACAGCGCGATCTGGCGGGTGCTGGCACCGGCACCCACGGCACGGGCATCGGTGCGCATGCGGGCGTAATCGCCGCCCAGCGCCACGGTGGACAGCAGCATGGTGGAGTCGCGCTCGCCGATCGCCCGTTGGTGCCCGAGCATCCAGGTGCTGTGCCCGAGCAGGTTCACCCCGAGGTACTTCACACGGGCCGACTGGGCGGCGCGCACTTCGAGTCGGGGCACCACCAGGGCGCGCACGCCCACGGGCGAGACGAACTGCTCGACAACGGTGACCTCGGCGTCGTCGGCAGCATCGATCACCACACGGGGGAAGACGGCTAGCCCATCGGCGTCGATGCGATGAGTGACGACGATGGGTTCGCCCACCGCCTTGCCACGGCCCACGCGCACGAGCACGGTGTCCATGAACGCAGTGTTGAGTTCGTGGAACACGTCGACCGCAGGCTCAGCGTCGAGCAGGTCGCCGAGGGCGGCACCGGTGACCACCTGGGCAGCCGGATCGCCACCGGTGACCGTGGTGGTGGCCCGACCCGGGACGAATGAATCGAGGTCGAGTTCGCCGATGCGGCTGTACCGCCACACCTCCTCGTCGGCGGTGGGCAGCGGGGCTGTCGCTGCACGTTCGACGGCAGCGAGCCGGGCATCGAGATCGGTGGACGCAAGAGAGCGGACCGCGTCGGGGGAGAACGCACGCACGAGCGAAATACTACTGTCTGGATAGTGCAAATTCCCCAGCCGGTCAGTCGCGGCGACGGCGGAACAGGCGTCCGAAGCCACGCCGCCCGCGCTCTTCGCGCTGACGGCGTTCACTCTCCACTTCGGCGATCACCTGGGCCCCGACCGAGTTGAGGAAGTCCTCGGCCTCGTCAAGCACCGCAGCCGCGCTGCCGTCGTCGAGCCCCGGCGGCTCGTCAGGACCTGCCGAAGCGACCATCTTGCCGTACGTCCAACCCATGTCCATCCGACGCTCGAACGCGCTGCAGGCCTCAGGGCACCGCCAGGGCGCGTCGGGAGCGAGGTCGAGGTTGCACTTGCGAACGGTCTCGCCGTTCGCATACGTGCGGCTCTCGAAGTGCTTGCACTCCTGACGCATCGGCATAGCGCAATTCTGCCAGCGTCGGCGCGCCGCGTCACCCCGGGGACGGGTGTTGTTCGGCCTGTTCAGACCCCGAGTTCGGCGGCACGGGCCAGCACTCCGGCTCGTTCGGCACCGATGGTGGTGCTGTCGCCGTGGCCGGTGTGCACGATGGTGTGGTCGGGCAGTGCCAGCAGGCGATCGCGAATGGACCGCACGATGGTGGGTTCGTCGCTGAAGCTGCGACCCGTGGCGCCCGGGCCACCGCAGAACAGGGTGTCGCCGCTGAACACCACGCCGCTCGACGCGTCGTGGAAGCAGCAGCATCCGGGCGAGTGCCCCGGAGTGTGCAGCACCGCCAGATCGTGGCCGGCCACGGAGACGACGCTGCCCGG
>JBIKLX010000292.1:0-2931 GCA_044359565.1 Ilumatobacteraceae bacterium
GTCGCTGCGCACCAGCCGCTTCACCGACTCGTACGGCACCTCCATCGACTCCTGTAGCGAGGCCATGTCGAGGCTGCGGTAGACGACGTCCTTGCTGGCACGGATCGACAACGGCGAACAGGCGATGATCTGGCGCGCCCAGTCCATCGCCCGCTCCATCAACTGCTCGTGCGGCACCACCTCGTTCACGAAGCCGAGCTCGTAGCCCTCGGCGGCGCTGACGTGGCGGCCGGTGAGGATCATGCCCAGCGCGCGCTTGGGCCCGATCTGACGAGGCAGGCGCTGCAGGCCACCGGCCAGCGCGGCCAGACCCACCTTCGGTTCGGGCAGCGCGAAGCGGGCCTGATCGGACGCAATGATCAGGTCGCACGCCAGCGCGATCTCGAACCCGCCGCCCATCGCCACACCGTTCACCGCGGCGATGACCGGCTTGTCGAGATCGAAGCGCGACGTGAGGCCACCGAAACCGCTGGGCATCGCCACCCGCTCGCCGCCCTCGGCCTGGTGGCGCAGGTCGTTGCCGGCGCTGAAGCCGCGGCCCTCGCCGGTGATGATGGCCACCCACAGGTCGTCGTCGGTGGCGAAGTGATCGAACACCCGACCCAACTCGGCGTTGGCCGCCGGATGCAGCGCGTTCAGCCGATCGGGCCGGTTGATGCGCACGGTCATGATGTGGTCGGCGGTGTCGACGAGGCAGTACTCGGTGTCCATGTGCCGACCGTACCGCGTCGCTGCAGCGGTGCGTCCCACCGTGGTTCCTCCCACTACGTTGCGCAGGTGAACGCTCGGTAACGTGCGCAGCAATCCCATGTTGATCCGCCTGCTCCGTTCGCACCTCCGCCCCTACCGCGCTCAGCTGTGGCTCATCGTGGTACTCCAGGCCGCGCAGGCGATCGCCGGGTTGTACCTCCCCCGACTCAACGGGCACATCATCAACAACGGTGTGCTGCGCGGCGATACGCACTACATCTGGTCGACCGGCGGATTGATGCTGCTGTTCACGCTGCTGCAGGTGGCGCTGTCGGTCACCGCCGTCTACTGGGGTTCGAAGGTGGCGATGGCGTTCGGCCGCGACGTGCGCCGCGACCTGTTCCAGCGGGTCACCGACTTCTCGGCTCGCGAGGTGGGTGTGCTCGGGGCGCCGTCGCTCATCACCCGCATCACCAACGATGTGCAGCAGGTGCAGATGCTCGTGCAGATGGTGTGCACCCTTCTGCTGGCGGCACCGATCACCGCGGTGGGCGGCATCATCATGGCGCTCAGCGAAGACGTCGGGTTGAGCTGGTTGCTGATGGTGAGCATCCCGGTGCTCATCGTCGTCATCATCGCGATCATCCGGCAGATGGTGCCGCAGTACCAGGTGATGCAAGACCGCATCGACAGTCTGAACCGAGTGCTGCGCGAGCAGATCACCGGCATGCGTGTGGTGCGGGCCTTCGTGCGCGAGCCCTACGAGGCGGTACGTTTCGGCGCCGCCAACGACGATGTCACCGACACCGCCCTGGTGGCCGGGCGCTTGATGGCCCTCATCTTCCCGACGGCCATCATGATGGTGAACATCACCACCGTGGGCGTGGTGTGGTTCGGCTCGAACCGCATCGCCAGCGGCGACATGCAGGTGGGCGCGATGGTGGCGTACATCACCTACCTCGTGCAGATCCTCATGTCGGTGACGATGGCGTCGTTCATCGGGTCGATGTGGCCGCGGGCATCGGTGTGCGCTGAGCGCATCGTCGAGGTGCTCGACACCGAGTCGTCGGTGGTCACCGCCGAGCACCCGGTCGAGTCGGTGCCGCTGCGCGGAACCGTCGAGTTCCGGGGCGCCTGCTTCGGCTACCCGGGTGCCGAGGCCGACGTGCTGCACGACATCACGCTGCTGTGCCGGCCGGGCCAGACCACGGCGGTCATCGGCAGCACCGGGTCGGGCAAGACCACCCTCGTCGGCCTCGTGCCGCGGCTGTTCGACGTCACCGCGGGCGAGGTGCTGTTCGACGGTGTCGACGTGCGCGAACTCGATCCGATCGCCCTGGGCGCCCGCATCGGTCTGGTGCCGCAGAAGCCCTACCTGTTCTCGGGCACGGTGGCCAGCAACCTGCGCTACGGCAAGCCCGACGCCACCGACGACGAACTGTGGCACGCGCTCACCGTGGCCCAGGCGGCCGACTTCGTGCGGGCCATGCCTGATGGCCTGAACGCCTCCATCGCCCAGGGCGGAAGCAACGTGTCGGGTGGCCAGCGCCAACGACTCGCCATCGCCCGCGCCCTGGTGCGCAAGCCCGAGGTGTACCTGTTCGACGACTCGTTCTCGGCGCTCGACGTGGCCACCGACGCACGCCTGCGCGCTGCGCTGGTGCCCGAGACCGCCGACGCCGCGGTGCTGATCGTCGGCCAGCGCGTGGCCACCATTGCCGGCGCCGACCAGATCGTGGTGCTGGAGGACGGTCGCATCGTCGGCCTCGGCCGCCACGACGACCTGCTGGCCACCTGCCCTACCTACGCCGAGATCGTGTCGTCGCAGTTGCGCGCCGAGGAGGCCGCATGAGCGGCGACACCCCCAAGACCGACGCCCACGAGGCAGAGGCCGAGAAGAACGCTGCTGCGGTCGCCGCGGCCGAGCAGCGGCCGAGTAGCGGGCGTTTCCACGCCGTGGGTGTGCCGATGGAGAAGTCGAAGAACTTCCAGGCCACGACCAGCCGCCTGTTCGAGCGGTTGCAGCCCGAACGCATCGGCATCATCGCCGTAATGGTCATCGCCGTGGTGAGCGTGGTGATGGTGGTGCTCGGCCCACGCATCTTGGGCAAGGCCACCGATGTGGTGTTCAACGGCCTCACCGGCCGCGGCGGTGCCACCGGTATCGACTTCGGCAAGCTGCACCGCATTCTGCTCGTGGCTCTGGCGCTGTACGTGGCGTCGTATCTGCTGTCGTACCTG
>JBIKLX010000110.1:0-10688 GCA_044359565.1 Ilumatobacteraceae bacterium
AGCGAGTTGCGCAGCAGGTGCGCATGTTGCTCATCGCGCTGGGTGGGTCAGGCGCGGAGGCGGGCGTTGGTGGGGTCGTAGAGGGGTTCGGTGCCCACGGTGGCGGCGCAGCGCACTCCCTGGACGAGCACGGTGAGCTTCGTGCCGGGCGCCTCGTACTGGGGGCGCACGTAGCCGATGGCGATGCTCTGGCCGAGTGTGAAGCTCCAGCCGCCCGAGGTGACCAGGCCGATGCGCTCGTCGCCGTCGAAGATGCTCGACAGGGCGGGGGCGTCGGCCACACCGGCCTCGTCGAGCGTCATCGACACGAACCGCCACGGCGACCCGGCGGCCTGCTCGGCCACGAGCGCGGCCTTGCCGACGAAGTCGGCCTTGGTGAGGTCGACGAAGCGGTCGAGCGACGCGTCGAACGGCGAGAAGCCGATCTCGATGTCGCCCTTCCAGCCGCGGTAGCCCTTGTCGAGGCGCAGGCTGTCGACGGCGTAGATGCCGAAGTCGGCGATGCCGTACTGCTCGCCCGCCGCCCACAGGGCGTGGTACAGCGCCACCAACTGGTCGTTCGCGGCGTGGAGTTCCCAGCCCAGTTCGCCCACGTACCCCACGCGCAGGGTGCGCACACTGCCCACCGCGGTGTCGATGTCGCGGACGCTGAGCCACGGGAACGCCGTGTTGTCGAGCGGGGTGGAGGTGACCTGCGCCAGCACGTCGCGGGCGTGCGGGCCCACCAGCACCAGCGAGCCGTAGTCCTTGCTGATGTTGGTGAGGGTGACCGAACCGTCGGTGGGCAGTGCGGCCTCGAGCACGTCGAGGTCGTGCCACTCGGCGCCCGCCGCGCCCACCAGGTAGAAGTGGTCGTCGGCGATCTTCGCCACCGTGAACTCGCTGAGGATCTTGCCGTCGGGCAGCAGGGCGTAGGCCAGGGTGATGCGGCCCGGGCGGGGCAGCTTGGTGCACAGCAGATGGTCGAGGTACGCGGTGGCACCCGGGCCCTTCACCTCGATCTTGGTGAAGCCCGGCATGTCGAGGATGCCGACGCGGTTGCGTACGGCCTCGCACTCGGTGGCCACCGGGCCGCGCCAGGCCTGGGTGCGGAAGAACGAGTAGTCGTCGACGGGTACCTCGCCGGTGGCGTCGAACCAGGTGGGTCGCTCCCAGCCGCCGCGCTGGCCGAAGTGCGCGCCCTTGGCTGCCAGCGTGTCGTACAGCGGCGACACCCAACCGGGGCGGCCGGCCGGCCACTCCTTGTTGGGGAAGCCCATCGCGTACTCGTGCTGGTACAGCTCGAGCGCCTTGGCGATGGTGTACTCGGTGGTGGCGTACTCCTTGTAGCGGCGGCGGTCCCAGCCCCACACGTCGAAGCCGGGCCGGCCTTCGAGGATCCACTCGGCCATCAGCTTGCCGGCGCCTCCGCCCTGGGCGATGCCGAAGCTGAACGTGTTGCAGTGGAAGAAGTTGCGCAGGCCGCGCTCGGGCCCGAGGTAGGGGTAGCCGTCGGGGGCGTACGGAATGGGGCCGTTCACGACGCGGGCGATACCGGCTTCGCCGAGCACCGGCACGCGCTCGCCGGCGTCGAGGATCTGCGGTTCGAGGCGCTCGAGGTCTTCCGACCACAGCATGTTGGCGAACTCGTCGGGGATGCCGTCGAGCCACATCGCCGTGCTCTTCCACTCGTACGGCCCGAGGATGTAGCTGTTGCGCTCTTGGCGGAGGTAGTAGCTGGTGTCGGGGTCGCGCAGCAGCGGCAGGGGGGTGCTGCGGGCGGCGAGCTCGGGGATCTCGTCGGTGACGTAGTACTGGTGCGACATCTGGGCGATGGGGTGGTGGCGGCCGAGGAGGGCCATCACCTCGCCGGCGCGGTAGCCAGCGGCATTGACGACGATCTCGCACTCGATGACGTTGACGTCGCCGTTCTTGGTGCGGCTGGTGACGGTCCAGTGGTGGTTGGGCTGCTGCTCGAGGCCGATGACACGCTCGTAGCGGCGGATGCGGCCGCCCATGGCGCGGGTGCGGGTGGCGAGGGCCTGGGTGACCTGCGACGGGTCGATGTCGCCGTCGAGCGGGTCCCACAGTGCGCCCACGAGGTCGTGGGTCTCGACGAGCGGGTAGATCTCCTGCAGCTGCGCCGGGGTGAGCATGTCGTAGCCCATGCCCTGGGCGTTGGCCATCGAGGTGACATGGCGGAACTCGGCGAGGCGCTCCTCGCTGTGGGCGAGGCGCACCGAACCGGTGACGTGGTAGTTGATCGGGAACTCTTCGGCCAGCTCGCGGTACAGCGCAGCGGTGTAGCTCTGCGCCTTCATCGCGCTCCACGACGTGCTGTAGGTGGGCACGTTGCCGGCCGCGTGCCAGGTGGAGCCCGAGGTGAGCTCGTCGCGCTCGAGCAGCAGCACGTCGGTGCAGCCCATCAGCGCCAGGTGGTAGGCGGTGCTCACCCCCGCAATGCCTCCGCCGATGACGACGATCCGTGCCTGTTCGCTCACTGCAGCCCCCTTGTACACCCGACCCTGTGTGGGTCAGCGTGGCATGTGCACCACCGGTCTGTGTAAAGATAGACGAAATTTCACAGCGGCCGACGAGTCCGTCACGTCGAACGCCTTCGCAGGGGAACCTCCATGACCGATCTGCCCAGCAACGCACGCGTCGTCATCGTCGGTGGCGGCATCGTCGGCTGCAGCGTCGCCTATCACCTCGCCAAGCGCGGGGTCACCGATGTGGTGCTGCTCGAGCGCAAGCAACTCACCTGCGGCACCACCTGGCATGCGGCCGGTCTGGTGGGCCAGTTGCGCGCCACGCACAACCTCACCCGCCTCGCTCAGTACACCACCAACCTGTTCGCCACGCTCGAGGCCGAGACCGGCCAGGCAACGGGTTTCCAGCAGCGCGGCTCGGTGGCCATCGCCCCCAACGAGGAGCGCTTCGAAGAACTCAAGCGCGGCGCCAGCATGGCCCGCTGCTTCGGCCTCGAGGTGAACATCATCACACCGGCCGATGTGAAAGAACTGGTGCCGCTGTCGCGGATCGACGACCTCGTCGGGGCGGTGCACCTGCCCGGCGACGGCATCACCAACCCGATCGACACCACCCAGGCCCTCGCAAAGGGCGCGCGTGCCCACGGCGTGCGCATCGCCGAGAACGTGAAGGTCGACCGCATCATCGTCGAGGGTGGCCGCGCCGTGGGCGTGGCCTACAGCGTCGACGGCGAGCAGGGCGAGATCCGTGCCGATGCCGTGGTGAACGCGGCCGGGATGTGGGGTCGCGAACTCGGCGACGCGGTGGGCGCCACGGTGCCGCTACACGCGGCCGAGCACTTCTACATCGTCACCGAAGGGGTGGAGGGCATCTCGCCCACCATGCCGGTGCTGCGCGACCAGGACGGCTGCGGCTACTTCAAGGAAGATGCCGGCAAGTTGCTGGTCGGTTGGTTCGAGCCCGTGGCCAAGCCGTGGGGCATGAAGGGCATCCCCGAGTCGTTCTGCTTCGACTCGCTGCCCGAAGACTTCGAGCACATCGCCCCGCTGGTCGAGGCCGCCACGCACCGCATGCCGCTGCTGGCCGAGACCGGTATCCGCCTGTTCTTCAACGGGCCCGAGGCGTTCACCCCCGACGACCGCTACCTGCTCGGCGAATCGCCCGATGTGGCCGGGCTGTACATGGCCTGCGGCTTCAACTCCATCGGCATCCAGTCGTCGGGCGGCGCGGGCAAGGTGCTGGCCGACTGGATCGTCGACGGCCACCCGCCGATGGACCTGTGGGACGTCGACGTGCGCCGTGTGATGCCGTTCCAGCGCAACCGCCAGTATCTGCACGACCGCACGGTCGAGTCGCTGGGTCTGCTGTACGCGATGCACTGGCCCTTCCGTCAGCCCGACACGGCCCGCGGGGTGCGTCGCTCGCCGCTGCACGACCGCCTGGCCGCCAAGGGCGCGTGCTTCGGCGAGACCGCCGGGTGGGAGCGCACCAACTGGTTCGCCCCCGAGGGCGTCGAGCCGCGCTACGAGTACACCTACGGCCGCCAGAACTGGTTCGACTACTCGGCCGCCGAGCACCTCGCCGTGCGCAACGCCGTGGGCATCTTCGACCAGTCGAGCTTTGGCAAGTTCGTGGTGGAGGGCCCCGACGCCGAAGCGGTGATGAACCGCATCAGTGCCAACGACATGTCGGTACCCGTCGGCAGGATCGTCTACACCCAGTGGCTCAACGAGCGCGGTGGCATCGAGGCCGACCTCACCGTCACCCGCGAGGCCGACGACCGCTACCTCGTCGTCACCGCCGCGGCCACCCAGGTGCGCGACTTCGCCTACCTCAAGCAGCACATCCCGGCCGACGCCCGCGCGGTGGCCGTGGATGTCACCTCGGCGCACGCCGTGCTCAGCGTGATGGGCCCCAACTCGCGAGCGCTGCTGAGCTCGCTCACCGCCGACGACTTGTCGAACGAGGCGTTCCCGTTCGGTACGTCGCGCCACATCGACCTCGGCTACGCGCGGGTGCGCGCCAGCCGCGTCACCTACGTCGGCGAGCTGGGATGGGAGCTCTACATCCCCACCGAGTACGCCACCGGCGTGTTCGACGCCATCGTGGCCGCCGGCCCGGCGTTCGGCCTGGTGCACTGCGGGTACCACGCCCTCAACTCGCTGCGGCTCGAGAAGGGCTACCGCCACTGGGGCCACGATGTCTCGCCCGACGAGAACCCGCTCGAGGCCGGCCTCGGGTTCGTGGTGGCGTGGGACAAGCCGGGCGGCTTCATCGGCCGCGACGCGGTGCTGCCGCAGCGCACGGCCGGTGTGCACCAGCGGCTGGCCCAGTTCGCGTTGCACGACGGCTCGAAGCTGCTCTACCACAACGAGCCGATCTGGCGCGATGGGGTGCTCGTAGGCCGCATCACGTCGGGCATGTACGGACACTTCGTCGACGCCTCGCTCGGCATGGGCTACGTGGCCGACCCATCGGGCATCACCAGTCGCGAGTGGGTGTTGGCCGGTACCTACGAGATCGAAGTGGCAGCCGAGCGGGTGGCCGCCCGTGTGTCACTCGAGCCGTTCTACGACCCGAAGAGCCTGCGGGTGAAGGCCTGATCCGATGGCGATCCGTGCCCTGAGCACTGCGCAGGAGGCGACCTCGCCGCCCAGCGCCGGCCACTACGACGCAGACGCGCCCATCGGTGGGCGCATCCGCGAACTGCGCAAGGCCCACGGCCGCACCCTGAGCGACGTCGCCACAGCAGTGGGCATCTCGGTGAGCTATCTCAGTCAGATCGAACGCGACGTGTCGCGCCTGCCCATCGGTGTGCTGAAGCGCATCGCCGACACGCTCGGCGTGCACATGAACTGGTTCTTCCACAGCGGGTACCAGGGCCCGGCCGACGAGCGCGACATCATCGTGCGCGCCGACAATCGCCGCAACCTCACCTTCACTGGCCTCGGCATCACCGAGGAACTGCTGTCGCCCAACCTCTCGGGCCCGCTCGAACTGCTCATCAGCACCATCCACCCCGGCGCCGACAGCGAGTTCTACAGCCACGACGGTGCCGAGGCCGGCGTCGTCATCGAAGGCCGACTCGAACTATGGGTGGGCGACCGCCACTTCGTGTTGAACCAGGGCGACAGTTTCGCCTTCCCCAGCAGCACGGCCCACCGCTGCGCCAACACCGGCACCCGCCCGGTGCGCGTGCTGTGGGTCATCACCCCGCCCCATTACTGATCCCGACGCAAGCACCTGGAGACTCCCATGACCGATCTACAAGCACCAGGCCGCCGTGGCGGTCGCGAGGCCCGCAAGGCGTTGCGCGCAGCTCCGCTGGCCACCGACATCCGCCCGGTGAACCCCGGTATGACCTCGGGTCGGTACCACGCGCTCACCGACGCCGAGGTGCGCATGGTGCACGAGGCGGCCCTCGACGTGCTCGAGAACATCGGCATCGCCGATGCCATCCCGTCGTGCCTCGACCTGCTGCTGCCCAAGGGCTGCCGCCTCAGCGACGAGGGGCGTCTGCTGTTCCCGCGCACGCTCATCGAAGACACGCTCGCCATGGCCGGCCGCAACTTCACGCTGTACGGCCAGGATCCCAAGCACGACATGGAGCCGTGGGGCAAGCGGGTGTACTTCGGCACCGCCGGTGCTGCGGTGTACGTGGTCGACCCCGACACCGGCGAGTACCGCGAGTCGACCACACAGGACTGCTACGACATCGCCCGTCTCGTCGACACGATGGAGCACATCCACTTCTACCAGCGCAGCGTGGTGCCCAGGGATCTGCCCGATCCGGCCGAGATGGACATCAACACCTGCTACCTGAGCGTCAGCGGCACCACCAAGCATGTCGGCACCTCGTGGGTGCACCCCGACCATCTCTATGCGTCGCTGAAGATGCTGCACGACATCGCCGGCGGCGAGGACAAGTGGCGGGCCCGTCCGTTCGTCAGCCAGAGCAACTGCTTCGTGGTGCCGCCGCTGAAGTTCGCCGCCGATGCCTGCCGCTGCCTCGAGGTGGCGGTGCGGGGTGGCATGCCCGTGCTGCTGCTGTCGGCCGGCCAGGCAGGCGCCACGGCGCCCGCCGCGCTGGCCGGTGCGCTGGTGCAGGAGGTGGCCGAGGTACTTGCCGGCCTCGCGTACGTGAACGCCATCCAGCCCGGTGCGCCCGCCATCTTCGGCCTGTGGCCGTTCGTGTCGGATCTGCGCTCGGGCGCCATGTCGGGCGGTAGCCCCGAACAGGCGCTGCTGTCGGCGGCCTGCGGGCAGATGGCCCACTTCTACGACCTCACCGGCGGCACGTCGTCGGGTATCAGCGACTCGAAGATGCCCGACGCCCAGTCGGGTGCCGAGAAGGGCTACAACCACGCGCTCGTGGGCAATGCCGGGGCGAACCTCATCTACGAGGCGGCCGGCATGCACGGCAGCCTGCTCGGCTTCTCGCTCGAGGGTGTCGTCATCGACAACGACACCATCGGCGCCGTGCAGCGCACCATCAAGGGCATCGAGGTGACCGCCGAGTCGCTGTCGATCGACACGATGCGCAAGGCCGTCATCGGTGGTCCGGGCCATTACCTCGGTTCGTCGCAGACGCTGGAGTTGATGCAGACCGAGTACATCTATCCGGCCATCGGCGACCGCCTCAGCCCGAAGGAATGGAACGAGGTGGGCCGTCCGAAGGTGCTCGACCGGGCCCGCGACAAGGTGCGCGACGTACTGGCCAACCACTATCCCGACCACATCCCCGAGGCCGTCGATGCCAAGATCCGCAGCGAGTTGCCGATCCGCTTCGACCGGTCCAAGATGCTGAAGCACTGAGCCGAGTAGCCCGGTGTGCAAACGCTGGTGCATCACCTAGCGTCGCTGGGGTGACAACCGTGCCGTCCCGCCGCGTGGCCCGCCTGGTTCTGGTCGCCCTGGTGGCGCTCGGCATCGTCGTGCCGGCGGTGGGGTCGACGGCGGTACCGGGTGCGGCCGCAAACGGGCCGATCTTCACGCCCATCACCCCGGCGCGGGTGCTCGACACCCGTGCGCCGGGCGACACGGGTCCGAAGGTCGGTCCTGGGAGCACGACCACGCTTGACCTGTCGGCCGTGGTGCCGGCCGGGGCCACCGCCGTGTCGCTGAACGTGACGGCGGTCGACCCCACGGCCGGCACCTTCCTCACGGTGTGGCCGGCCGGTGCACCGAGGCCGGGTACCTCGAACGTGAACGTCGTGGCCAAGCAGGTGCGGCCCAACGCTGTCATCGTCGGCTTGGGCGCAAGCCGCGGCATCTCGATCTTCAACAATGCCGGCAGCGTGCACGTGGTGGTCGACGTGATGGGCTACACGACGGGCGGGTTCACCGGCATCACCCCGGTACGCCTGCTCGACACCCGCGAGCCGAACGACAGCGGCCTGCCGCTCGGTGCCGGGGCCACCAGGTCGGTCACCGTCACCGGGGTGGCGGGCGTGCCGTCGTCGGCGTCGGCCGTGGTGCTGAACGTCACTGCAGTGACTCCCACGTCAGCCGGCTACCTGACGGTGTGGCCCGCCGGTGGCCCCAAGCCGAGCACCTCGAACCTCAACTTCGTGGCGGGTGATGTGGTGCCGAACCTGGTGACCGTGGGTGTGGGCGCGGGCGGACAGGTGTCGATCTTCAACTTCGCCGGCACCACCCATGTGCTGGTCGACATCATGGGCTGGTTCGACACCGGTGGGGGGTTTGCTCCGCTGGGTACTCCGTCGCGGCTGCTCGACACCCGCGAGGGCACGTGCGGCTACACGCTCGGGCCGGGTGAGACGCGCACCCTGCGGGTCACCACCAGTGCAACGGTGTCGGCGGTCACGCTGAACGTCACCGCAGTGGCGCCAACGGCATCGGGCTACGTCACCGTGTGGCCGGCGGGTTCACCGCGGCCCGGGACTTCGAACCTGAACATGGTGGCTGGTCAGGCACCCACGCCCAACCTGGTGACGGTGGGGGTGGGCCCCGCTGGCGAGGTGAACCTCTACAACTTCGCCGGCACGGTGGAGCTGGTGGTCGACCTGTTCGGCACGTTTGCGGGCGCCACACCTGCGGGATCACCCACACCGTGTCCAACGCTCAGCTCAGGCGGCGGCACGGCGATCGTGGCTGAACTCGCCCTGCAACGCTCCGTCGGCACCGATCGGGTTGCCGTCTGGGTATGTCGAGTGCCGGTCGGCACCGCGAATGCGTTCTACGTGGCGCGCGGCAGGGAACGGGTGACGGTCACCCCGTCGACCGTTGTCGCGTTCGCCACCGACACGGTCGCCCCCTTCTTCGCCACCGTGTCGCGCGGCCGGTACACCATGGTCTTCGAGCAGCAAGGATTCATCAACCTAGGGGTCAGCGAGGGGCCGGAGGAGTGCCTCGGACGGGCCAAGGATCTCACCACCGCGAACGGAGCCGGACAGACCTACACGAATGTGCTGTCGGTCGACAACAGCACCTACGGGGGTGGTTTCGCCGGGCCTGGGCTGGTGTCGTTCACACCCGGTCTCACCGGCCGCCAGTTCATCGACCCGCCGTCGATCACCAGTCGTGGCGCATGGGTGGGTGGCGGTGCCGTGGTGACGTTCCCCGACCAGGCGGTGATCGCCCACGAGATCGGCCACACGCTGCACTGGCCGCACTCGTACATCGGCCCCGGCAACGAGTACGACAATCCGGTCGACCTGATGAGCGGTTCACCCAACGGGGCGCAGTGCTCGAAGGGTCCCTGGGTGTACCCGTGCAAGCCGCAGGAGACGATTGCGTTCAACCGGCTGGCAGCCGGATGGATCGATGACAGTGAGACTGCAGTCCATGCGTCGGGCACATCCACGGTGCAGTTGGTCGCACCCCAGCAGGTGGGTGTGCAGATCCTGCTGGCGAAGGACCCCGATTCGCCGGGCGTGGTGCTCACCCTCGAGGCGCGACCGCGGGTGGGCTACGACGCGGTGCTCGACTCCGCCGGAGTTGCCGTGCACCTGATCGACCAGAGCGCCCGGCAGTGCACCGAACGTGTGGGAGGAGCCTGCGTGTCGCTGTGGCGTCGCCAGGGACAGGCCTTCGGAGCACCGGGTACGTCACAGCACGTGGTCGCCGTTGGAAAAACGGTGACCGTGTCGGGCCTCACCGTCACCGTCGTGCGCTCTGCGGGCACGGGCTACGAGGTCACCGTCACAGGCACGTTCGACGCCGATGCGACGGTGCTGCCCGCCGAGTACACCGCGCAGCGTGTTCCACCAGGCCCTCCGCCAACGAGCGGTGAGGTGGTGATGGCGGCTCAGCGGTAGCGCACGCCCTGCCGGTCGAGTTCGGCCTGCACAGCACCCACGTCGACGGCGTCGAGCGCCTGCCCGTGCTTCACCGACAGCGCCGCAGCGATGCCGGCACCCTGGCCCAGCACCGCACAGCACGCCATGTTGCGGGTGGCTGCGTGCGACACCCGGTCGCCGCCCGAGCTGCGCCCCGCCACCAGGAGGTTGCCCACACCCTTCGGCAACAGGTTGCGGTAGGGCATGGCGAAGTAGCGGCCGGTGGTGGGCAGGATGAGGATGCCGTAGCCGTCGATGAACTCGGGGAAGATGCCGATCGAGTCGTCGAAGCGTGCCTGTTCGCGCACATCGTGCTCGGTCATGTCGTAGACGGCGTCGATCTTGCGGGTGTCGCGCACGCCGAGCGTCATGCCGAAGTTGCGCAGCCGGGCGTTCTCGCAGCCGGGTGTGTAGCGGCGCAGCGCCTCGACGGCGTACATCGCGCGGCGACGACCTTCCACCTCGCCACGGGTGAGATCGTCGGGGTCGGTGCCGTCGATGTTGTCGATGTGCACGAGGTTCATGTACGTGAGCTCGCCCGAGTCGTGCACCGCACCCCACGTGCCGGCGATGGTGGTGAGATCGGGTGGGATGAGGCCGCTTTCGATGGCGGCGCGGAACGGCTTGTGCAGGAATGGCGAGAACATCTCGTCCTCCTTGCCGCTGGTCTCGATGTTCCACTCGCCGTTGCCGGCCCAGTCGCGGTAGGTCTGCGGGTCGGCGGCGATGCCCTCCATGAAGCGCCGCTTGTCGACGCCGGCGAGGTGGAACATCACCGAGACACCCATCATCTGCTCGCGTGGCGTGAGGTGCGTGGGGGCACCGGCGCGATGGGCCACATCGGCATCGCCTGTGGCATCGATGACGCGGCGGGCGAGGATGGCCTCGCGGCCCGCCTTCGACTCGGTGATGATGCCG
>JBIKLX010000293.1:0-2909 GCA_044359565.1 Ilumatobacteraceae bacterium
CCTGTTCCACGCCCTCGACGGCCTCGAGACGCTCGACGAGTGCCGCGCCATCGGACGCGAGCGTCGCCTCGTCCACGTCTCGGCCGGGAGCCGTGAGAACCAGCACGACGTTGGGCTCGCCGCCATCGAAGTGCTCCTCGAGCAGCTCTGCTGCCCGCACGCTCTCCGACGAAGGGTCGTCGAACCCTGCAGTCTTCAACACACCGAACGCTCCCGTGCCGAGGACCACGGCGACGATCAGGAACAACGCAGTGAACGACAGCACCAGTCGCCTCCTGCGGAACGTGAACGCAGCAAGTCGAGTGAGCATGGGACTTCCTTTCGATGAGCAGCGACAGCGGTCGCCTGTCCGCGGCCTCCATCGTCGACGTGAGACCGGCCCCACGGTGCGGGACGCTGGTGGGTTTCCGGACCGTTCCATGGGCGCGGAGCAGCCCGTACCGCAGACCGATCACCGACACGACCACGCCCTCTACCGTGATGGCCATGGATGAGGCACCGGCTCGCAGACTGGAGGGAGTCCCCTCCCCCACCACGCTGGCGATGTCGATCGCGGCGGGTGGTGCGGCGTTGATCGCGATCTTCGCCGAGAACGACACCGTCACCTGGATCACCGTCGTGTTCGCGCTCGCAGGATTGATTCCATGGGCGCTCGAAGCGGGGGGCATCAAGGTCGGTCCGCTGCTGTTCGTCGCCATGACCATGATCCCGGCAGCAGTGATCGTGCTGGCCGACGCCAACCCGGGCGGGATGTTCCCCGCACTGATCGCCGTCGTGGCGATCACCCACCGCCGCAGCAGTCAGCGGGTCGTGGCGCTGAGTCTGGTCGCCGCAGTCGGCATGGCAGTGGGCTGCGGTCTCCTCCAGCCGGCAGAGTTCGAGGGGACGATCTACTTCCTCGGTGGCATCGGCGTGGCCTGGCTGTCGGGAGTGTTGCTACACCGCCAGGAGACGTTGGTGACCGAGCTCCGCGAGGCCACCGAACGCGAACGACGCCACGCCGCTGCCGAGGAGCGCACCCGTATCGCCCGTGAGGTGCACGACGTGATCGCTCATTCCCTCACCGTCACCCTCTTGCACGTCACCGGCGCCCGGCGCGCCCTGACCAATGACCCACAGCGAGCAGCGACCGCACTGGAGCGAGCCGAGGACATCGGACGCGAGAGCCTCGACTCCATTCGCCAAGTCGTCGGGCTCCTTCGAACCGGCGAAGCCGCGCCGACCACCTCTACGCCGACCGACACGACCCCCCTTCCCCAGGTGTCGGACATCCCGTCCTTGGTAGCCCAATACCGCGATGCCGGCCTGAAGGTCGATGCGTCGATCGAACTCGAGGACGTCACCGCCTGCGCGATGACGTCGCTCACTGCGTTCCGCGTCGTACAAGAGGCGATGACGAACACGCTCCAGCACGCGCCCGGTGCACCCGTGTGGCTCAGTGTTCGTCCCGACGAGGAGCGGGCCGCCATCCGGATGACAGTGGAGAACCCCATGCGCGATGCCACCCCCCGGCGTCGCTCTGGGAGCCGCCAGGGTCTCGGGCTCACGGGCATGACCGAGCGTGTGCGCACTGCCGGAGGCTCGATCGAGGTTGGCCCGACTCCCCGGGGCACCTGGTTGGTCTCCGCCGAGCTACCACTCGAGTTCGCCAGGGAACCGTTGTGAGCAACACCGAACCTCCGTCGAACAAGTCCGCCGATGTTCGAGTGGTCATCGTCGACGACCAGCCCCTCGTCCGTTCTGGCATCGGCTTCATCCTCTCCACCGAGCCCGGCATGAGCGTGGTGTCGGAGGCATCGAACGGCGAGCTCGGCCTCGTCGCCGTGACGAGCCACGACCCTGACATCGTGCTGATGGACATCCGCATGCCCGTCATGGACGGCATCACCGCGACGCGCCGCCTGCACGACGTCGGTGGCCCCCCGGTCCTCGTGCTGACGACGTTCGACGACGACGACGTCCTATGGGGCGCCCTGCAAGCAGGGGCAGCAGGGTTCCTGCTGAAGGACACACCCGCCGACGACCTCATCGCTGCGATCCGCGTGGTGGCCGAAGGTGGATCGTGGCTCGACCACCGAGTGCTGCCACGTGTCCTCGCTGTGGCACGGGGTGCTCGACGCACCACACCCGATCACGTTCGTGGTTTCGAGGACCTCTCCGAACGTGAGCGCGAAGTACTGGCGCTCATCGCATCCGGAGCTTCGAACTCCGAGATCGCCGACTCGCTGTTCCTGAGCGAGCGCACCGTCAAAGGTCATGTGGGCAACATCTTCGCCAAGCTGGGAGCACGAGACCGCGCCGCGGCGATCATCCTTGCGTTCGAGGCCGGCCTTGTGGCACCGAGATCGCTCCCGAGCGAGCACTAGCCCTACCCGCTGGCCACCCTGGTCCAACACCGTCAGCGGGGCGCCGTCCCCGGCGTATGGCTCAAAGAGATCACCGACGTGAGTAGATGCCGACCGACCCGCTCAGGACATCACGTCCTTGCGTTCGAAGCGGATGATGGCGACGCCGACGAGCACGACGAAGACGGTCACGTTGTAGAACAGGCCGACCGCCATCTCGTCCCACACGATCACCGGCCCGAGCGCGTCAGCCCATGCCCCTGCGTAGCGCGTGGGCAGGAGCCCACGGACCGATCCCAGTGCCTCGATCGCGTCGAGGATGTTCGCCACCACCACGATCACCACCGCCGCGCCGACAGCACCCAGGGGGACATCGGTCGAGACGCTCGCTAGGAAGGCGATACCGGCAGGGACGAGCAGGGTCACGGCGATGTACCCGGTGATGACAGCGAGTCGCACCGTGGACTCACCCACCCCGAGCGCGCCGCTCAACGGGCTCACCAACGTGCCGTCACCGAAGGCGAGCAGGCCGAGGAGGAACGAGGTGACGACGAGGACGACGAG
>JBIKLX010000295.1:0-2894 GCA_044359565.1 Ilumatobacteraceae bacterium
GACCGAGCCGTACTCGCTGCCCGAACCACCGGCAGTGACCTCCACGTACACGGCTACGCCGATACCGAGCAGATGCCGGTCGCCGCGCTCGCGGCGGGCCTGCTGTTCGCGCCGCAGGTCGTCGTACCCCACCAGGCGCACCGCCGTGTCGAGTGGTGTGGTGTACGCGCCGCTGTCGTAGGTGAGCCCGGTGAGCGTGGCGAACGGGAACGCATCGTCGGCGATGAGGTTGCGGCGCCTGATCTCCACCGGATCGATGCCCAACTCGAGCGCGGCGAGGTCGACGATGCGCTCCAGCAGCGCCGTCGCCTCCGGCCGTCCGGCACCGCGATAGGCACCGGTGGGTGTGGTGTTGGTGGCGGCCACGACGATGTCGAACTGCAGCGCGCCCAGCCGGTAGGTGCCGTTCGACATCCGCCGTGTGCCCGCCGGCAGGAAGGCGCCGAGACCCGGGTACGCACCGCCATCGCCCACCAGGCGTACCCGCAGGCCCGTGAACGTGCCGTCGCGCCGACAACCGAGCTCGGCGTACTGCACCTGAGCCCGGCTGTGCGCCAGGCAGAGCATGTCTTCGCTGCGCGTGGCCACCCACACCACCGGCGCACCCAGTCGCATCGCCAGCGCCGCCACCACCAGCTGTTCGGGGTACAGCCCGGCCTTGCCGCCGAAGCCACCGCCGACGGGAGGAGTGACCACGCGCACACGGCTTGCCTCGACGCCCAGCCCGGTGGCGAGGAGCTGGCGCAACAGATGCGGCATCTGGGTGGCGCCATACACCAGCAGGCGACCGTCGGCCTGCACGACCGCAGCGGCCGCGTGCGGCTCGATCGGCGCCACCGCCATGCGCTGGTTCACCAGACGGGCACGCACCACCACGTCGGCATCTCCGAACACCGCATCGACCGGGGCCCTGGGGTCGACCGCCTCGGTGGTGCTGAGGGCCACGTTGTCGGGCCGTTGGTCGAACAGCGCCGGCGCGCCGGCGGCCAAGGCGTCCTCGGGCAGCACCGCGGCCTCGAGTGCTTGCAGGTGCACCACCACCTGGTCGGCCGCATCGCGGGCCGCCAGCGCGCTGTGCGCCACCACCACCGCCACCGCCTCGCCGACGAACCGCACCCGGTCCACCGCCAGCGGCGGCCGGGCGAACACGTCGTCGACCTTCGCCATGCCGTGGAACCCGGGCAACCCGAGGTCGGCCGCCGTGAAGACGCCCACCACACCGGGCGCCGCAAGGGCACCAGCCAGATCGATGCCCTCGATCAGTGCGTGTGCCGCCTCGCTGCGCACGAACACGGCATGCAGCGTGTTCCCCAGCCCCAGATCGCCCAGGTCGAGATCGGCCAGATAACGCACCGCTCCGGTGAGCAGGTCGGGGTCTTCGGTACGCAGCACGCGAGTGCCGAGGATGGATCCAGCCATCCGCGCACGCTACCGGCGACGGCCGAGCGGCAGGAAGTGTGCCGCTCATCCGACCTGCCCACTAAGGTTCGGACATCGCCGACGGCATGTCGGCACTCACATACATCGGGGGATGTCGTGGCACAGATCGAAGGACACCTCGACGACCGCTTCGCGGCCATGAGCGACCTGCTCTCGGCCAGCATCGACAGCGGTGGCGACGTGGGTGGCTCGGTGGCCGTCTCGCTCGACGGCGAGATGGTGGTCGACATCTGGGGTGGCTGGGTCGACGAGGCCCACAGCGCGCCGTGGCAGGCCGACACGTTGGTGAACGTGTGGTCGACCACCAAGACGATGATGGCGCTGTCGGCGCTGGTGCTCGTCGAGCGCGGACTACTCGACGTCGATGCGCCCGTCGCCACCTACTGGCCCGAGTTCGCCGCCAACGGCAAGGCCGACGTCCGGGTGCGCCATCTGCTGTCACACACCTCCGGCGTGTCGGGCTGGGACCAGCCGGTGGTGGTCGACGATCTGTACGACTGGGAGAAGAGCACCTCGATGCTCGCCGCCCAGGCCCCGTGGTGGGAGCCAGGCAGCATGTCGGGCTATCACGCCCTCAACCAGGGCCATCTGGTGGGCGAGGTCATCCGCCGCATCACCGGCAAGAAGCTCGGCGAGTTCTTCGCCGACGAGATCGCCGGCCCGCTCGGCGCCGACTTCCACATCGGCATCGCCCCGAGCGAGTTCCACCGCATCTCGAACGTCATCCCACCGCCGCCGCTGCCCATCGACTTCACCACCCTCGACCTCGACAGCGTGCTGGTGAAGACCTTCACCGGGCCCGCCCCGGGCGCCGAGGCGGCCTGGACCGCCGAGTGGCGTCAGGCCGACATCGGCGCCGCCAACGGCCACGGCAACGCCCGCTCGGTGGCGCTGTGCCAGTCGGTGGTGGCCTGCGGTGGTGAGGTGAACGGTGTGAAGCTGCTCTCGCCCGGCACCATCGACACCATCTTCCGCGAGCAGGCGAACGGCATGGACCTGGTGCTCGGCATCCACAGCAAGTTCGGCATCGGCTACGGCCTGCCGAACGAGAGCTACCCCTACTTCCCCGACGGCAGGATCTGCTTCTGGGGCGGCTGGGGCGGCTCGGTCATCATCGTCGACGTCGATCGCCGCATGACCATCGCCTACATGATGAACAACATGCAGGGGGGCCTGGTGGGCGACCTGCGCGGCGAGAACCTCGTCCGCGCCGCCTACGCCGCCATCGGCGTCTCCCCCAAGACCTGAACGCCTGAACGCCCTCGCCGCTGGTCTATCCGTGAGCCTGGACCCCGCTGGTGCGGGTCGCCGCTCACCGACCCCTGCCATCGGTGAGCCATGACCCGCTCACACCGGGTGTTGTGTCGCGGGGCATCCCTCACGGTTGTCGCGAGACATCCCTCTCGGTTGATGTTAGGTGGTGCGGAGGGGTTGGCTTCGGCGTGTGGGGTCGA
>JBIKLX010000217.1:0-4897 GCA_044359565.1 Ilumatobacteraceae bacterium
GGCGAGGGCGCCATGGAGGCCAGCATGGTGAAGGCATACGTGTGCAAGGCCGCCGAGTGGGTGGCCCGCGAGGCCATGCAGATCCACGGCGGCTTCGGCTATGCCGAGGAGTACTCGGTCAGCCGTCTGTTCGTCGACGCCCGGGTGCTCAGCATCTTCGAAGGCGCCGACGAGACGCTGTGCCTGAAGGTGATCGCCCGTCGCCTCTGCGACACCGCCACCGCCTGACACCGCCTGACACCGGCCGACACCCCTCCGCCTTGCCGACTCACCCCTCGGGCCCACCCCGGGGCCCGTTGTCTGCGTCGTGACACAGAGCCGACGTACGGTCTGTGTCACGACACAGACGACGGAGGGGCGAACAGGTCGGGTCAGGTGCGACGCGGGCGACAGCATCGGAAGGCGCAGCGTCAGAAGTCGAGGCCTCAGAAGTCGAGGTGGGAGTGGTCGGCGGGTTCGACGGGGAGGTCGGCCGTGATCCAGGCGTGCATACCGCCCACCAGGTCGCTCACCGCGGTGAAGCCGATGCGCTGCAGGCTGGCCGCACCCATCGACGAGCTGTAGCCGCGGTTGCACACCACGACGAGCGGCTGGTCGAACGACGGCGCCTGCGGATGGCGGTAGCCGTTGGCCGGATCGAGGTGCCACTCGAGCACCGTGCGCGGCACGTGGATGGAACCGGCGATCACACCGAAGCGGGCCCGGTCGGTCTGCGTGCGGGTGTCGACCACCACCGGCGGATTCGGCCCGGCGAGCAGCGCGGCGAGGTCGGCGGCGCGCACACGGCCGATCGACACCCGCGCCTCGTGCAGCGCGTCGTGCACGGTGAAGCGGTCGGTGCGACGGTGGATCGACACGGCGTAGTCGCCGCCCGAGTACGGCGCACCCTCCCACGTGGCGAACCGGTCGACCAGAGTGAGGTCGCAGGCGGCGCACAGCGCGTCGTACTCGGCGAGCGTGAGCCCGCCGTTGTCGACCAGCGAGAACCCAGCCACCACCAGCCCACCCGGTTCGAGGTGCTGCACGGCGGTGTGCACCACGGCCCGGCGCTGGTGCGGATGACAGAAGATCATCACGTTGCCCGGCATGGCCACCACGCCGTACCGCCGTGGCAACTGCATCGTGGCCAGGTCGTCGTGATGCCAGGCGAGCTGCGGCGCGTGACGGCGGGCGTAGGCCAGCAGGTCGGGGTCGAGGTCGACCCCGTCGACGTCGACGCCCCTCCGCGCCAGCTCGATGGCCACGCGGCCCATCCCGCATCCGGCGTCGAGCACCGGGGCCACGCCCAGCGCCGCGATCAGGTCGGCCTCACCGTGCGAGGCACGGCCCGACTCCTCCATCCGCACCCAGCGCTGGTCGTACTCGTCGAGATCGACCCGAGCGCGCCAGTCGGCCCACCGTTCGCTCACGATGCGCGGGTCGAACGCCGCCATCAGCCGCGGGCATCCTCGATGGCGGTGCGCAGGTCGTGCCAGATGTCGTCGATGTGCTCGATGCCCACACTCATGCGGATGAGGCCGGGCGGCACATGGGCATCACCTGCGTACTTGTTGCGGCGCTCGATGGTGGTCTCGACGCCACCGAGGCTGGTGGCAGGCACGAGCAGTCGCACCCCGGCGCACACCGCGTCGGCAGCGGGTGCACCGCCCGCCATCACGAACGACACCATCGCGCCAGTGCCCGGGTAGCGCACCTCGGCCACCGCCGGATGGGCACCGAGGCGGGCCACCAGTTCGACCGCGTTGCGCTGCATCGCCTCGAGCCGCACCGGCATGGTGCGCAGGCCACGCAGGGCGAGGAACGCTTCGAGCGCCCCCGGTGTGGCGCCCTGATACGTGCGGGCCAGGAACAGGCGGTCGAACACGGCATCGTCGGCAGTGATGCACACGCCGAGCATCAGGTCGCTGTGGCCGCCGATGAACTTCGTGGCCGAGTGCATCACCACCGTGGCGCCGTGCTCGAGCGGGCGTTGCAGCAGCGGCGTGGCGAACGTGGAGTCGACCACCGTGCGCACACCGCGCTCGCGGGCCGCACCCACCAGCACCGGCAGGTCGGCCACGTGCAGCGTGGGGTTGGTGGGGGTCTCGATCCACAACGTGTCGGCACCGTCGAGCGCGCCCACCACATCGGCCGAGTCGGAGATGTCGACCGGACGCAGCTCGAGATGCCCCTGCTGCGCGTACTCGGCCAACAGGGTGCGCACGCCCATGTACGAGTACTTCGGCAGCACGATCACCTTCGGCGCCAGCGCATAGACGATGGCTGCAGCGGCCGCCATGCCGGTGGAGTAGGTGATGGCCCGGCCGCCTTCGAGCGCGCCGAGCGCGGTCTCGAGCGCGGCCCACGTCTCGGTGCCGTGCGTACGGCCGTAGTCGCCACCTTCACGGAAGTTGGAGGCCAGCACGATGGGCGTGTTCAGCGGGGCGCCCGGGCCCTCGGGGCGGCCGGCGGTGACGGCGACGGTGTGCGGCGACAGCGGTCGCTCGGCGGTGCTCACAGCAGGTCTCCCAACGAGGTGATGCGCTCGAAGTCGGCGCCAGGGTGGTCGTCGTGCGGGTCGAGCAGGATGGGGTGCAGGCCGGCAGCACGCGCACCACCGATGTCCATCGTGACCGAGTCGCCCACGTAGGCGATGCGCTGACGGGCGATGCCCTCGAAGTGCGGCAGCGCATGGTCGAAGATGGCCGGGTCGGGTTTGGCCACCCCCACCACATGGCTGTCGATGACCACGCGCACCGGGGTGCCCGGGCCCTCGCCCACCTGGCACACGCCGCTGCGGCGCAGCACACCCTCGATCTGCCCGCTGGCGTTGCTGACCACGCCCACCGGCATGCCCGCCGCGTGCAGCGCCCGCAGCGCGGCGACGCTCTCGGGGATGGGCCAGCGCCACAGATGCGCAGTGCGGGTGGCGCCCAGCGCAGCGGCGGCCTCGTGCACCTCGTGGGTGTGCACGCCGATGGTGGCGACGTAGGTGTGGTTGTACTCGTCCCAGAAGGCCTCGCCGGTGCCCGCCGCGCTCTTGGCCGCCATGGCCGAGTAGTGGGCGCGGCGATGCGCCTCGACCGACGGGTCGCCGCCGAAGTAGGCGAGCAACGGGCCGAGCACGGTGGGGTCGGGCAGCACGAAGATGCCACCCGCATCGAACAGAATTGCGTCGAATCGCGGCACGACTCGTACCCTTGCACATCGTGAAGAGCCCCCGAGATTTCTTCAAGCCGCTGGCAGCAGGTGCCCCCGAGCCCGTGCGCGAGATCCCCTTCCGGCCCAGCCGGGTCATCCACTTCTTCCCGCCGCACATCGACAAGGTGGTGGCGAAGCTGCCCGAGGTGGTGCCGACGGTCGACATCCTGCTCGGCAACCTCGAAGACGCCATCCCGATGGCCGACAAAGAGGCTGCCCGCGCCGGCCTGGTGAAGGTGGGCAAGACGGTCGACATGGGTACCACGCAGTTGTGGACCCGCGTGAACAGTCTCGACTCGCCCTGGATGCTCGACGACCTCACCACCCTGGTGGGCGAGATCGGCGACAAGCTCGACGTCATCATGGTGCCGAAGGTGGAGGGTCCCGAAGACATCCACTACGTCGACCGCCTGCTGGCCCAGCTCGAGGCCAAGGCCGGCCTGAAGCGGCCGCTGCTGGTGCACGCCATCCTCGAGACCGCCCGCGGCGTGGCCAACATCGAGGCCATCTGTGCCGCGTCGCCCCGTATGCAGGGCCTGTCGCTCGGCCCGGCCGACCTCGCTGCCAACCGGCGGATGAAGACCACCCGCGTGGGCGGCGGCCACCCCGACTACGTCGTGCGTGTCGACCCGCCCGCAGGCGCCGACGGCCCGCAGTACGACGCACCCCGCGCCACGTTCCAGCAAGACCTGTGGCACTACACCATCGCCCGCATGGTCGACGCGTGTGTCACCTTCGGCCTGCTGCCCTTCTACGGCCCGTTCGGCGACATCAAAGACACCGTCGCCTGCGAAGACCAGTTCCGCAACGCCTACCTGCTGGGATGCGTGGGCGCCTGGAGCCTGCACCCCGTGCAGGTCGACATCGCCAAGCGCGTGTTCAGCCCGCGGCCGGAAGATGTGCGCCAGGCGCAGCGGGTGATCGACGCCATGGGCGACGGCACCGGCGCCATCATGCTCGACGGCAAGATGGAGGACGACGCCTCGGTGAAGCAGTGCAAGGTCGTGGTCGAACTGGCCCGTCAACTCGCCGAGCGCGATCCGTCGCTGGCCGTCGCCTACGGATTCCAGGAGGCCTGACATGAGCGATCTGCGTCCCCGCCGTTCCGTGCTGTACATGCCGTCGTCGAACGAGCGTGCCCTCGACAAGGCCAAGACCCTGCCCGCCGATGCCATCATCTTCGACCTCGAAGACGCGGTGGCGCCCGACGCCAAGGAGTCGGCCCGCCCCATGGCGGTGGCGGCAGCCTCGTCGGGCGAATACGGCAGCAAGGAACTCACCATCCGCTGCAACGGCCTCGACACCCCGTGGGGTGCCGACGACATCGCCGCCGCGGCACGCAGCGGCGCCAGCGCCGTGGTCATCCCGAAGGTCGCCTCGGTCGAGTACGTCGAGCAGGTGTCGCGGTTGTTGAACGCAGCCGGAGCCCCCGACAGCATGGCCATCTGGCCGATGATCGAGACGCCCACGGCCATCTTCGACGTGCGCCACATCGCCGCCCACCCCCGCGTGGCCGTGCTGGTGATGGGCACCAACGACCTCGCCCGCGAACTGCGCGCTGGGCTGGTGCCCGGTCGTCACCCGCTGGTGCCGCACCTCGCCACGGCGCTCGCCGCCGCCCGCGAGGCCAGCAAGGTGATCCTCGACGGCGTGTACAACGACGTGAAGAACCTCGAGGGGTTCCGCGACGAATGCGTGCAGGGCGCCGAGATGGGCT
>JBIKLX010000197.1:0-5584 GCA_044359565.1 Ilumatobacteraceae bacterium
CCCAGCGATGCCGACGTCGAGCACGCCCGCAAGGTGATCGCCGCGTTCGACGAGGCCGTGCGCGAGGGCCGCGGCGTCATCACGGTCGACGGCCGGATGATCGAGAACCTGCATGTCGCCAACGCCCAGCGCACACTGGCCGTCGCCGACGCCATCGCCGCCATCGGCTGACTCCTTCAGGCGGCGGGCACACCATGGAGCGCATCCCGCTCGTCGTCGCCCGCGGCACGCCCGCTGCCGTCGGACGCGCGATCGGGCAAGCGACCGCGTCGGCGCTCCACGCCTGGCGCGACGACGTCGCCGGACAGCTCGGCCCCGGGCTGCACTGGGGCGACGCGGTACGCGCGAGCCTGCCCTACCGGGCGGCCGCCGAGGACGTCATCCCGGCCGTCGTCGCCGAGCTCGACGGCGCCGCCGACGGTGCCGGACTGCCGCGCGACGACCTCTTCCTGCTCGCCTGCGACGAGGCCTGGACGGCGCTCGACACCGACGCCACCCTGCGCGGCTGCACCGACATCGGGGCGCTGCCCGTCGCCACCGCGGACGGCTCGCTCCTGCTCGGCCACACGAACGACCTCGGCCCGTCCTTCCGCAACCGCCTCGTCGCAGTCGACCGGCAGGTCGACGGCGAGCCGCGCATCTTCACGATCGGGATCGGGCCGCTGATCTCGATCGGCCTCAACGACGCCGGCGTCGCGCTCGGCGGCAACGCGCTCGAGCCGAACGACGAGCGCGTCGGCATCCCGCGCTGGCTACTCGTCCGCCACCTGCTCGCGCAGGCGACGCTCGCCGGCGCGGTCGACGCCGCCGTCCACCCCGCCCGCGCTTCCGCCTACAACGACGTCGTTGCGCACCGGGACGGTGCACTTCTCAATGTCGAGGCGAGTGCCACGGCCGCGGCCGTCACCGACGCCGCGGCTGACGACGGCCTCAACGTGCACGCGAACCACTATGTGGCGGCCGAGATGGCGGGCTACGAGGCCGACCCGGCGGCGTGCGACGGCTCGCGCGCCCGGCACGCCCGCGCCGCCGAGCTGGCACGCGCGGCGCGAGGCCACATCGACCGCGCGAGCCTGCGCGGCCTGCTCGCCGACCACGCGGGCGAGCACCCGATCTGCCGCCACGACGACCGCTACCCGACCGTCTTCTGGTGCGTCATGGACGTCACGCGCGGCGAGGTCGACTACGGGCTCGGCCAGCCCTGCCTGCCCGATGGCGAGACGTTCGCGTTCGCGCACTGATGCCGGCGGCCGCGTCCGGCCGCATCGTTCGTTCACCGCTCGTTCACCTACGGTTCACCCCGTGGCAGAACGAGTCGTCGAGACCGCAACCCCTGTTTCGGCAGCACCGTCGACATCGTTGCGCGGCACCGGCTTCTGGTACCTGTGGATCACGGCGGTGTCGTTCGCGCTCATCGCCTCGGCCGACCGGTTCACGTTCATCTGGCTGGTGGAGGACACCCTCGGGTCGCCGTCGTGGGCCACGGGCCTGATCGTGTTCTCGCTCGGTGCGCCGGTGTGCGCGCTCGTGCTCACGGCCGGCGCGCTGTCCGACCGACTCGACCGCCGCCGCATGCTGCTCACCACCCAGGCGGCCGGCCTCCTCGTCGTGTGCGTCGGCGCCGTGCTGGTGTGGACGCACGTCATCAGCCTCTCCCTCGCCGTACTGCTGGCGGTGTCGTTCGGTACGGTGTCGGCGTTCGCCATGCCCGTGCGTTCGTCGCTCGTTCCCGTGCTGGTGGGCCGCGAGCGAGTGATGCAGGCCGTGGTGCTGATGACGATCGGCGCGAACATCGCCATGATCGCCGGCCCCCTGCTGGTGGGTGGCGTGATCGATGCACACGGTGTGGGCTGGGCGTTCGCCGTGCAGGCACTGTGCTTCGCGCTGGGCTTCGCCTCGGCCGTGCGCATCAGGGTGCCACCACACCCGCCCGTCGAGCATCGCCGTCGCCTGCGCGCCGAAATCGCCGAGGGCATCCGGTTCGTGTGGCAGCACGATGTGCTGCGCTCCCTGTTCGGCCTGCTGTGCGTGGGTGGCGGGCTGATGGGCGGCGGCGCATTCACCCTGCTGCCACAGATCGCCCGCGACGAGTTCGGCCGCGATGCATCGCAGGCCGCCCGCCTGTTCGCCCTGATGGGCCTCGGCATGGTCATCACCTCGCTGCTGCTGATGCGCTACCGGTCGCGAGTGCGCAGCCGCGGCCTGGTGTTCATGTGCTTCATGGTGGCGGGCACGACGAACCAGGTGTTCCAAGGATTCGCCCCATCGTTCCTCGCCCTCGAGATCCTGCTGCTGGTGTGGGGCCTGACCGGCGGGTTCTACATGAACCTCAACCAGGCACTCATCCAGGAACTCACCCCGCCCGAACGGATGGGTCGGGTGATGTCGCTGAACTCACTGGTGCAGGCCGGGCTGCTGCCGCTGGGCGGGCTACTGGCTGGCCTGCTGGCCACGGTGATCGGCGCCCAGCACGCCCTCAGCGTGTTCGGGGCACTCGGCCTGGCCTGTGTGCTGCTTGCGCTGGGCCGAGCCCGCGGACTGCGCGCCCTGCCCTGACCTACGGCGGGGATGCGGGCTGCAGGTGCTGTCGGTGAGCACGTGGAGCCCGTTTACCGGACGGGGAACGACTACAGGGTGGTGCGGAACAGGTCGAGGGTGCGGTTCCAGGCGAGGTCGGACGCTGCCGCGTCGTACACCTCGGGACGGCTGTCGTTGAAGAAGGCGTGCTCGCAGCTCGGGTGGATGTGCAGCGTGGCGTCCTTGCCGAGTTCGCGCAGGGTGGCCTCGAGCGAGCGCACCGCCTCGGGGCCGGCGAAGCCGTCGTTCTCGGCGTATTCGCCGACGATCCGCGCCTGCACCTTCGACCAGTCGGGCTGGGCCGAGGCCCACGGGATGACGCCGTAGTAGGGCGCTGCCGCGGCGACCGCATCGGGACGATGCGCGGCGAGCACCAGGGTGAGGCCGCCACCCATGCAGAACCCGACCACGCCCACCTGCTGGCGACCGCTGCGCTCCTGCAGCAACGCCACTGCGCCGTCGAGGTCCTTCACTGCCTGCTCGAAGTTCATCGCCATCATCAACTTGCCGGCACCGTCGGGCTCGGTGGACGACTGGCCGTGATACAGGTCGGGCGCCAGGGCCGTGAAGCCGGCGGCGGCGAGCCGGTCGGCCACATCGGTGATGTGCGGGACGAGGCCCCACCACTCCTGGATCACCAGCACCCCGGGGCCCTCACCGGCGATGTACCCATCGCAGGTGTGACCATTGGACCGGAACGTGACCATCTCGCCGAGTGCTGCCATGCGCCGGAGCGTACTGCACCACTTTGTACGGGAACAATGAGCGGTCTGTACGGAGGATGCTGTATCGAATACCATCGGAGGCATGACCGCCTTGGAGACCCGCCCGTCCGACGCATTCACCAACGACCGCCAGTACGTGTTCCACTCGTGGAGCGCGCAGGGTGCGCTCAACCCGGTGGTCGTCGCCGGCGCCGAGGGCAGCTGGTTCTGGGACGACAACGGCAAGCGCTTCCTCGACTTCTCGAGCCAGCTCGTGAACGTGAACATCGGCCATCAGCACCCCAAGCTGGTCGCCGCCATCCAAGAGCACGCCGGCAAGCTGTGCACCGTGGCGCCGTTCCACGCCAACGATGCCCGCAGCGAGGCGGCGCGGCTGATCGTCGAGGCCGCCAACGCCGACCAGGACTACGGCCTGAGCATGGTGTTCTTCACCAACGGCGGCGCCGAGGCGGCCGAGAACGCCATCCGCATGGCCCGCCTGCACACCGGCCGTCACAAGGTGCTCACCACCTACCGCAGCTACCACGGCGCCACTGCCGGGGCCATCACGCTCACCGGCGATCCGCGCCGTTGGCCGAGCGAGCCGGGCATCGCCGGCGCAGTGAAGTTCTGGGGTCCGTATCCGTACCGCAGTGCCTTCCACTCGACCAGCGAGGCCGAAGAGACCGAGCGGGCGCTGCAGCACCTGTCGGAGGTGCTGATGGTGGAGGGCCCCCACACGGTGGCCGCCATCGCGCTCGAGACCGTCGTCGGCACCAACGGCATCCTCGTCCCCCCGCCCGGCTACCTGGCCGGTGTGCGGGCCATCTGCGACGCCCACGGCATCATGCTGATCTGCGACGAGGTGATGGCCGGCTTCGCCCGCTGTGGCGAGTGGTTCGCCTTCCAGAAGTGGGGTGTGCGCCCCGACCTGGTGTGCTTCGCCAAGGGTGTGAACAGCGGCTACCTGCCTCTCGGCGGAGTCGTCATCGGCCGCCATGTGGCCGACACCTTCCGCGACCGGCCATTCCCCGGCGGGCTCACCTACTCGGGTCACCCACTCGCCTGCGCCTCGGCGGTCGCCAGCATCAACATCTTCCGCGAGGAGGGCATCGTCGAGCACTCACGGATGCTCGGTGAGAGCATCATCGGGCCGGGCCTCGAAGCGCTGAAAGCGAAGCACCCGAGCATCGGCGATGTGCGCGGCCTCGGTACGTTCTGGGCCATCGAACTGGTGCGCAACCGCGACACCCGCGAGCCGCTCGTGCCGTTCAATGCCGCAGGCCCCGATGCCAAGCCGATGGTAGAGTTGGCCAACGCCTGCAAGGCCGCCGGCCTGTGGCCCTTCACCCACTTCAACCGCATGCACGTGGTACCACCGTGCAACACGCCGGTGCACGAGGTGCAGCAGGGTCTGGCCATCATCGACGAAGCACTCAGCGTCGCCGACGCCTACGTCACGGCCTGACCCGCATGTGGCAGCGGCCCGGCCGCAGCGGGGCGGTGCTGTATGCACTCGCTGCCGCGCTCGTCGGGTCGATCGTCGCATTCTTCAGCCGGGTGCAGGTCGAGCGCCGACGCGGTAACGACCGCGCGGCACGAGCACTGCCCGCGGGTCCGGTCATCATCATCTCCAACCACACCAGCCATGCCGACGGTGTGCTGCTGGTGCTGGCCTGCCGACGACTCGGTCGCGACGTGCGCATGCTCGCCACCTCGGGCGTGTTCCGCGTGCCGGTGCTCGGTGGACTGCTGCGCCGCCTCGGGTTCATCAGCGTGCAACGCGACAGCGAGCAGGCGGCCGCCGCCCTCGACGAGGCCGCCGCGGCACTCGACGCCGGTGAAGCCGTGGGTCTGTACCCCGAGGGTCGCCTTACCCGCGATCCGATGATGTGGCCCGAGCGCGCCAAGACCGGCGCGGTGCGGTTGGCACTGCGCTGCGACGTACCCATCGTGCCGGTCGCGATGCTGGGCGCGCACGAGGTGCTCGGCCGGCGACGACGGCTCGCCACCCTGGCCCGCAACCTGTTGCGCCGCCCGAAGGTGAGCGCCAAAGTCGGTGCACCCATCGACGTGCGCGCCCTGATGCATATCGGCCCCGACACCGAGCCGACGGCCAACGAGATCCGCCTCGCTGCCGACCTGGTGATGGGTCGACTCGTCGCCCTGGTGAGCGAGTTGCGCGGCGAGGCCGCACCGCACCCCCACGGCGCTCCGCGAGCGACGGGCAGCTGACGGGCTGCACCCGGGATCTGGTGCCGGGGGACCGGTGCTGGGAGACTGGTGACGTGATCGACCGCACG
>JBIKLX010000111.1:0-10472 GCA_044359565.1 Ilumatobacteraceae bacterium
GCCCAGGCCCTGGTGCGCCTGCCCGCCCTGCTGCGGGCCCGCCGCTGGGCAGATGCCCGCCGCCTCGCCCGCCTCGCCCTTGCACCGTGAGAGGCTGGTGCCGGGCGAACGGGGCCGACGCCGGCGTCAGCGTCGGAAGGTCGGGTCGAGCGTGAGGTCGTCGAGCAACCGTACGGCAGCGCCCCGGGCGGCGAAGACGTCGCGGCCGTAGGGCGGTGTCTGCCGGCCGTGGCTGATGAGCTGGCGTTCGCTCTCCGCCCACTGGTACAGCGCGAAGCCATGGTCGACCAGCAGCCGGGCGAGTGGTTCGCGGGTTTCGTTCAGCGCCTCTTCGCAGGTGCTGTTCCACTCGAGTTGGATGAGTTCGAGTTGCGTCGAGTCGAGCAGGGTCGAGCCACCGGAGAGGACGAGCCGTTCGAATCCTTCGACGTCGATCTTGATCCCGCGAGGTGGCGCTCCGGCTGCCTCGATGTCGAGCGTCGACAGTGTGACCATGGCGGTGTCGGGTGTGTGCGGGTCGGCGACCTGGACGGCGCCGAGTTCGACCTTCCTGCGGTTGGGGTCTTGGCCGGCGAACGAGATCGAACCCAGCCGGTCGAGCAGCGCCATGCTCCTCACGTCGACGGATGTGAGGTTGTTGATGCGCAGGTTCTCGGTGAGCGCCTCGACCATGTCGGACGCGGGTTCGAACGAGACCACTCGGGCACCGACTTCGGCGGCGCTCAGTGTGTAGAGACCGACGTTGGCGCCGACGTCGAAGAAGCGGTCGCCGCTGCCGAGGAAGGTCTGCCAGACCATCATCTCGCCCCAGTCGGGGAAGCGGGCGAGGGAGACCCGCGACGATGAGTCGCCGCGTTTGCGGGCCACGACCTTGGAACGGTTGGCGAATGGCAGCACGACGGAGCGACCGACGAGGCTGGCGGCTTCGAATCGCAGCGCGGCGGTCCATTGCCGTAGCCGGTGCCCCTGGTTGCCCGGGTTACCGTTCACGACCGCCGCTCGATAGCGGAGTGCGTGCAGATGCATGCGCAGGCGTGATGAGGTCATGCGGCTCGGCCCCTCTTTCGTTGCAGCGCGTGGGCGTAGACCGCCTGGAGGCCAGCGGCGACGGTCGACGACTGGTAGGCGTTCACGGTTGCCTCGAGCGGTTCGTCGAACTGTTCGAGCGCCGTGTTCGACATGTCCATCAGGGCCATTGCGAGCTTTCCGACGTCGTTGGGTGGTACGACGAGCCCGGTGCAGTCGCGCCGCACCGCCTCGCCGAGCGCGCCGACGTCGGTGGCTACGACGGGCTTGCGCACCGAGTAGGCGTCCATCAAGACGCCGCTTTGTGATTCGAAGCTGGTGTAGGGCAGCACGACGACGTCGCAGTCGTTCAGCAGCTCCCACTTCCGTTCGTCGGAGAAGCCACCGATCTCGGCGTGGACGTTCGGACGTGCGGCGGCTGCCTCTGACACGAGTTTCTCGAGGTCCCTTTCGCCGGCTCCGGCGAAGGTGAAGGTGCACCGCTCGGCAGGAAGTTGGGCGATGGCGTCGAGGAGGACGTTCAGCCCTTTGTTGTGCCGGAAGGTTCCGATGAACAGCACCGACAGCGGGCCGATGCGCTGGCGATGCTCGGCGGGCGGCCGCGTGGCGGAGATGGCGAGCGGCACCACGTGGATCCGCTCGAGCGGCACGTTGTAGCCGTTGGCGAACCGTGGGACGAGGCTGTCGTGCGCCACGATCCAGTCGACGTCGGCGCTGTAGACGCGGCGCCAGAGGAATCGTTGGATCGCTGTCGGCCACCGCGATTCGTGGGGATCGATGTCGTGTACCCGGGCGACGATGGGCAGGCGTCGGGCGATGCGGGGCAGGTCGAAGGCGTCGACTTCGTAGGTGAGCGTCTCGATGTGGGCCACGTCGTACCGCTCGCGAAGGGAGCGTCGCCGCAGCGCCACTCGCCTCCAGGGTGTCGCGACCCGGCGCAGCAGGCGCCCGAGCGAACTCCCTCTCGGAATCGGATCAGGGATCACGCGCCGCACGTCGTAGGCGTCGAACGGAGGGAATCGTGTGCCGCCGTACGAGACGAGCGCGTCGACGGTGAGGTGGTGGCCGTGGGCCACGAGGTCGACCCCGACGGGATTTGGCTTGGCATGGAGATGAGGCCAGTACCAATAGATTTCCACGCGTCTCCGTTCACCGCGGCGCAGCAGCCAGTCGTTTGAACTGTACGGCAGCGGCCCGCACAGGCAAGGGTTTCGTACCCCGGGTCGGTGGTGGTGGAGGGGTTGGGAGTGCTGTCGCCGGGCTGTCTGGTGGGCCTCCCCCGGCGACACGGTGTGGCACCTCGTGCCGACGGCGAGCGCCACCGTTTGTTTCGAAGATCGCCATGCTGCGAATCGGCGCGAACACCGGACCGTCCCCGACCATGGCGACTCCTCCGCGTGTACATGAGACGGCCATCGTGGAGGGCGGGGCAACGATCGGCGAGGGCACCAGCGTGTGGCACCACAGCCATGTGCGCTCGGGTGCTGTGCTGGGTGCGGACTGTGTGCTCGGCAAGAACGTGTACGTCGACGCCGATGTGGTGGTGGGCGACCGCTGCAAGCTGCAGAACAACGTGAGCGTGTATCACGGGGTGACGATCGGCAATGACGTGTTCGTGGGCCCCGCCGTCACGTTCACCAACGATCTGGTACCGCGGGCGTTCAACGCCGACTGGCGGGTGACGCCGACTGCGGTGCACGACGGCGCCTCCATCGGGGCCAATGCCACCATCGTGTGCGGGACCACCCTCGGCGAGTACTGCATGGTGGCCGCAGGGGCCACGGTCACCCGCGATGTCGCCCCCTACGAACTGGTTCGCGGCACGCCCGCCCGGCACGCCGGCTGGGTGTGCCGGATGGGTCATGTGGTGAGTCGGTCCGCCGAGCGGCCAGTCGGGGCGGTCTGCCCCCACTGCAGCGCCATCGACTGACCGCGGTGTCGCGGCCGACACTCCCGAGTGGACGAATCGGCGGCTCCCCGGACAGTTGCACCTGTCTGTACCTGTGATCCGTCGAAAGGCAGAGTATGACCACCCCCACGCTGGCTGCTCCGGCTGCGGCCGCTCCGGTGGCCTCCGTTCACGCCGTCGAAACTCCGATTCCGATCACGACGGTTCGGCTCGGGCCCGAGGTGGAGCAGGCGGTGCTGGACGTGATCCGTTCGGGGTCGATCGCCCAGGGTCCGGTGGTGAAGCGACTCGAGGACGAGTTCGCGGCGATGATCGGCGTCGATCATGTGGTGGCGGTGAACAACGGCACGACAGCGCTGATCGCCGCGTTGCAGGTGCTCGATCTGCAGCCGGGCGACGAGGTGATCACCAGTCCGTTCACATTTGTGGCCACGCTGAACGCAGTGCTGCAGGCCGGGGCGACGGTGCGCTTCGCCGACATCGACCCGACGACGTTCAACGTCGATCCGGCGTCGGTGGCAGCCCTCATCAACGACCGCACCCGAGTGTTGTTGCCGGTGCACCTGTACGGCCAGTGTGCCGAGATGGAGTCGCTGAGCGACTTGGCGGCGCGCCTCGACCTGGCGCTGGTGGAGGATGCCGCGCAGGCGCACGGCGCTCGCTTGGGCGATCGCAGCGCGGGCAGCTGGGGGTTGGGCTGTTTCTCGCTGTACGCCACGAAGAACCTCACCTCGGGTGAGGGCGGGTTGATCTCGACGAACGATGCGGTGCTGGCCGATCGCCTTCGCCTGCTGCGCAATCAAGGGATGCGCCGCCGCTACGAGTACGAGATGGTGGGGAACAACTACCGGATGACCGATCTGCAGGCAGCCGTGTGCGTGCCGCAATTGGCGGGCTACGACGATGTGGTGGCGGCTCGGCAGCGCAATGCTGCAGTGCTGTCCGCCGGCCTGCACGACGTGCCCGGGGTGATCACACCGGCGGCGCGGGCTGGTTGGCGCCACGTGTGGCATCAGTACACGATCCGGTTGGCCGACGATGCGCCCATCGACCGGGCGGCACTGGTGGCCGGCCTCGAGGCCCGTGGTATCGGCTGTGGTGTGTACTACCCCCGTCCGGCGTTCGACTACGACTGCTATCGGGGCGACCCGCGGGTGGTCGTTGACGATGTGCCGATGGCGTTCTCGGTGGCCGATCGATGCCTGTCGCTGCCGGTGCACCAGTACCTGACCATGAGCGATCTGCATCGCGTCGTCGATGCGGTCACCGAGATCGTGAGTGGGCGATGAGCCAGCTCCGTATCGGCCTCGTCGGCGCGGGTTCGATGGGGGCTCTGCACGCCCGCGTGGTGGCCGGCTCCGAGAACGCCGAGCTGGCGTGGGTGGCCGACCCGAACGACGTGGGTCGACGGATTGCCGACCGGTTCGGTTCGGTGTGGATCCCCGAGCCCGATTTCGGTTCGGTCGATGCGGTCATCGTGGCGACACCCACGCACCTGCACCACCGGATGGCGCTCGAGGTGGTCGCCGCAGGTCTGCCGATGTTGCTCGAGAAGCCGCTCGCCGACTCGTACGAGACCTCGCGCGCCATCGTCGATGCGGCCACGGCCGCAGGCACGGTGCTGATGTGCGGTTTCGTCGAGCGGTTCAACCCGGCGGTGCGCACGGTGAACGACATCGTGCGCTCGCCCATCCACGCCAGCACGGTGCGCCATTCGCCGTACCAGGAGCGAATCCTGACGGGTGTGGCGCTCGACCTGCTCATCCACGACGTCGACATGTTGATGCGCCTGTTCCGCGATCAGCCCGCCGAGGTGCACGGCTTCACGACTGCGTTCGATCCGCGCAGCATCATCGGGGCCGAAGACATGGTGGAGGCAACGCTGCGCTTCGGTGGCGGCCAGTTGGCGACGGCGTCGGTGTCGCGTCTCGCCCAGCGCAAGATCCGCATCCTGCGGGTGCTCGAGTTGGGTCGGTCGATCGATGTCGACCTGCTGCGTCAGTCGATCACGATCTACCGCCACGTCGACCACAATCTGTCCGACGACGACGCGGGCTATGTGCAGCAGGCGATCATCGAGATCCCCGTGGTGCAGCACCAGGGCGAACCCTTGGCCTTGCAGTTGCAGCACTTCATCGACCTCGTCGCCGGCCGGGCCGATGCGGGGGCCGAACTCGCCACATTGTTGCCGGCGCACCAGGTGGTGGAGCAGATCGTCGGTCGCCAGGCGCTCGCGCGGGTGTAGCCCGAGCAGGTCGGGTTCAGCCTGGGCGATCATCCGCTTGGCGACATCGAGGATGCGTTCGGGTGCGCCCTTGTCGAGCACGAGCCGCCCCAGCCCGGGACGGGGTCGATGTCGGCGCATACGACCTCGTGACCGAGGCGGGCGGAACGGGCTCCGGTGGTCAGTCCGACAGAGCCGGTGCCGATGATTGCGATACGCGTGACGACGAAGAAGGTTGCCGGCGGGGCACGAACGGCAAGAAGCGTGCCGCTCAGTCGAGCGATGGCGCCGTCGCCGGCGCGTGCCGTCCGCGACCGAGGATCAGGGCGCACATCGCTGCGACCAACACGATGTTGAGGGCGATCAGGAGCAGCGGTGCCACCGCAGGGCGCCAGGGCAGTTCGCCGGCGAGCCACCAGGTGCCGTGGGCGCCGACGGTGAAGCGCCGCAGGGCTTGCCAGAAGCCGGCCACCTCGGCCACGGCGAACACGGTGCACGATCCCCAGCGCAGCAAGGTGGCGGTGCGGGCGGTGCGGTGCGGGTCGGGAGAATCACTGATCACGCGGTGCCAGGCGAGCATGCCGATCGGGCCGAGCGCGGCGAACAGCGGGAGCGAGTAACGCCCCTGCCAGATCAGCCCGGCGCGCGAGCCGGCGAAGGCGTTGATGGCGAGCGGCGTGGCCAGCAGGGCGATGCCGATAAGGGCAGTTGCCAGTTGGAGCCGGCGGTCGCCCGAGCGAACCACACCTACGACGATGACCAGGGTGAGTGCGGCGAACAGGGCGTAGGCGATCCAGGGCAGGTCGGTGTCGAGCCAGCCGAGCACGCCGATCATCTGCTGGGCCAGTTCGGGGAGGCGCCGTGTCGTGGTCTTCAGGATCCCGATCACGCCCATCGAGGTGGCAGCAACCTCGTTGTCGACCTTCACCCGGGCGTAGAACGTCCACCACGTCAGCAGCGCGATGGCGGGGGCGACACAGGCTGCGGCCGCACCAAGGAAACGCCGGTTGACGAAGCGGCGGACTCCTCGGGTGCCGAGGAGCGCGATCACCACGAACAGGCCGATGACCGCCCAGATGACCGCCGCGAAGCGCGACAGCAGCACGATGGCCAAGGTCCCGCCCACCAGTGCGCCACCGAGCGCTGTGTGCGCGCGGGGATGGTCGAGGTGCAGGCACAGGGTCCACAGGAACACGAAGAGGGCGATCTCGAAGGCATTCGGGTTGACCGTTCCGGCGAGGAACATGGTCATCGGGGTGAACCCGATCAGCAGCAACGGGGTGAGCGAGGCGGTGCGACTGCGCCGGGCGACCACGAACGCAGCCGTGATGACAGCAGCGCAGAGCGCGGCGGCGACCATGCGGTAGGTGCGTTGGCTCGTGTCGTGCTCGACGATGCGCGGCGGAACTCCGACCACGGCGTACCAGAACGGCGGATACACGGCGGCCGACGACATCGGCAGACCGTCGCGGTCGGTGGCGCAGGCAGCAGGGACGTCGGGTTTGCCGAAGTAGCAGTTGACGTTGGGGACGAACAGATCGGGTGGCAGGTCGAAGAGGCGCTCGTTGGTGGAGAAGCCGTCGACCGCTTCGCCGACGAGTTCACCGTGGGCGCTGGCGTAGGCCTTGAACAGATGGGCGCCCTCGTCGGGTGAGGTGAACAACGGCATGGCCACGGCCCACGTGCCGAACAGGCTGAGTACGACGGCAAACATCGCCAGCGGCCACGCCAGGCTGTGGCGGCGACCGCCGGTGTCCGGGACGGAGGGCGACTCTGCTGGCACGGCCGGCGACGCTGTGTCGTTCATCGGTTCGCTCCGGTTCCGGCAGCGGAGGGCCGCGGTGGCAGGTCGAATGAGGTGCCGGTGAGCAGCACCGTGCAGGCACGGACCATCGCCCGGAACGACGCGTAGTGCCCGGCCGACGGTTGACCACCTTGGCGGGGCCGCATCGCTACGGGTACTTCGCCGATGCGATATCCGCGTCGGGTGGCGACCAGCAACGCTTCGAACGTGTCGCCGAGATAGTGGTGCGGGAAGTTGTGGGCGAGGGCGTCGAGCAGTGGGGTGCGGATGGCTCGCAGGCCCGAGGTGGGGTCGGTCGTGCGGGTGTCGCCGGCGGTGGCGATCACCCGGGCCAGCAGGGCGATTGCAGCGCGGCGCGATCGAGACAATTGATAGCCACTCGGTTGCAGGAAGCGACTGCCCACCACCATGTCGAGGTCGCGTTCGTCCAGTGCCTGCACCAGGGCGTCGATGGTTGCAGTGGGGTGTTGGCCGTCGGCATCGACCTGGACGACCGTGCGGTAGCCGTGGTCGCAGGCGTAACGGAACCCGGTGCGTAGCGCGCCGCCCACGCCCAGGTTGATGGGCAGGCACACCACGCGGGCGCCGGCGGCACGGGCGAGGGCGGCGGTGTCGTCGGTGCTGCCGTCATCGACCACCAGACAGGCGTGGCCGGCCGCGAGCACGTCGGCCACCACGGCGGCGATGCACGCGCGCTCGTTGTAGGCGGGCACGACGACGAGCACCTCGCCGGTGTCGAGGCCGGGGGTGCCGGCGGGTTCAGTGGTCACGCTGTTCGAGTTCTTCGAGGCGGCGGGCCAGCAGCGCGTGTGCCTCGGCGGTGGTGCGGAGGCGTTCTTGCAGTTGCGACACGCTGATCGACAGTTGCACGGTGATGGCGAGCAGCAGCACCGACGAGATGGTGAGCAGCACGGCGGTGGGTGTCATGTTGGCGAGGCGGCCGAGCCGGCCGACGAACGGCATCAGTACTGCGGCCGCAGCGATCAGCAGGCCCACGCCCAGCCAGCCGAGTGCGTAGCGGGTGGTGAGCAGTCGGCGCCGGGCGAGGCGCAGGATGAACAGGAGGATCACCAGGCCCCCGATGGCCAGGACGAGGGCCTGCTTGGCGGTGGTCGACATGGTGAGCGAGCGTAGGGCACCGCTCCACCCCGAGCGTGGCGGCTGCCTTCTCCGGCTCGCCGGTGGTGAAGACGGTGCGCGGGGTAACGTCGCGGCGTCATGGGTCGGCCGAGCCAAGCCTCATTGCGGTGCATGGTGGTCGTGCCGTTCTACGCCGATGTGCCGCTGCTGCGGACGGCGCTCGACAGTCTGTTGGCGCAGACCGACGCCGACTGGGTGGGTGTGGTGATCGACGATTCGCCGCTCGATGCGGGCCTGGCGATCGAGGTGGCGCAGTTGGTCGACGGGGTGGCTGATGTGCGTCTCACCAGGTTGCGCAACGAACGCAACCTCGGGGTGGCGCCGACGTTCAACCGGGCGTTCGACGTGGCGGCTGAACGAGCGGTCGACATCGTGACGATCTTCCATGCCGACGATGTGCTCGAGCCCGACTACGTGGCGACGGTGCGGGCCACGCATGCGCAGTTTCCCGATGCAGCCTGCGTGGCGCCGAATGCAACGGTGATCGACGCGGCGGGCAGGCCCGTGCGGCCGCTGCCCGACCGGGTGAAGCAGTGGCTGTGGCCGCGGCGGCGCACCGAGTTGACGGGCGAGCGGGGGTTGGCGCTGTTGTTGCGGGGCCAGTTCCTGTACTGCCCGGCCGTGTCGTACCGCATGACGGCGGTGCGGGCGCAGGTGGTGCCGAGGTGGAACGAGCGGTGGGGGCAGGTGATGGACCTCGAGTTGTATGCCCGCACGGTGTTGGCGGGCGGGTCGATCGCGCTCGAGCGCCGGCCGGTGTATCGGTATCGGCGGCATGCGGGCACCGCCACCGAGCGCAATTCGGCCGGGTTGGTGCGCACCGAGGAGGAGACGGCGCTGTGCAAGGCGTTGGCGGCCGAGGCCACCCGCAAGGGTTGGTATCGCGCGGCCCGGGCCGGCCGCCGCCGCATCACCGTGCGGGCCCAGGCCCTGGTGCGCCTGCCCGCCCTGCTGCGGGCCCGCCGCTGGGCAGATGCCCGCCGCCTCGCCCGCCTCGCCCTCGCCCCGTGAGCAGCCCCGGCCCCGCCCGGCCAGGCCCGGCCCGGCCCGCCCCGCCCGGCCCGGCCCGGCATCTCCCGACGACACGGTGTGGCACCGAGTGCCGACGTCGCCACGCTGTTCCGCTCCGTGTGGGGAGGACCGGCAGATTCGGGGCCGTCGAGACGCCGTGCGAGACGAGCCGGGGAGGACGAGCCGGGGGGAGGGGGATCTCGTCAGGGGAGGTAGGGGGCGAGGGCTGCTTGCACGGTGGCGAGCACGTAGTCGGGGTGCTCGCGCACGTGGACGTAGGTGAACTGCGTGGGGGCGAGGCCTTTGGCGATCATGGCGTTCATCCGTTCGGCGTCGGTGCGCATCTGCAGCTCGGTGCGGTGCCACCGGTAGCCGAGCAGCTCGACCACCACGGGCGTGCCGGGGAAGCGGCAGTCGACACGGATGAGCTTCGTGCCCCGCTTGCCCACCACTACCTGCATGTCGGGGCGGGGCAGGCCGGCGGCGAGGAGGAGTGTCAGGAACGTGCTCTCGAGCCACGATTCGCACCCTCGGGTCAGCTCCACGAGCTCCATTGCGGCCAGTAGCCGTTCGGAGCCCTTCTGGCCGCGGCTGCGGCGGATGGCGAGTTGGCGGTGCAGCAGGTCGGGGTGGGTACCTCCTGTGGCGTAGGCGGAGTCGACGGCTCTCACCAGGCGTTCGTGGTCGACGACGGCGGCGATGTCCATCAGCGTGCGGGTGGGCGAGGTGATGGGCAGACCGTGGACGGATTCCTGGTGGAGCACGGGGATCCACGATGCGGTGTGGATGTAGTGGTGCATGCGGTGGATCTTGCGGCCGCGGTGCACGAGGACGTGGAAGGGGGGCTCGAACCGGAACCCCTCCCACTCGTAGAGGGCTGCGGCGGTGGGGCCGCAGATCCAACACTGGCCGATACCGGCGACGAGAGAGGTGAGCGTGGTGAGGCGCTCGACCCAGACGGACGGCTTGAGGCCGCCGATTCGCAGACCGCTCGTGACTCGGCTGCTGAACGTCGGTTCCGAGGCGGACTGCCGACGCTGACCGGTTGTCTCTCCGGGCATGGCAGCGCAGTGAACCCGGCCAGCGGAGGGTTTGCACCATCTGACGTGGAGGTTTCCGGGCCGTCGTCGCCTTCCCGCCCACACCGTGCCGCCTCACGTCCCGACGTCGCCACGCTGTACCGCCCCGTGTCGCCCAGCGGGGCACGGCGGCGGAAGGCGGGCTGGGGTCCGGGTGGAGTTGGGTTGGTGTGGGGTGGGGCCGGCGATACGGAGGCGGGCTGGGGTCCGGGTCGAGGCAGGCGGGGCGATGGGGGCAGGCTGGCGTGGGGCTGGAAGATGGGCGGGGAGTAATGTCGC
>JBIKLX010000112.1:0-10456 GCA_044359565.1 Ilumatobacteraceae bacterium
CGATGCCACGATGCAGGTGATCGCCGAGGCATGCGCGGCCGCCACCGAACTGGGTCCCGACCGGGTCGAGCGCTGGATGCACCACCGCAACGACACCAGCGCGCTGCAGGCCCTCACCCGCAAGGGGTTCGTGGTCGACACCCTCGAGATCGCGGCGCCATGGAGCGCCCTCGACGGCATCTTCGACGGGGTGCGTGCGGCGATGCTGGCCGTGCCTCACGCTCGCGCCGCCACCTGTCACCTATCGCACAGTTACAGCGACGGCGCCTGCCTCTACTTCACGTTCGCGGCCACTCCCCCGGCCGACGAGGTCGAGTCCACCTATGTGGCCATGTGGGACGCCGGCCAGCGCGCCGTGCTGGCCCACGGCGGCAACCTGTCGCACCACCACGGCGTGGGCCTGAACCGCAGCCGGTTCATGGCCGAGGCCCTGGGCTCGGGGTTCGGTGTGCTCACCGCACTGAAGCACGCGCTCGACCCGAACGGCATCCTCAACCCGGGCAAGCTCGGCCTGCCCTCCCCGTTCGGCGAGGTGCACTGGCCGTGAACGCCGATCGGTCGCGCGAGGGACGCTGGGACATCGACGCCATCAAGGCAGGCGCCGGAGTGTGTGCCGTGTTCGCGGTACCGCTGCAGGTGCTCGCCCTGCTGTTCGACGACTCCGGTGTCGCCACCCTGCTGCGGCTCGGCGCGCTGCTCGGCTTCCTGCTGGGCGCCGGCATCGCCGCCTGGGTGCAGCAGCGCGGCCTGCCATTGGCGCACGGTCTGGTCACCGCGCTCGGCGCCTTCGTCGTCGTGCAGACTGCGTTCGTGATCGGCCGCGCCGTCGTGGGCAACGACCTGCGCCTGTCGGCGTTCATCGCCAACCTGCCCCTCGTCGCCGGCGCCGGCTTGTTCGGCGGCTTCCTCGGCCAGTGGCTGCAGTCGCGCGGCATGGTGCCCAGCACCCGCCGCCCCTCCGCCTCGTCGTCCGACGGCGGCCACCACCTCGACAGCGACGAAGGGACCACTGCGCCGTGAGCGTGCTCGTCATCGACATCGGCACCACCGGCCTGCGGGCCGCGGTGCAGGCCCCCGACGGCTCGCTCGGCGATCTCGTCTATCGCCGCCTTCCACCCGCCAGCCCAGCGCCGGGTCTGGTCGAGTTCGATGCCGCGGAGATGGCGGCCGTCACGCTGGAGGTGGCCCGCGAGGCGCTCGCCCGCCACGGCAGCCCGGTGCAGGCAGTGGGCGTCAGCACGCAGCGAGCCTCCACCGTGGTGTGGGACCGCGCCACCGGCCAGCCGATCGGCCCGGGCCTCGGCTGGCAAGACCTGCGCACGGTGTTCGACTGCATCATGGCCAAGGCGAACCATGGTCTGGCGCTGGCCCCCAACCAGTCGGCCACCAAGCTCGCCTGGCTGCTCGACAACCTCGACCCCGACCGCAGCCGCGACCTGTGCTTCGGCACGGTCGACAGCTGGATCGCCTGGGTGCTCACCGAGGGCACCGCCCACGTCACCGACCGGTCGAACGCGGCGGTCACCGGCCTCACGCTCGGCGACGCGAGCGACTGGAACGACACCGTGCTCGGCGTGTTCCGCATCCCCCGGTCGATGATGCCGCGGCTCGTCGACACCTCGGGCCCCATCGCCCCGGCCACCGCGCTGCCCAGTGCGCCGATGCTCAGCGCGCTCGTGGGCGACCAGCAGGCCAGCCTGGTGGGCCAGAGCTGTGTGCGTCCCGGCGACACGAAGATCACCTTCGGCACCGGCGGCATGCTCGATGTGTGCGTCGGGCCCACCGCGCCGGCCTCGGCCAACCGCAGCAGCGACGGCACCTTCCCCATCGTCGGCTGGTCCATCGGTGGCGTCACCACCTGGGGCGTCGAGGCCATCATGCTGTCGGCGGGCACCAACGTCGAGTGGTTGCGCGACGACCTCGGCCTCATCACCACAGCCGCCGAGAGCCACGAGGTGGCCCAGCGCTGCGCCTCCACCGACGGCGTGGTGTTCGTGCCGGCGCTGCTGGGCCTGGGCACACCACATTGGGACTACGGCGCACGCGGTGCCCTGTTCGGGCTCAGCCGTGGCAGCGATCGTGCCCATGTGGTGCGCTCCGTGCTCGAGGGCATCGCCCACCGAGGTGCCGATCTGGTCGATGCAGCGGAGGTTGCTCTGGGTTCCGGTGGCACGGGCCGGCGGATCGACGTGCTGCGCATCGACGGCGGGATGAGCCGCAACCCCACCTTCGTGCAGGCACTGGCCGATGCTGCCCAGCGACCGGTCGAGACCGCCCCGGTCGCCGACGCCACGACGCTCGGCGCCGGGTACCTCGCGGGGCTGGCCGCCGGGGTGTGGGGGTCGTTCGACGACATCGCCGCCATCTGGCGCCCGGCTGCCCGCGTCGAGCCTGCCGGAGTGCTCGACCGGGCCCAGTTCCACGAGGCCGTTCGACGAACCCGTGGTTGGATACCCGACCTGTCGGCTCTGGACTTCTAGTCTTGTCACCTGGAATTGCTCCGCTCCCCCTCGGCCTACAAGGCTGTGGGCAGCGACTGGAAAGGACACCCTCCCTCGTGGACATCGATTCGCCCGCAACACCGACGGCCGACGCGCCCGACGGTTCGTCACTGCGGCGCCGTCTGCTCGGCGCCGGCTTGGTCGGTCTCGCCGGTTCGCTGCTGCCCAGCCTCGCCTCGCGGGCCGGCGCCACCTCGGTTCCGCCCGAGACCACAACGGCCGCAACCACCACCACAGCCCCGCCGCGTCAGCCCACCAGCGACGACGAAGCACTGCTCGGCTTCGCCCAGCAGGTCGAACTCGCCGCCGTGGTGCTGTACGACCAGGCGCTCGCCGGCCGCCAGTCCGACGGCGCCAACCGCTCCACGCTGCTCGCCATCCGCGAATCGCACCAGGCCTACGCCCAGGCGCTGTCGGCAATCCTCGGCAAGGGAGCCCCCGACATTCCGGCCGCCGAGATCGTCGAGCAGTACGGCGCGAAGTTCTCCGGCCTGCCTGGCGAGATGCTCACCGCCGCCGCCGAACTCGAGAACATCGCCGTCGCCACCCACACCGAGGTGGTGGGCGCCCTGCAGGGCACCGACGGTGCGGCGCTCATCGCGTCGATCCTCGTGGTCGAGGCCCGCCACGTGGTGGTGCTGCTCGACATGGCCGAACAGACCGATCTCGACGCACTGCTCGTCAACGACGCTGCCGCACTGTCGGCAGAGGGGTGACCACGATGACCCGCCACGACATCAGCCGCGACGAAGTCGCCCGCCAGGCACGCGCGCTCGGCGCCCCCACTGCCCGCGACCAGCGCGCCCTCGCCAACACGTTCGAGGCGCTCCTCACGTCCGACACCACCGCCCAACAGCGCGTCGATGCGCTGCTCGGCCGGCGCCGCCTGTTCCAGATCGGTGGCTTCAGCGTCGCTACGGCCGCGCTCGTCGCCGCTTGCGGCGGTGGCACCACCTCGCCCGGCGTCGCCAAGATCGGCGAATACCCCACCACCACCGTGCTGCCCGACGCCAAGGTCAACGACGTGGTGTTGCTCCGCACCGCCTCGTCGCTCGAGCACTCGGTCATCTCGCTGTACGACGTGGTCATCGCCAACGCCGACCTCGTCGACCCGGCGTACCTCGATGTCGTGAAGCGCTTCCGCGACGATCACGCTGCGCACGCCGCCACCGTCGAGCAGCTCACCGCCGACCAGGGTGGCGAGCCGTGGACCTGCGGCAACCCGCGTATCGACACGCTGCTCGTGCCGGCCATCCTGCGCGCCATCCAGGGCGGCCCCGCCGAGGACGGTCTGGCCGAGATGGCCCCCAGCGACGACCCGCGCCGCGACGTACTGAACGTTGCCTACGCGCTCGAGTCGCTCGCGGGCAGCACCTACCAGTCGCTCATGCCGTCGCTGTCGTTGCCGTCGCTGCGCAAGGACGCCATCACCATTGCGTCTCAGGAAGTGCGCCACGCCGCCATCCTCGCCATCGCTGCCACGGGTCGCCCGCTCGGCTACGTGAACCCCGACGACATCACCGCTGCCGGTGGTGTTCCGCCCGCGCCCGAGACCACGGCACCGGCCGCCGAGGGCAGCACGCCCATCATGGCCATCCCCACCGCGTACGCCATCCCGACGCAGTTCGGCAATCTCGGCGCCACGCCGCTCATCATCGGTGCGCCGAACGACATCGGCAACCGGGTGTCGATCAACCTCGAGACACCGAGCCTCAACTCGCTCGTGTACGAGTACATGACCCCCGACTGCTGAGCACCGGCACCGTCACCCACTCCCCTACACTCGTCGCCGACGGTGAGTCGGTCGGGTGACCGCGGCACGACGTCGGCTCCGGCCGGTGATCGTGTCGAGGAAAGTCGGGACTCCACAGAGCAGGATGCTGGCGAGAGCCAGGTCGGGGCGACCTGACGGACAGTGCAACAGAGAGCAGACCGCCGATGGACCGGTTCGCCGGTCACAGGCAAGGGTGAAACGGTGCGGTAAGAGCGCACCAGCGTGTGGAGCGATCCCCACGGCTCGGTCAACCCCATCCGGAGCAAGATCAAGCAGGAGGCATGGGCTGCTCGTCCGGCCCGGGCAACCGGGTCAACCTCCGGGTCGATCGCTGAGATGGATGGTCACCAGGGCCGGCAACGGCCCCACAGGATCCCGCTTACAGACCGACTCACCGTCACCCACCCGAGTCCCAGCCACCCACCCGAGTCGCAGCCGACCATCCGAGTCGCCAGCGACCGCCCGAGGGTTGTTCGTACACCTGGGCGGCAAACAACACTCGGGTGCCGTCAACGGATGGCGACCAACTCACCGGTGCGAACAGCCCGGCGGCGCCGTGCCGGATCGGCCAGGCCGAACAGCCGCCAGGCCCACACCAGTAACGCCGCGCCCGCTGCCTCGAGGGCGAGGTTCCACCAACCACGGGCCACCACCGGCAGCGGATGGTCGCCGAAACCACCCGAGGCAGGCCACCAGAACACCTCGGTGGTGCTGAACGCGCCGTCGAACACGATGTGCAACAACACACCGATGGGCAGGCCGAGCAGTCGCTTCCGCAACGGTCGATTGCCCACCGTGGCCGCCATCACCACGATCAGCAGTCCGACGGCGCCGCCGAGGCTGTGCAGCACCCACATCCGACCGGCGAACGCATCGACGATGTCGGGCAGCAGGGCACCAACCACCAGGAACCGGTAGTCGAACCGCGGGTCGCGAAACACGAAGTACACGGTGAGCACCGAGGTGGCGACGAACCAGAGCAGCACGGCGACCGATCAGACGACGACGAGGCGACCGCAGTTCGGGCACTCGGGCAACTCGCCCGCCGGCGCCGACCGCAACTGCTCGAACTCGCCCTGCGACATGTCGACATGGCAGCCGCTGCACGACCGGCCATCGATGCTGACGAAACCCACGCCACCGTGCCGCTTGCGCGTGGCGGCGTACACGTCGAGCGCCGCGGCATCGAGCGCACCAGCGGCGTCGATGCGGCGCTGCGCCACCTCCTGCTCGACGGCTGTGAGCACAGCCAGTGCATCGTCGAGCGCGGCGCGGGCAACAGCGATCTCCTGGTCGAGCGATGCCTCATCGACCGCGAGGCGTTCGAGCGCTGCCTCGGCATCGGCCTGCTGTTCCATCGCCTCGAGTTCCGCGTCGTCGACGAGCGACCGCTTCGCCCGCAGGCCGTCGATCTCGTGGGTGAGCGCTTCGGCCTCGCGCGGAGCGATGATGGTCTTCATCTGCGCCTCGAGGCGGGCACGCTGCTTGTCGAGCTGAGCACCCTCGTGCTCGCCCGCTTCGATGGCCGTCTGGGCAGCGTCGATGGCCGCCTGCTGGCGAGCCTGCTCGGCGCGCAGCGCGGCCAGGCGCTGTTCGACCGCGGCCAGTGCCGCACGTTCGGGCAGTCGGGCCTTCCGGGCCGCGAGCTGGTCGAGTTCGCTGTCGATGCGCTGCAGCGCCAACAGGGCCGGACCGGGCAGGCTCACTTCTGCTTCTTCGGAGGCAGCAGGGTGACGGTGGGCGGGATCTCGCGGCACGCCACCACCGGTTGTTTCACCACGACCGACGGCAGCGGCGCACGCGGATCGAGGATCTCGGGTGGGATGGTCGTCGCATCGGGCAGGAGTTGGAGCACCACGGGTTGCACCGTAGTCGGTGTCGTCGGACCCGGCTCCGGTGGAAGCGTGGCGTCCGGATCGTTCGGGTCGAGCGTGGGCGGTGGCGGGGCGATGGTGGAGGTGGTCGTCGTCGTCGAGGCACCGGGAATGATGAACTCGCCGCTCACGATCTCGAACACGCACTCCTCACCCGGCAGGAACAGGCGGGCCGCCTTGCGCACCGACGCCGGCGGTGGGTACCAGTCCTCCACCGCCAGCCCCGCGATGGCGGGTTCCTGGTACGCACCCCAGATCCGCGCCGGATACGTGCCGCCCTGCACGGCATCGACGCCGTCGAGGTCGTAGAACTCGGGCACGTTCTCGCGAATCATCGGTGTGTACCCGTCAGGGTCGCCCACCCACACGGCCGTGGCCAACTGCGTCGTGTAGCCCACGAACCACGAGTTCGTGTTGTCGACCTGGGTGCCGGTCTTGCCCGCCGCCGGGAACGGGAACTCGGCCAGCGACCGGCGCGCCGTACCCCGCGTGAGCACACCTTTCAGGATCGAGGTAGTGGTGAGCGCCGCGCCGACGTCGAGCACCTGCTCGCCCAGGCTCTCGTGCGTGAACAGCCGCGTGCCGTCGGGGTTCAGCACGTAGTCGACGTAGTACGGCGCTTGGTGCAGGCCGTTGTTGGCCAGCGTCTGGGCACCCGACGCCATGTCGAGCGGGCTCATCTCGTTGGCACCGGTGGCGAAGCTGGCGTACGGCTCGATGGGCCGGCGGTCGGCTTTCGGCTGACCGCGGTACAGGTACGACGACCGCGACATCCGGTACACCGTGTCGACCGTGCGGTTCAGGCCGACGATCTGCGACAGACGTGCATACGCGCAGTTCAGCGACGACCACGTGGCCTGCTGCAGCGAACCGAGACTGCCCGACGCACCGTTGTCGATGACGAACGGATTCTTCGGATCCCCCGGGTTCGGCAGCACGCACCCGCGTCGGCCATCGATCTGGTCGTCGGGCTGGGCACCTGCCTGGATGGCAGCTGCGAGGATGAACAACTTGATGCTCGACCCGGTCTGGCGGGGCACGAGCGCCATGTTGATCTCGTTCGTGCGCTGCACGAAGCCACGGCCACCCACCATCGCCCGGATGGCTCCGGTGCGGGCATCGAGCGACACGATGGCGGCATCGATACCCACCTTGTTGATGGGCAGTTGGTTGCGGGCCTGCTCGGCCAACACCTGCAGGCGCGGGTCGAGGGTGGTGTGGATCTCGATGCCACCGCGGTACAGCAGGTTCGCCCGCTCCTGCTCGGTGTCGCCGAGGATGTTCGAGCGCTCGAGCAGATACTCGCGCAGCGCTTCACTGAAGTAGGTGGGCTTGGTCGACAGCGTGGGCAATGCCTGCAACCGTTCGGGGATGGGCCACGCAGCGGCCAGTTCATCGGCGCCCTCGGCGGGCACCATGCCCACGTCGACGAGTCGCTCGACCACCTGGATGAACCGGGCGCGGGCCCGCTCGGGCCGGCGGATCGGGTCGTACCCCGACGGCGAGCGGATGAGACCCGCCAAGAACGCGCCTTCGATCATGCTGAGCTCGCCGACCGGCTTGCCGAAGTACACCTCCGATGCGGCCTGCAGCCCGTAGGCGTTGTTGCCGAAGAAGATCGTGTTGACGTACCGCTCGAGGATCATTCCCTTGGTGAGCTTCTTGTCGAGCATCAGTGCGTAGTGCGCCTGCAACAACTTGTACCGACCGTCGCGCTGCAGACCGGCAAGGAACTCGTTCTTCACCACCTGCTGGGTGATGGTGCTGGCACCCTGACGAGGTGCGTCGCTGGCGAAGTTCGACAAGGTGGCACGGATGAGGCTGCGCACGTTCACGCCCTTGTGCACGTAGAACTCGTTGTCCTCCACCGCCAAGATGGCGCCCAGCACATCGGTGGGCACACTCGACAACGCGATCGGCTGACTGTTCTCGCGTTCGAACACGGCGATCACGTTGCCGGCGACGTCGTAGGCGATGCTGCGCTGCGACAGCGACTCGAACTCGGGCAGCTCGACCGGCAGCTCCTCGTGGGCATTGGCCACCCGCCACAGGCGCGGCGCGGCACCGACCACCACGGCGGTGATGAGCAGCGCTCCCGCGCCGATGATGGCTGCGAGACGGAGGAACCAGGCAACGGACCGCACGACGACCGCACGCTAGTGGTGCTCGCTGCTGCCCAGGGGTCACCCCCGAGAGGGGCTCCGACGTACCCGGGGCCGCACGCATCCGACGACTAGGGTTCGTCCATGTCATCTCCGCGACCCTTCCGATTCGGCGTCCAGGCAAGTGGCAGCGCCGACCGCAGCAAGTGGGTCGACCTCGCCCGCCGCAGCGAGGCTCTGGGCTACGACGTGCTGACGATGCCCGACCACTTCACCGAGCAACTCGCTCCGGTACCCGCGCTGATGTGCGCCGCCGACGCCACAAGCACCCTGCGCATCGGTGCGCTGGTGTGGGACAACGACTACAAGCATCCAGTCGTGCTGGCCAAGGAACTGGCCACGCTCGACGTGCTGTCGGAGGGTCGGCTCGAGATCGGCATCGGCGCCGGATGGATGATCACCGACTACGAGCAGTCGGGCATCCCCTACGACCCGGCCCGGGTGCGCATCGACCGGTTCGAGGAAGGCCTCGAGATCATCAAGCAGGCCATGGGCACCGATGCGTTCTCGTTCACCGGCGGGCACTACTCGATCACCGATTACAACGGCACACCCAAGCCGGTGCAGGCGCCCTGCCCTCCCATCCTGATCGGTGGTGGCGGTAAGCGCGTGCTCGGCATCGCCGCCCGTCAGGCCGACATCGTCGGCATCAACGCCACGATGCACTCGGGTGTGGTGGGGCTCGACACCTTCTCCACCATGACGGCCGAGGCGGTCGACGACAAGGTGGCCATCGTGCGCGAGGCTGCGGGCGACCGGTTCGATGAGATCGAGATGAACATCCGCGCCTTCCTCGTCAGCATCACCCCCGACCGGGCAGGCGCAGTGGCGATGATGTCGGGGGCGATGGGCGTGAGCGCCGAGATGATCGAACAGACACCGTTCGCACTCATCGGGCCGCCCGAGGCGCTCATCGACGACCTGCTCGCGCGACGCGAGCGCTGGGGGTTCTCGTACGTGATCGTGGGCGAAGGTGATGTCGATGCGTTTGCGCCGGTCGTGGCAGCGCTCGCCGGCCGCTGAGATGCCGGCGGCGGCACCGACAGTCGCGCTGTTCGGGGCCGGGATGATTGCCATGGCGCACGGCGCCACGGCGCGTCTCGCGTCGATGCCGGTTGTTGCGGTCGCGTCCCGATCAACCGAGCGCGCCGAAACACGGGCCCGCGAGTTCGACGCGGTGGCAGTGCACTACGACGACCTGCGCAGCGGCTCGGTGGCCGCCGACATCGTCGTCGTCGCCACCCCTCCCCAGTGCCACGCCGCCGACGCCATCGACCTGCTCGACCACGGCTACGCCGTACTGCTGGAGAAGCCGTTGTGCCGCACGCTGGCCGAAGCCGACGCACTGGTGGCCGCCGCAGCACGTAACGGCAACCGACTGCAGTACGGCGAGAACCTCGCCTACGCGCCAGTCATCCAGCAGTTGGTCACCCGCTCCGCCCGAATCGGACCGCTCACGGCCATCGAGGTCCGATCGCTCCAGGGCCTGCCCACCTGGGGCGACTTCACCACCGACGACTGGGGTGGCGGTGCACTGTTCGACCTCGGCGTCCACCCGCTGGCGGTGGCGCTGCTGTGCGCCAATGCAGCCGGCGAGGCAATGCCCTCTTCCGTGTCGGCGACCCTGCGCGGCGGGACGGGCCACGGCAGCGACGAATGGGCCGAGGTGCACCTGTACTACCCCAGCGGGCTGGTGGCTCGCGTGGAGGCGAGTTGGCAGGCCGGCCCGGCCCCCATCTGGGACGCGCAGGTGTCGGGCGCAGCAGATGTGGTGCGCGCCGAGGTGATGCCGGAACCGGCGCTCGAGCACAATGGCGAACGAGTGCCGCTGCCCGCCACGACGGCATCGATCGCGCCGCTCGAACAGTTCGGCTACCTGGCGCAGTTACGCGCGCTAGCAGCCGACCTCGCGGCAGGCGATGAATCGGTGATGAGTGCGACCTTCGGCCGCCTGGTGCTGGACGTCGTGTGCGCGGCCTATACCTCGGCCGGGCGCGGCGGTGGTCCGGCGGAACTACCGTTCACCGGACCACGCGACCTGACGCCACTCGAATTGTGGAGGCGGGGGTGACCCCCGCCCGGCACTCAGAGTGCCTTGACCTTGCGGGCTTCTTCGCCCTTGCGGCCTTCGCCGACTTCAAACTC
>JBIKLX010000296.1:0-2793 GCA_044359565.1 Ilumatobacteraceae bacterium
TCGCGCAACGCCGCCGCAGTGGTGTGTTCGACGATCGACCCGGCGTACATCACCATCACCCGGTCGCACACCGAGAACGCCACGCGCAGGTCGTGGGTGATCAGCACCAGGCCCATGCCGCGCTCGGTCTGGATGCGCCGCAGCAACGCCAACACCTCGCGCTGGGTGGTGGCGTCGAGCGCGGTGGTTGGCTCGTCGGCCACCAGCACACCCGGGTCGTTGGCAAGGGCGGCCGCGAGTGCCACTCGCTGCGACATACCACCCGACAGCTCGAACGGATACCGCTTCGCCACGGCCGCATCGGTGATGCCCACCTCGGCGAGCCGCCGCACGACCTCGCCCTCCACCTCGGCACGCGGGCGACCGGCTGCCAGCAGCGTCTCGGCCAGGTGTTCGCCCGCCGTCATCGTCGGGTTCAACATGGTGAACGGGTCTTGCAGCAGCAGCGCCACGCCGCGCCCGCGGTGCTCGCCCGATCGACCGGCCGGATCCACCGCCACTCCGTCGACCTGCAGGGTGCCGGTGGCGTCGAGGCCGGAGGGCAGCAGCGCCACCAAGGCCCGTGCGGTGAGCGACTTGCCCGATCCGCTCTCGCCCACGAGCGCCAGCGATTCGCCACGGTCGAGGTGCAACGACACGCGGTGCACGAGCTCGCGGTGCCCGACGGTGATGTCGAGCGACTCGACGTCGAGGATGTGCTCGCTCATCGTGCCGCCGTCCGCTGCGAGAGCATCTCGAACACCCGGTCGCCGATGACCGTGACCGCGATGGCCAGCAGGCTGATGCCCACCGCCGGCGCGATGACCGCCCACGGGTTGAGGTCGAGGATGCCACGGTTCTCGGCCACCATCAGGCCCCAGTCGGGCGAACCGGCCGCCACGCCCAACCCGAGGAACGCCAGGCCCGACAGGGCGATCAGGCCCACCACGAACTGCAGCAGCACGTTGGCCACCACGGTGGGGGTGACGTTGGGCAGCACATGGCGCACGGCGATGCGCACGGGGGCCACGCCCACGGTTCGCGCCGCCGCCACATAGGGCAGTTCGCGCTGGGCCATCACCGCAGCGCGCACGATGCGCACATCACCCGGCGCCGACAACACGATCAGCACCCCCACCGCAAGCCAGTACCCACCACCGAACAGGCCCACCACCACGATGGCCACCAGCAGCGGCGGCACGGCGTACATCAGGTCGATCGTGCGCATCACCACCGCATCCACCTTGCCGCCCGCATAGCCGGTCCACAGCCCGAGCAGGGTGCCGATCAGCCCGGCTCCGATGGCCACCACCAACGGCCCCACCACACCGGTGCGGGCACCCACGAGCAGGCGGGAGAAGATGTCGCGGCCCAGCTGGTCGGTGCCCAGCCAGTGACTACCGCTGGGACCCTGCCCACTGTCGACCAGATTCTGTGCCGACGCGTCGTACGGTGCGATCCAGGTGGCCACGATCGCCATCAGCACCACCAGCACCACGAACGCGACCGCCACCCAGAACAGCGCGCCCCAACGGGCGCGCGACGAGGTGGCCACCACGGTGGGGGCCGGCTCGGGGTGCACCGCGGCGGTCATGCGGCCACCGCCGCCCGGCGCAGCCGCGGGTCGAGCGCGAAGTACAGCAGGTCGACCACCAGGTTGGTCACCAGCACCAACAGCGCCGTGAACATCGCCAGACCCTGCACCACCGGCAGGTCGAGTTGGGCCACCGAGGTGACCAGCAGCACGCCCAGCCCCTGCAGCGCGAACACGTTCTCCACCAGCACCGCGCCCGTCAGCCCGTACGCCAGCAGCAGGCCCGCCGAGGTGAGCACCGGCAGCCCGGCGTTGCGCAGGATGTAGCGGTTCCAGATGCGGCCCCGACCGATGGCCCGGGCACGGGCGAACGTGACGTAGTCGCGTTCGGCCACGTCCATCGTGGCGGCACGGGTCTGGCGCTGCAGGACGGCGAACTGCGACGCCGCCAGTGTGATGGCCGGCAGGGTCATGTGCCAGAGCGTGTCGGCGAATCCGTCGCCGGAACCGAACGACGGGAACCAGTCGAGCGTCACGGCGAACACGTAGATGAGCAGGAAGCCGACTGCGAACGTGGGCGCGCTCAGCGACACGAGGCTCACCGCGGTGGCGGCCCGGTCGACCCGCCGCCCGGTGCGCATCCCCGCCGCCAACCCCAGCGGTACGGCCGCCAGCACGGTGAGCACCAGCGCGTACACGGCCAGCCAGGCCGTCACGCCGACACGGTCGCCGATGAGGGTGGTCACCTGGCTACCGGAATAGATCGACACACCGAAGTCGCCGCGTACGGCCCCGCTGATCCAGTGCCAGTACTGCACGAGGAACGGATCGTCGAGCCCGTACCGGGCGCGCACCGCTGCCAGGGCTTCGGGCGTTGCCGCCTTGGGCCCGAGCAGGGTGAGCGCAGGGTCGCCGGGCATGAGCGCGAGCAGGCCGAAGACCAGGAGCGACAAGATTGCGAGGATGACGATGATCGCCGCGATGCGGCGCAAGGCATACGCGACGAGCGTCACCCGGCTCCGCCGAGTTGGAGCGGCCACGCCTGCGACAGCGCGTAGTACGAGTAGCCACCCTCCCAGACGAACGTGTTCGAGATGGCCGTGGCCACCTGCTCGTCGAACAGCGGCAGGTACGGCAGGTCGGCGGTTGCCCGGGTGAGCAGGTCCTGCAGCGGCTGGCGCAGGGTATCGACCGTGGCAGCCGTGGCGACCGAACCGACCAGGGCGTCGACCTCGTCGTCGCCGTAGCCGGCGAGCGGGAAGCCGGCAGCGGTGCCGAGC
>JBIKLX010000297.1:0-2791 GCA_044359565.1 Ilumatobacteraceae bacterium
CCGACACGAAGGTGGCCGACGACACGCATCAGCAGGCCCGGGCCGCCTTCGCCGTGGCCTGGTGGCTCAGTCAGCAGGGTCGCACCGAGGCGGCCGAGCGCTGGTTCACGCAGGCGGGTGAACTGGCCCCGCACGACTTCACCATCCGCCGCGGGTCGATGCCCATCCGCGGCATCGACCCGGCCGGGCCGGCCTTCTTCCAGATGGTGGGCGACTGGGTGTCGAAGGGCAACTCGTACTACCTGCCCCTGCCCGACACAGCCACCTCGGCCGACGACTACGAAGTCGAACCGGTGGAGGATATGACGATGGAACGCCTCCGCCAGAAGATCGAGCAGGAGCACAACGGTGGGTGATCGTCTGGAGCGCATCGGCCGACTGGCCGTGGTGGCGCAGGGCCTCGAGCGCGAGGGTGCCTACAACGGCGCCAAGCTGCTGCGTGCGGTGATGGAGAGCGAGTTGGTGCGCCACGCTTCCGAACACGCCCCATCGGGAGGTGCCGCTGTGGCGGGGGCGCTCGACGATCTGCTCGTCGAGTTGGGCGACGACCTGCCGGCCGACCTGGCAGCGCTGCTTCCCGGCATCGCCGACCACGTGCGATCGGGCCGCACCATCCCGCTCACCGACGCGCCGCGTACCCGGGTGTGCCGGGCGTGCGGGCAGGTCTTCCTGGGCGAAGAACCGACGACGGCCTGCCCGGTGTGTGCTGCGCCGCCTTTGACGTACCGCGAGATGTACCCGATCTGGTATCTCGAGCCGGTGTCGCGTGACGAACTGCTGGCAGGTCTGGAGGCCGGCGGTCTGCAGGTGCTCGCCGCGGTGGCCGGCCGGAGCGACGAGGCGCTGGCGGCGTCGCCCTCCCCCGGCGAGTGGTCGGCCCGACAGGTGCTCGAGCACCTGTCGTTCGCCGAAGGCCTGTTCGCCGAGCGGATCGGTCGACTGCTCGACGAGGACGAACCGAACCTCGCTTCGCGCGCCGTGTGGGCGGAGACGCCCGCGTCCGACGAGGGATCCACGAGCACCGACCTGCCCGCATCAGAGCTCGCGGCGCGGGTGGCGGCGATGCGCGTCGAACGCGTCGCCCAGCTGCGAGCACTTCCCGATCACGCATGGAACCGCACCGGCACGCACCCGGAGTGGGGTGTGGTCACGGTGCACACGCAGGCCGCCTATTTCGGTCGGCACCTCGCCTCGCACATGGCGCAACTGACGGCTGCCGCCGATGGGCGCCTGCCGGGTCGTCGCTCGTACGATTCCGAGGCATGACCCACGCGCAGCACGGCTCAGGCGACGGATTCGACTTCGATCCCGACGCGCTGCGTGATCGCTACCGGCGCGAGCGCGACAAGCGACTGCGGACCGATGGCGTCGACCAGTACCGCGAGGCCCGCGACGACCTGGCCCGCTACGTGGAGGTCGATCCGCTCGCGCCCGCCGGCGCCGACCGCGCCCCCGTCGACGAAGACGTCGATGTAGCCATCGTCGGTGGCGGCTTCAGCGGGTTGTTGGCCGCGGCCCGGCTGTCGGAGCGGGGCGTCACCACGTTCCGCATCGTCGAGGCGGGCGCCGACTTCGGCGGCACCTGGTACTGGAACCGCTACCCGGGTGCGCAGTGCGACACCGACGCCTACTGCTACCTGCCGCTGCTCGAAGAGCTTGGCTACATGCCGAAGGAGAAGTACGCCTACGCCGACGAGATCTTCGAGCACTCGAAGCGGATCGGCCAGCACTACGGCCTGTACGAGCGCACGCACTTCTCCACCCGGGTGGCGTCGATCGAGTGGGACGACGCCATCGCTCGCTGGCACCTGCGCACCGATCGTGGCGACGACGTGCGGGCCCGGTTCGTCGTGTCGGCGCTGGGCCCGATGTCGCGGCCGAAGCTGCCCGGCATCCCCGGACTCGAGACGTTCGGTGGCCACTCGTTCCACACGGCCCGCTGGGACTACGGCTACACGGGCGGCGACACCACCGGTGGCATGACCGGCCTGGCCGACAAGAAGGTGGCAGTGGTGGGCACGGGTGCGTCGGGCATCCAGTGCGTACCTCGGCTGGCCCGCGATGCCGAGCACGTCTACGTGTTCCAGCGCACGCCGTCGTCGGTCGACTGGCGGCGCAACAAGCCCACCGACCCGGAGTGGTGGGCCTCGCTCGAACCCGGCTGGCAGCGGGCACGGCGCGAGAACTTCAACGCCATCTCGATGGGTCGGGCGGTGGAGGTCGACCTGGTCGACGACGGCTGGACCGACATCTTCCGGGCGATTTCGTCGCCGAAGGGCGAGAACCGGCCGCGCACCCGCGAAGACCGCGACCGGATCGTCGAGCTGACCGACTTCCAGAAGATGGAAGAGATCCGGCGGCGTGTCGATGCCACCGTCGCCGACGAGACGACTGCCGAGTTGCTGAAGCCCTACTACCGGGTGATGTGCAAGCGGCCCACGTTCAACGACGAGTACCTCGAGTGCTTCAACCGCCCCAACGTCACGTTGGTCGATGTGAGCGAGAGCAAGGGCGTCGAGCGCATCACCGAGCGCGGCGTGGTGGCGAACGGTCTCGAGTACGAGGTCGACCTCATCGTGTACGCGTCGGGGTTCGAGTCGTCGCCCGATCTGCGTCGCCGCACAGGCGTCGGCCTGATCGGCCGCAACGGGGTGCACTACGACGAGCACCGCAGCCGCGGGTTGAAGACCCTGCACGGCTTCGCCACCCGCGGGTTCCCGAACCTGTTCTCGATCGGTATCTCGCAGAACGCGTTCAGCGTGAACATGACGTCGATGTTCGACGACCAGGC
>JBIKLX010000113.1:0-10198 GCA_044359565.1 Ilumatobacteraceae bacterium
GGGCCATGGCCTCGGCCACCGAGGCGAACGCCGCCAGGAACTGCAGGTTCTTGATGGTGGGGGGCATCATCGTCAGCTCGCCGGCGGCCTGGCGCTCGAGCGCCTCGGCCGGCCGCGTCCAGAAGCTGGCGATCGTCTCGTTGTCGTCGTGCACCGATGTCTGTTCGGGAGGTGCGGGCGCCAGGTAGAAGCGGGTGTCGAACCGGCGCGGCTCGCCCACCGGGGTGATCCAGTGACTGACCCAGGCGAGCTCTTCGATGGTGGGCACCAGGTCGTGCTCGGCGCACAGCGCCAGCAGCTCGGCGGTGCCGTCGTGGATGGCGTCGCGGTGGGCGAGCGCGGGGTGGCCGTCGGCGATGTGCTCGCCCGTGGCCGACGCCGTGGCCAGCAGCACACCTGCCTCCTCGAAGCATTCGCGGATGGCGGCCAGTCGGTGCGCCCGGTCGACGTCGTCGCCGTCGGCGCCCTCCACCTTGCCGCCGGGGAACACGTACATCCCGCTGCCGAACACGGCGGCCAGGGTGCGGCGCAGCATGAACACTTCGACGCCCTCGCCAGCGGTGTCGCGGATGAGCATCACCGTCGCCGCGGGCTTCACGGGGACGGTTGTCGGGTCGAAGGATCGCTGGTCGCTCATCGTGGCTAGTGTTGCCGATCGTGCTCGTGTGGATGGACCTGGAGATGACCGGCCTCGATCCGGCGGTGAACGTGATCGTCGAGATCGCCACCATCATCACCGACGACGAATTGAACATCGTCGCCGAGGGACCCGACCTCGTCGTCCACCAGTCCGACGAGGCGCTGGCCCTGATGGACCAGGTGGTGGTCGACATGCACGCCAAGAGCGGACTCACCGACGCCATCCGTGCCTCCACCATCACCCTCGAAGAAGCAGGCGCCGCCACGCTGGCCTTCATCAAGCAGCACGTGCCCGAGGCGCGCACCGTGCCGCTGTGTGGCAACTCGATCGGGATGGACCGCCGCTTCCTCGACCGGTACCTGCCCGAGATCGAGCACTGGCTGCACTACCGCAGTGTCGACGTGAGCACCATCAAGGAGTTGGGCAAGCGCTGGTACCCGGCAGCGCTGAACAGCCGCCCGTTCAAGGTGGGCACCCATCGCGCACTCGACGACATCCGCGAGAGCATCGCCGAGTTGCGCTTCTATCGCGAGCGGCTGTTCCTCCCCGTGGCTGCACCCGCTGAGGCCGTGGCTGCGCCCGCCGAGGTGGCCGCCGACGGCGCTCAGCCCGTCGCCTGATCGGGTCGTACCCGCCGGCCCTTCCAGGCCACCGTGCGCCCCAGTCGGCGCAGCACCACGCTGCGCAGCACGATGAGCACGAACCCGGCGGTGAGCAGCGGGTGCAGCACGACGGCCAGCGGCGACCAGCGCCCGGCCAGGCGGCCCAGCACCCACAGTTGCACCGCGCTGGCCGCCCAGAACCACGGCGACGCCAACCAGCCGCCCGCGAGCGACCACATCCACCCGGCCACGCCGAGTACGGCCCACCACGGCGTTGCGTCGAGACCGATGCCCATGCCCTTCGTCCAGCCCTGCACCAGCGAACGCAGGCCGGCCGGATACATGCGGAACTCGGTGTCGCCGCGCGCTCCGACAGAGATGTCGACCCGGCCGAACCGGCGAGCGAGGGCGATGTCTTCCAGCACGGCGGCGCGCACCTCGGGATGAGCGTGCCCGCCGAGTTCGTCGTAGCGGGCGCGGCTGCAGGCGAGCACCGGCCCGAACGCCACCCGCCCCGCCCGCCGATGGCCGAGCGGCGAGAACGCACCGCTGCCCATCAGTGCGGCCAGGTTGAACAGCAGGCTCCACTGCTCGCGCGGCCGTTCGGTGCGGTGCCACGGCTGCACGGTGACCAGCGTGTCGGGATGGGCCGCCACCGTGGTGGTCAGCGCATCGAGCAGATGCGGCCCCGGCACCACATCGGCGTCGAGGAACACCAGCACCGCGGCGCCGCCAGCGGCCGAGCCATCGGCACCCACGCTGCAGGCGTGTGGCTTGCCAGCCCAGCCGGATGGCAGGTCGGGTGCTGCGATCACCGTGGCACCGTGCGAGCGAGCGATCTCGGCAGTGCCGTCGGTGGAGTGGTCGTCGACCACCACCAACCGGTCCGACGCGGTGAGTTGCGGCATCACGGCGGCGAGCAGGCGGCCGATCACCACCGCCTCGTCGCGGGCGGGCACCACCACCGTCACCGGTGGGCGTTCACCCGAGGTGACCGACTGCAACCGGCGCGGACGAGCGAGCAGCAGCCAGCCGCACGACCAGCCGACGACGAACAACACCGTCGCGGCGAGCGAGGGTCGCAGGGCGAACCAGGCAGCGAGCACGACCGCAGTCTGGCCGCCATCCGGCGCCTCCTCGCGACCCGGCGACGAACAAATCGCGTAATTCGGTTGACGATCACGGGCGAATGGTGATTGCCTGTCAACGACTCGTCGCCCGACGTGTCCGCCGTCGAATCACGGAGACCACCGAGATGAATCCCCGCACCAACGCACAGCAGCAGGCCCCGGTGGCCGCTGACGCGCGCCTGGCCGCGGCGATGAACGTGCTCGGTCACGGTTGCCAGGTCGACGCCACCACCGGTACCACCACGGCTGCATGGTCCGGCAACGCCAAGCGTTTCGCCAGCTACGCAGCCATGAAGCGCCCCGCCCGGCACCTCGGAAGCCCCACGACGTAACCCACGTCAGAACCGCTCCGAGGCCGCCGGGATCCCAGATCCCGGCGGCCTTTTCGCTTTTCCCCCGCACAGAGAATCGACATCCCATGTACGTAGCACTCGAACCCTCAACCGATCTCCGCGTGAGCGACATCACCTCGGTGCGCGCCCCGGCGCGGTGCGCCGACGGCAACGGCACCCTCACCCCACTGTTCTTCAGCGACGATGTGATCGACATCGCCCGGGCCAAGGCCATCTGCGCGAAGTGCGCCCGCACCGCCACCTGCCTGCAGGACGCGCTCGACCGGGCCGAGCCCTGGGGCGTGTGGGGTGGCGAGCTGCTCGACAACGGCCGCATCGTCGCTCACAAGCGGCCGCGGGGCCGGCCGCCCAAACACCCTCGCCCCGTCGTGGTGATCGACGAGGTGCCGCTCCCGGCACACCTCGTCGCTCGCTCGGCCTGATCCCCCCACGGTCGCGGGTGACGCTTCGACGAGCCCCCGACTGCACGCCCGTGCCTCCTGCCACTCGCCCCCCGGAGTGGCAGGAGGCGCAGGGTAACCTTCGGCCATGGCCGGACATCGTCGACTCTTCGTCGGATCGATCCTCGCGGCCATCGTCGTGAGCGTGCTCGGCGGCTGGCTGCTCAGCCGGGACGACGACGACACCGGCGGCATCGCCGCCGTCGACGACATCGTGCTCGCCAAGCCGGGCACCTCGCAGATCCCCTCCATCGGCACCAACGCGCCTGTGCAGGGCACCACGCTGCCGACGGTCGACCTCAGCACCAACGACGGCGGCACCGTCGGCACCACCGACCTACTCGGCCAGCCGTTGGTGATCAACGTGTGGAACTCCACCTGCGGGCCGTGCAAGAAGGAACTGCCGGCGTTCGCCGCGGTGCACGCCGAGTATGGCGACCAGGTGCGCTTCGTCGGGGTGAACACCCTCGACGTGCCCGAGGTGAACGAGTCGTTCGCCCGCGAGCGCGGCGTGCAGTACGAGTTGCTGCGCGATGTCGACGGCGCGTTCACCGATGCGGTGGGCATTGCCACCCAACCGGTCACCCTGTTCGTGGCCACCGACGGCACCATCGTGCGCCAGACCGGTGTGCTCGACGAAGCCACACTGCAGCAGTACGTCGACGAGCTGCTGGCATGAACCTGTCGCTCAGCTTCATCCGCGGCATGCTCGCCGCCGTGAACCCCTGCGGCTTCGTGCTGCTGCCCACCTACCTGCTGTATTTCCTGGGTCTCTCGAACGCCGAGTCGGGGGTGCGCAAGGCGCCCATCCGGCGGGCGCTGGTGGTGAGCGCAGCGCTCTCGGCCGGATTCCTCAGTGTGTTCCTGGTGGTGGGCGCCATCGCCGAGCTGTTCACCAACTGGGTGGTGGCCAACGCCAAGTACCTCACCGCCGTCATCGGCGTGGGCTTGGTGGTGCTGGGCATCGCAATGCTGTTCGGCTACCGCCTGCCCATCGCCACCCCCAAGCTCGATGCCGGCGGCCGCGACCGCACGGTGCGCTCCATGTTCGTGTACGGAATCGCCTACGCCGTGGCCTCCATCGGCTGCACCATCGGGCTGTTCATTGCCACGCTGTTCCAGACCGCCGACCGTAAGGGCTACGCCGCCGGTGTCGCCAACGTCGTGGCGTACGGCCTGGGCATGGCACTGCTCATCACGGCGCTCACGGTCACCCTCGCGGTGGCCAACGTCGGCCTGCTGAAGGTGTTGCGCTCGGGGATGCAGTACGTCGAGATGCTCGCCGGCGCGTTCGTGCTGCTGTCGGGCCTGTACCTGCTGTGGTACTTCTGGCAGGTCGACGTGCGCGAGGCCGGCGACCCGGTCACCGACGCCGTAGCCGGCTGGCAGTCCAGCATCCAGAACTTCCTCAACGACCACTGGGGCGCGGTGGCCATCGTGCTCGCCGTCATTGTCGGCGCGGCCGTCGTCGCCGTGGTGCTGAAGCGTCGCCCGCCGATGGCGCCGCCCAGCAGCGAGGCCGAACATCCCGCATGAGCCCCTTCGCCGAGTTGCTCGCCACCGACGGGGTGGAGGAGGTGTGCGAACTGCGCGGACGGTTCGGGTTCATGGCGTACCACGGCGGCGCGCTCGAGGAGATGACCGACGTCATCGCCCGCGCCGCTGCCGAAGCCACCGACGCCAGCTACTACGGCGTGCACCAACCCAAGGGCATGGAGCGCCACATCCCGTCCACCAAGTTCGACCCGGTCCACTCGCCGGCGATGCAGTCGTTCGTCGACCACGTGCACACGGTCATCACCGTGCACGGCTTCGGACGACAGGGCTACTTCACCACTGTGCTCGTGGGTGGGCAGAACCGCGAGCTCGCCCATCACGTGGGCGAGTCGCTGCGCACCCATCTGCCCGCGTACGAGATCGCCACCGACCTCGAGCGCATCCCCACCGAACTGCGCGGGCTGCACCCGCGCAACCCGGTGAACCTGCCGGCGCGGCGCGGGGTGCAGATCGAACTGCCGCCGCGGGTGCGCGGCACCACCCCGCTGTTCTGGGACTGGGAAGGCCCGGGAATGGCACCCCACGCCCAGCGCCTCGTCGACGGCCTGGTCCACGCCGTACGGACCTGGCCCCACTGACCCGAGTCGCACCCGGCCACCCGAGTGGATGCAGGCCAGCCGAGTGGAACCAGGCACCCTGGGGGCCAAACAACCCTCGGGCGTGGGTCAGGGACTCAGGCGTTCGATCACCCAGGCGTCGCCCTCGCGGCGGTAGCGAAGGCGGTCGTGCAGGCGGCTGGGCCGACCCTGCCAGAACTCCCACTGGTGCACCTGCGCCAACCAACCACCCCAGAACTCGGGACGCGGCACCTGCTCGAGGTGGGCGAAACGGTCCTCCATCGCTGCCACCCGGGCTTCGAGTTCGGCCCGGTCGGCCAACACACTCGACTGCGCCGACGCCCAGGCACCGAGCTGCGAGGCACGCGGCCGCGAGGCGAAGTACTCGTCGCTCTCGGCTGCCGAGAGACGCTCGACCGTGGCCGTCACCCGCACCTGACGGTGCAACTGCAACCAGCTGAACAACATCGCCACCTGCGGGTGTGTCGCCATCTCGTCGCCCTTGGCCGATCCGTAGTTGGTGAAGAACGAGAACCCGCGTTCGTCTGCGCCTCGGGCGAGGAGGTACCTCGACTGGGGAAAGCCGGATGCATCGATGGTCGACAGCACGAACGCATTCGGCTCGACGCAGCCGGCCTCGGTGGCCTGGTCGAACCAGATATGCCACTGCGCCATCGGGTCGGCGAGCAGGTCGGCCGCATCGAGACCGGCCGTCTCGTACTCCTTGCGTCGCGACGCCAGCGTCATCGGGGAGTGATCACCTGATGCCCGCGCATGTACGGCTGCAATGCGACAGGGATGAGCACGCTGCCGTCGGGCTGGCGGTAGTTCTCGATGATCGCAGCCCACACGCGCGGCACGGCGAGCGCCGAACCATTCAGCGTGGTGGCCACGTGCGTACCCTTCTCGCCCGCCTTGCGGTAGCGGATGTCGGCGCGGCGCGCCTGGTAGTCGCTGAACCAACTGCACGAGCTGACCTCGAGCCAGTTGTCGCACCCGGGCGCATACACCTCGAGGTCGAAACTGCGGTGGTGGCTCTGGCCCAAGTCGCCCGTGCAGATCTCGATGATGCGATAGGGCAGGCCGAGGCCGCCGATGAGCCGCTCGGCCCGGTCGACGATCTCGGCAAGCATCGCCGGCGCCTGTTCGGGCGTCGCCACCGACAGGATCTCGACCTTGTCGAACTCGTGTGCCCGCAGCATGCCGCGGGTATCGCGGCCGGCCGATCCGGCCTCGCGGCGATAGCACGGGGTGTGTGCCATGAAACGCATCGGCAGCAGCGCCTCGTCGATCACTTCACCCGCGTACAGCGAGGTGAGCGGCACCTCGGCAGTAGGGATGCACCACAGGTCGTCGCGCTCGATCGCATAGGCATCGTCGGCGAACTTGGGCAACTGGCCGGTCGCTGTGAGCGTCGCCGTGGTGACGAGCGACGGCGGACGGATCTCCTCGAAGGCGTCGGCGTTGCTGTCGAGCGCGTACTGGCACAGGGCACGCGCCAGGGTGGCCCCAAGCCCGCGTTGCATGGTGAACATCGCACCGCTGATCTTGGTGGCGCGCTCGTTGTCGAGGATGCCGAGGGCAGCAGCCGTGTCCCAGTGCGGCACCCGCTGGTGCTCGCCGAACTCGGCGGGCATGTTGATCGGCCCCTTCACGACCGGATTGTCGTGTTCGCCGGCGCCATCGGGCGCGTCGGGGTGCGGCAGGTTGGGGATGCGCAGCAGCAGGTCGCGCAGCCCCGCCTGCACGACATCGTGCTCGGCGGCCAGGGCGCTCTCGCGCTCGCCGAGGACTCGGCTCTCGGCCTGCAGTGCCTCAGCGTCGTCGGTGCGACCCTCGCGGCGCAACGTGCCCACCTGCTTGGAGAGCTCGTTCACCTGAGCCCGCGCCGCATCACGCTGGGCGACGATGTCGCGCGCCTGCTCGTCGAGCCGGGTGGCCTGGTCGATCTGGTCGAGCAGGTCGGGTTTGCCTCGCCGTGCCATTGCAGCGCGTACGAGGTCGGGTTGGGTACGGAGCAGGCGGACGTCGATCACAGTGCCCTCAGGCTAATCGGGCCTGCCGGTCCGGGCCGGTTCAGTTCAGTTCCGTTCAGTTCCTCGACGACAGCGTGTCGTTCGCTGCCGACCGGCGAGTGAGGCTGCCGAGCAGGTGCCAGTCGCCGTAGCGATGGAACCGCTGACTCGACACCACCACCGGCGTGTCGACGAGGTTGGTGTATCGGCGACCGGAATGACGGCCGTGCTCGCGCAGGCGCCGCCCGAAGTCGCTCTGCTCGCCCGCATGCAGCAGGTCGTTGAACCCCTCGATCGCGTCGAAGTCGGCGCGCCGGCACCAGTGCAGCGCACCGCCGAGGCCGGTGACGGCCATTCCGAGCCGGCGCACCCCGACTGCCAGGCCGATACCCAACGATCGACGTTCAGGCACAAACCCGGCACCGCCACCGACGCACCCCCGGTCGGCCAGGTGCTGATCGATGTCGGACAGGGCACAGATCGGCAGCATGCAGTCGGCGTCGACGTGCACGATGTAGTCGCCGGTCGAGGCGGCAGTGGCGGCATTGCGCGCCGCGGCCACCGGGCCGTCATGGTGCTCGACGGGCACCGCCTCCATCAGATGGGCCAGGGCGATAGTCGCGTCGTCGCAGCGATGCGCGGCGACGATCGTCTCGCACACCTCCTCGGGCGCGATGTCGACGATGGTCTGGGCAGCACGGGCGATGGAGTCGAGGCAGTAGGGCAGGTAGTCCGCGTCGCCCTGCGCGGTGACGATGATCGAGAAGCGGGGCATGTCCAGTCATCGTCAGGACTGCTCGTGCGCTTGAGCGCGCTCCCCCGGGCATCACCTTCCCGCCGCGCTCGGCGCCAGGTGGGACTCGGAGGGGTGGGGCGTTAGGGTGCGCAGGGTGACGGCGCAGGGTGACGCAGTGGTCGTGGTCGACGGACTCACCGTGCGCTACGGCGACCTGGTCGCGGTGAACGCCGTGTCGTTCACGGCGCTGGCAGGCAACGTCACTGCAGTACTCGGCCCCAACGGTGCCGGCAAGACCAGCACCATCGAGGTGTGCGAGGGCTTCCGGCGCGCCAGCAGCGGTACGGTGCGGGTGCTCGGCCTCGATCCGGCCGTCGACCAGGCCCGGCTGAGCGAGCGCATGGGAGTGATGCTGCAGGACAGCGGCCCGTATCCGAGCGCACGAGTGCGCGACACCGTGCGGCACTACTGCCAGCTCTACCAGCGGGGCGTCGACCCACAGACGCTGATCGAACAGGTGGGCCTCGCCGAGCGGGCAACCAGCACCTACCGCCGCCTCAGCGGTGGCGAGAAGCAGCGGCTCTCACTCGCCCTGGCGTTGGCCGCACGGCCCGAGGTGGCGTTCCTCGACGAGCCGACCTCGGGCGTCGACGTGCTCGGTCGCGACACCATCCGCGGCATCGTCCGCTCGCTCGCCGCCGAGGGCTGTGCCGTGGTGCTCGCCACCCACGAACTCGATGAAGCCGAACGCGTCGCCGACCGGGTGGTCATCTTCGACAAGGGCGAGGTCATCGCCGACGGCACGCTCGACGAACTGCGCCGTGGCCACGACGAGATCCGCTTCCGCAGTTCGCCCGACATCGACCTGCTGGCCATGGCCACGTCGATCGGGTTCGTGGTCAGCCGGGTGGGTGCCGACGAGTACGTCGTCGACGCACCGCCACATCCGCGGCTGATGGCACAGTTGGCCGGCTGGCTGGGCGACCACGGTCATCCGCTGCACGATGTGCGCGCCGGGGCCCAGCGCCTCGAAGACGTCTTCCGCCGGCTCACGGCGCCCGACGCTTCGGCCGACCAGGGCGGTGCCGCATGAGCCGCCTGCTCACCCAGGTACGGGCCGAACTGCAGTTGGTGGCCCGCAACGGCGAGCAGTTGCTGCTCACCCTGGGCATCCCGGTGATGCTGCTGGTGTTCTTCAGCCTGGTCGACGTACTACCCACGGGCACCGATGACCCCATCGACTTCCTTGCCCCCGGGGTGCTGGCGTTGGCCGTGATGAGCACGGCGATGGTGAGCCTCGGCATCGCCACCGGCTTCGAGCGCACCTACCTCGTGCTGAAGCGCCTCGGCGCCACACCGCTCGGCCGCGGTCGCCTGATCGCCGCCAAGATCGTGGCCGTCGTCGTGGTGGAGATGGTGCAGTTCGCAGTGCTGGTGCCGGTCAGCTACGCGCTCGGCTGGAATCCCGATTCACCGAACTGGGCGTTGGCCGTGGCGGCGGTGCTGGTGGGGACGGTGGCGTTCGCCGGCATCGGCCTCACCATGGCGGGCCGTCTGCGGGGCGAGGTCAACCTCGCTGCGCAGAACGGGCTGTACCTCGTGCTGCTGCTGCTGGGCGGCATGGTGGTGCCGTTCGACAAACTGCCGTCGGTGCTGCGTTCGGTGGCACTCGGCTTGCCCAGTGGCGCATTGGCCGACGTGTTGCGCGAGGCCCTCACCGGGATGGGCGAACGCCCCGGCACCTCATGGATCGTCCTGGCCGGATGGGCCATCGTGTCACCGCTGGTCGCGCGGCGACTCTTCCGCTTCTTCTAGCGGTGGGTTGCTGCGGTCGAACGCAGCGGTGACCTGATCGAACGTGAGCGGATCGTCGTCGTGGCCCACGATCTCGGCCGACGGCATGCGATCGCGGCGCACGTATGTGTTGTCGTGCTCGACACCGGCCGCGAACTTCTTGAAGAACAGGTAGATCGTGATCGACCACAAGAACGCAGCGCCACCGATCTTCATGATGGCGCCAGCCAACTGCTGGTCGTCGGTGACGCTGATGCCCCACACACGAATCGGCTGGCTGTAGTGCTTGTAGACGACACCCTCGGCGAAGGTGAGCCAACCCGCCGGCACGGTGGGCACCACGCTCATCAAGAACAGGTAGACACACTTGCCGG
>JBIKLX010000298.1:0-2762 GCA_044359565.1 Ilumatobacteraceae bacterium
TGGTTCGAGATCATGTCGGCACTGCAACGCTCCGGTGGCGCGATGCGGGTGAGCAGGTTGTGCGGCGAACTCGACGAGGTGCCGTCGAGCCTGTCGCGTCGACTCGACCGGATGGAGGGCGAGGGGTTCGTCGAACGCGAAGCCACGCCCGAGCCGACCGATCGACGGGCGGTCACCGTCACCCTCACCCGCCAGGGCCGGTCGCTGTGGCGCGATGCGAGCGTGATCTATCGACGCGGCGTGCAGAAGCACTTCGCCCAGGTGGTCACCGACAGCGACATGGTCGCGTTGCAGCGCCTGCTGTCGAAGCTGGGCCGGTGAGGGGCCCGATGTCGACACCCGCGTCGTTCTCGCCCACTGATCCGGCGGGTGCAGCGCACTTCGTTGAGCACGGCTGGCTGCTCACCGACACGCTCGACGCAGGGCGGCTGGCCGAGGTGCGCGCCTGGGTCGACGAGATCATGGCGTGGCCCGACGAGGCCGGCGAGTGGTTGCACTACCGCGAGCTCACCGACGATGGCCCGAAGCTGTGCCGCACCGAGAACTTCGTGCCGTTCCACGCCGGTATGCGCGCGCTGCTCACCACCGGCGATCTACTCGCTACCGCTGCGCTGGTACTGGGCGAGCCGGCGGTGCTGTACAAGGAGAAGATCAACTACAAGCTGGCCGGTGGCGCCGGGTACGCAGCGCACCAGGACGCGCCTGCCTATCCGTTCATCGCGTTGCATGTGTCGTGCATGGTGGCCATCGACGACTCGCTGCGCGAGAACGGCTGCCTCGAGGTGGTCGACGCCCACCATCAGGTGCTCATCCCCGGCGATGCGCGGGGCTGTGTGCCGGCCGAGGTGGAGGCGTCGATGACCTGGCAGCCGGTGGAGGTGCGGGCCGGCCAGACGCTGTGGTTCCACTCGCTCACCCCGCACCGCAGTGGCCCGAACACGTCGGCGTTCGATCGACGGGCCATCTACCCCACCTACAACGCGGCATCGGCCGGCGACCTGCGCGACGAGTACTACCGCGCCAAGTTGGCCGAGTTGGCGCAACGCGAGCCGGGCGACACGGTGACGGTGTCGTTGATCGGCGACTTCCAGGGCCGCCCGGTCCGCTGACCCGGCCCAGTTGCGGTTCAGTCGCGGTAGGCCGGGTCGTCGGCGTCGAGGATGCCGCGCAGCGCGTGCATGTGCAGGGCCCAGCCGTCGGGGTAGTCGCGCCACTGCTGGCACACCATCGCGGCGATGTCGTCGGGCACGATGCTGAGCGGTCGGCCGGTCGACAGGGCGAGCACCTGCAGTCGGGCGGCCTGTTCGAGGTAGTACAACTCGTCGAACGCCTCGGCCACGCTGGCACCCACCACCATCACCCCGTGGTTGGCCATGAACAGCACGCTCTTGCCGCCGTCGAACAGGGCGGCGACCCGCTTGCCTTCGGCGTCGTCGAGCGCCATGCCGCTGTAGTGGCGGTCGTAGGCGATGCGACCGAAGAAGCGACAGGCGTTCTGGTCGAGCATCTGGAACTCGTAGTCGGCCAGGCAGGCGAGCGCCGTGGTGTGCGGCATATGGGTGTGCAGCACGACGCGGGCGTGGGGCACGTGCTGGTGCAGGTGGGCGTGCAGATACCAGGCGGTGGGGTCGACATCGGGGCCTGGTCCGTGGGCACCGGCCTCGTGGGCGTCGAGCAGCACCAGGCTGCTGGCGGTGATGCGCGAGAAGTGCGCGCCGCGTGGGTTCAGCAGGAACCGGCTGCCGTCGGGTGAGACGGCGGCGCTGAAATGGTTGGCCACACCTTCATGGAAGTTCAGTCGGGCGGCCCAGCGGAAGGCAGCGGCGAGGTCGAGGCGCGTCTCGGCCTCGTGGGCGGCCTGGTTCGCAGCGGCCGCGTCGCTCATTGCAGGCGGGCTGGGAAGCCGGGGGCGCGCAGGTCGGTGCCGAGCGCGTCTTCGAGCAGCTTCACCACCTGGGTCGACCAGGCCTCGGTGCCGTACTGCGATGCGGCGCGGATGAAGGTCTGCTCGGTGAGGCCGGCCAGCTCGAGCGGTACGCCGAACTCGCGGCCGAAGCCCATGGCGAAGCCGAGGTCCTTCAACGCGAGGGCCATCGTGAACTGGATGTCGTACGAGCCGTTGAGGATGAGCTGGCCCTCGGTCTCGTGCACGAAGCTGTTGCCCGAGCTCTCCTTGATGGCCTCGTAGGCCTTGGCCAGGTCGAGGCCGCCACGCTTGGCCAGCATCAGTGCCTCGCCGATGCTGACGAGGTTGATGAACGCCAGCATGTTGGTGATCACCTTGATGACCGCCGCGCTGCCCAGCGGGCCCATGTAGAGGATGGGGTTGCCGACGGCTTCGAGCAGGTGACGATGGCGGGCGAACACCTCTTCGTCGCCGCCGACGAGCACCGTGATGTCGCCTTCGGCCGCCTTGTGCACACCACCGGTGACGGGACACTCGAGCATGCTGATGCCGTGCTCGGCGGCCAGGCCGGCCATGCGCATGGTCTCGCTCTGGTCGTTGGTGCTCATGTCGATCCAGGTGCCGCCCGAGCGCAGGCCGGCGAAGATGCCGTCGGGCCCGGTGGCCACCAGTTCGATCACGCGGGGCGAGGGCAGACAGGTGAACACCACGTCGCTGGCCTCGGCGACGCCCTTGGCGGTGTCGGCCCAGCGGGCGCCGGCGGCGACGAGCGAGTCGGCGAGCGAGCGGTTGATGTCGGTGACGGTGACCGGGTGCCCGGCGCGCACGAGCGATGCGGCGAGATAGTTGCCGAGGT
>JBIKLX010000299.1:0-2754 GCA_044359565.1 Ilumatobacteraceae bacterium
GATGGTGGTGCTCGGCCCACGCATCTTGGGCAAGGCCACCGATGTGGTGTTCAACGGCCTCACCGGCCGCGGCGGTGCCACCGGTATCGACTTCGGCAAGCTGCACCGCATTCTGCTCGTGGCTCTTGCGCTGTACGTGGCGTCGTATCTGCTGTCGTACCTGCAGGCGTATCTGCTGGCCGGCATCGTGCAGCGCACGATGCGCACGATGCGCAACGACGTGGAGGCGAAGCTCAACCGTCTGCCCCTCGGCTACGTCGACCGCCAGCCGCGCGGCGACCTGCTCAGCCGGGTCACCAACGACATCGACAACGTGGCGCAGAGCCTGCAGCAGTCGCTCAGCCAACTGCTCACCTCGTCGCTCACGGTCATCGGTGTGGTGGTGATGATGTACATCATCTCGCCGTTGCTGGCCACCGTGTCGGTGCTCACCATCCCGCTCTCCGTCATCGCGATGGGCCAGATCGCCAAGCGGTCGAAGCCGCGGTTCATGGCCCAGTGGCGCCACACCGGGTCGCTCAACGCGCAGGTCGAGGAAGTGTTCACCGGTCATGCCATCGTGAAGGCGTTCGGCCGTCAGGGTGAGGCCCGCGAGCGGTTCGCTTCGACCAACGAGCAGTTGTACAAGGCCGGGTTCGAGGCCCAGTTCATGTCGGGCTCGATCCAGCCGGTGATGATGTTCCTCGGCAATGTCGGCTATGTCGCCATTGCGGTGGTGGGCGGACTGCGGGTGGCATCGGGCCAGATCGGCCTCGGCGACGTGCAGGCCTTCATCCAGTACCAGCGCCAGTTCAGCCAGCCGATCACCCACATGGCGTCGATGGTGAACGTGCTGCAGTCGGGACTTGCCTCGGCCGAGCGGGTGTTCGAACTGCTCGACGCTCCCGAGGAATCCGACGATGCCGCCGCTGCCGCAGGGCCCGAGGCTGCGGTGGTGGGCCGGGTGGCGTTCGAGCACGTGTCGTTCCGCTACCTGGCCGACCGCCCGCTCATCACCGACCTGTCGCTGGTGGCCGAGCCGGGCACCACGGTGGCCATCGTGGGGCCAACCGGGGCGGGCAAGACCACGCTCGTCAACCTGCTGATGCGCTTCTACGACATCGACGAGGGCCGGATCACCCTCGACGGCCGCGACATCGCCTCGATGCCGCGGGCCGAACTGCGCCGCCACACCGGCATGGTGCTGCAGGACACGTGGCTGTTCGGCGGCAGCATCGAGGCCAACATCCGCTACGGCAACCCCGATGCCACCACCGAACAGGTGCGCGCGGCTGCGCGTGCTGCGTACGTCGACCGGTTCGTGCACTCGCTGCCCCACGGCTACGACTCGGTCATCGACGACGAGGGCAGCAACGTGAGCGCCGGCCAGAAGCAGCTCATCACCATCGCCCGGGCGTTCCTGGCCGACCCCACCATCCTCATCCTCGACGAGGCCACCAGCTCGGTCGACACCCGCACCGAGGTGCTCATCCAGCGAGCCATGGCTGCGCTGCGCGCCGAGCGCACCAGCTTCGTCATCGCCCACCGCCTGTCGACCATCCGCGACGCCGACACCATCTTGGTGATGGACGCCGGCCGCATCGTCGAGCAGGGCAACCATCAGCAACTGCTGGCGGCCGGCGGGGCGTACTACACGCTGTATCAGGCGCAATTCGCCGCCGCCGCCACCGACATCGCCTGACCCACATTTTTCTTCGGCGCCGGGTTGTCATGCGAACTGGTGTTCGTGTAGCGTGCCCGGTGTTCCGATCTTCCCCTCGGAACCAGATCGAACCCGTTCGGGTTCCCGCCATATCGGTTTCTGGTCGCCTGCTGCTGTGCGGGTGTGTGAGGGGGTGCGTGTGAACACGGTTGCGTTGTCAGTATCGGGTGGGGGTGTGGCACGCGGTGCTTCGCCGGTGGTCGACCGGTTCGCACGGGTTGTCGACGCTGATGTGTCGGCGCTCGACGAGGTCGGGGTCGCCGGGTTGTTGGGCGACGTCGCCGGTTTGGTGCGGTTCCTCCAGGCACGTGAGATCGATCTGAATCAGCGGTTGCGGCAACTCGCCGCGCAGTGTCCGGGAGTCGATCCGGCGGCGATCAACGCGCGGGCCACCGGCCGCTCAGCTGGGGGTGCGGGGCGCGCGCTCGAGCGTGCGGAGCAGGCCGCGCAGGCACCGGAGTTGAAGGCATCGATGGATGAGGGCCGACTGTCGGGTGAGCATCTCGACGCGTTCACTGCGGCGGTCCGCTCACTCGAGGCACGGTTGCAGCCTGCGCTGCGGGCATTGGAAGCCGACCTCGTTGCGCGGGCTGTGTCGCAGCGGGCGACGGTCGAGCAGTTCCGCGGCTGGTTGCAACGTGAGATCCGGCTCATCGAAGCCGACGACGGCAAACAGCGCCTCGAACGCCAGAAACGCGACAACCGATGCCGGGTATGGGTCGACCCGAACACCGGCATGGTCCGCTCCACCCTCACACTCGACCCTGAAGTCGGTGCCGTCTACCAGCACCTGCTCAACGAGCAGCTCCATGCGCGACTCAACCAACCGCGACCGGCCGAATGTCCCACCGACCCGCTCGACGCGATGGACTGGCATCGCGCCCACGCGTTGATGGACCTGGTTACCGGCGCGGCCGGTGCGATCGGCAAGCCCGAAGTGATTGTGGTCATCGATCAACAGACGTTCGAGCACGGACGGCACGCCCAGTCGAAGGTCGACTGCGGACCCGGGATCGATCTGCCGATCGACACCATCCGCTCCATCGCGGGGC
>JBIKLX010000114.1:0-10060 GCA_044359565.1 Ilumatobacteraceae bacterium
AGATCGGTGCCCTCGACGCGCTGGCCCGGGTGGAGGGCGGCCGGGTGGCGTACGTGAAGCCGCACGGTGCGCTGTACCACGCCGTGCAGCACCACCAGGGGCAGGCCGAGGCGGTTGCCTCCGCGGTGCATGCCGTCGACCCGTCGCTGCCGATCCTCGGGATGGCGAATGCCGCGCTCGAGCACCACGCCGTCGGCCACGGACTGCGGTACGTGCTCGAGGGCTTCGCCGACCGCGGCTACGACGCCGACGGCCGACTCATTCCGCGCGGGCAGCCGGGGGCGCTGCTCACCGATGCCGCCGCAGTGGCCGAACAGGCCGTCGAACTGCTCACCTGGCGGGTCGAGTCGATCTGTGTGCACAGCGATACCCCTGGTGCGGCTGCGCTGGCGTCGGCGGCCAGGCGCGCGCTCGAAGGTGTCGGAGCCGTGGTCGCGTCGTTCGTCGGGTGACGCAGTGACGGCATCTGCTTCGCCCGTGCGGCTGCTGCCCTACGGACCGGGCGCCGTGCTGGCCGAGTACGACGACCTCGACACCGTGCTGGCCGTGGCCCAACGCGTGCGCGATCTCGCGCTGCCCGGTGTGGTCGAGGTGGTGCCGGCGATGCGCACGGTGCTGGTGGTGTTCGATGGGCCGGTGGCGCTCGACGGTACCGACGGCCGGGCCGTGGAAGCAGCCCTCTCCGACACCAGCCCGGTGCCGCAGCCTCCAGGCCCACTGGTGACGGTACCCGTTCGGTACGACGGCGCCGACCTGACCGAGGTGGCCGAGCGCACCGGGCGCACCGAGGCCGAGGTGGTGGCCCTGCACTGTTCGGCCGAGTACCGCGTCGCGTTCTGTGGGTTCATGCCCGGTTTCGCCTATCTGCTCGGCCTGCCGACCGAACTGCACCTCCCGCGCCGCAGTACCCCGCGCACCCGCGTGCCCGCCGGTTCGGTCGCCATCGCGGCCGAGTTCTCGTCCGTGTACCCCTCGGCCAGTCCCGGTGGATGGCATCTGCTGGGCACGACCGATCTGGTGCTGTGGGACGAGTCACTCCCTGCGCCAGCGGTGCTGGTTCCCGGGATACGTGTGCGATTCGAGGCGAGATGACTGCTGGCGGCGATGCAACGCCACACCTCGTCGTCGAGCGGGCGGGGATCGCCACCTCGCTCCGCGACGGCGGCCGAACCGGCCTGGCGCACCTCGGACGAAGCAGGGGAGGGGCGGTCGACCGCGACGCATTGCGCCTCGCCAACCGGTTGGTGGGGAACACCGCCGATGCCCCGGCGTTCGAGACCTCGGGCGGGCTCGTCGTGGTCGCCGAGCGGGCGGTGCTGGTGGCCGTGACGGGAAGCCAGGTCGACCTCGACGTGTCGGGCGGCCCGCCACTCGGCTGGGGGGTGGCCACTGCTCTCCCGGCGGGTGCCGTGCTGCGGATCGGTCGACTCCGCAGCGGTGCACGCGTGTACCTGGCGGTACGCGGCGGGGTGCGATCCGGGGCACGTGCCGATGGGGTCTGGCTGGCCGACGTACCCGTCGTCGGTGAGCCCTCGCCGGTGGCGGCCGTGCCGCGACCACTCGACCGGCCGGTGCGGCTGTGGCCCGGACCACGTCTCGACTGGTTCGAGCACGAAGCCTGGGCGACACTCACCTCGAACCGGTTCACCGTGGGCGCCGACAGCGACCGTGTGGGCGTGCGACTCGCCGGTCCCGCCATCCGCACTGCGGGCCGCGGCGAACTGCCCTCCGAGGGCCTGGTCGAGGGCGCCGTGCAGGTACCGCCCGACGGTCGCCCCATCGTGATGCTGGCAGATCATCCGGTCACCGGCGGCTACCCGGTCATCGCCGTCGTCGACCGCGCCGATCTCGAGGTGATCGCCCAGACACCACCGGGCAGTTCTGTCGGTTTCGAGGCAGCACGCTGATCGCCGCGTGCGACTGGGGTGCCGCGGAGCCGGGCGAGGCTAGGTTGTCGGCCATGGAGCGGCGCATCTTCGGACTCGAGAACGAGTACGGCGTCACCTGTACCCTGCGCGGCCAGCGCCGCCTCAGCCCCGACGAGGTGGCTCGCTACCTGTTCCGCCGGGTGGTCAGTTGGGGTCGCAGCAGCAATGTGTTCCTGCAGAACGGCGCGCGGCTGTACCTCGACGTGGGCTCGCATCCCGAGTACGCCACCCCCGAGTGCGACAGCATCTACGACGTCGTCGTGCACGACAAGGCGGGCGAACGCATTCTCGAGAGCCTGCTCGAGAGCGCCGAGCAGCGCCTGCGCGAAGAGGGCATCCGCGGCACGGTGTACCTGTTCAAGAACAACACCGACTCGGCCGGCAACAGCTACGGCTGCCACGAGAACTACCTCACCAGCCGCGACGACGATCTGGGGCACTACGCCGAGGTGCTCATCCCGTTCCTCGTCAGCCGCCAGATCTACACGGGTGCCGGCAAGGTGTTGCAGACGGCCCGGGGTCCGCTGTACTCGATCGCCCAGCGCGCCGAGCACATCTGGGAAGGCGTGTCGAGCGCCACCACCCGCAGCCGGCCGATCATCAACACCCGCGACGAGCCCCACGCCGATGCCGAGCGCTATCGCCGCCTCCATGTCATCGTCGGCGACTCGAACATGAGCGAGTACTCCACCTTCGTGAAGGTGGGGGCGGCGGCGTGCATGCTGCGCATGCTCGAGGACCCGTCGGTGGTGCTGCGCGACATGACGCTCGAGAACCCCATCCGGGCCATCCGCGACATCAGTCACGACACGACCTGCCGTCGCCGCGTGCGCCTGGCCAACGGTCGCGAGGTGAGCGCCCTCGACATCCAGCGCGAGTACCTCGACCGCGCGCTCCGTTACGCCGACACCAAGGGGTTCCCTCCGCTCGAACAGCGGGCGCTCGAGATGTGGGAGCACTGCATCACCACCATCGAGAACGACCCGCTGAAGCTCGACCGCGAGGTCGACTGGGTCATCAAGTACCGGCTCATCGAAGCCTTCCGGGCCCGCCACGACCTGTCGCTCGGCGACGCGCGGGTGCAGCTGCTCGACCTGCAGTACCACGACATCAGCCGTGCCCGCAGCCCGTTCTACAAACTGCAGGACCGCGGCCTGGTCGAACGGGTGTGCACCGATGCCGACATCGACACGGCAGTCGATGTGCCGCCGCAGACCACCCGTGCCCGCCTGCGCGGCGAGTTCATCAAGAAGGCCAAGGAGCGCAAGCGCGACTACACCGTCGACTGGGTGCATCTGAAGCTCAACGATCAGGCCCAACGCACCGTGCTGTGCAAAGACCCGTTCAAGAGCCGCGACGAGCGGGTCGAGAAGCTCATCGCGTCGCTCTGAGCCGACGGCAGCGATGACCACCTTCCGCACCCAGCGCGTCGTCGAGATGCTCGCCGAGCGGCCCGGTCTGCAGCGGGTGGCGCTCGACGACGGCAGCCGTGCCTATGCGCTCACCCAGCTCACCGGCACCGTGGCGGTGGGCGACGAGGTGGTGGTGAACACCACAGCGGTCGACCTCGGCCTCGGTACCGGCGGGTGGCATGTCGTGCACTGGAACCTGTCGCGGCGCGTACTGCACCAGCCCGGTCCGGGCCACATCATGAAGGTGCGGTACACCAGCCTGCAGGCCGACACCGGGGCGGCCGAGGAGCACCTCGACGCCGGCGCAGCGGGGGAGGGTGCACCGCTGCTCCCGCATCTCGGGGGCGTGCCCGTGCTCGTGGGCAGTCTGCACAGCCAGTTGGGTGTGGCCGCCGCAGTGGCCCATGCCCAGCGGCCCGGGTTGCGGGTGGTGTACGTGATGACCGATGGGGCGGCCCTGCCCATTGCCCTGAGCGACCTCGTCCACGAGTTGCGTACACGCGGTCTGCTGCACGCCACCATCACGGCCGGCCACGCGTTCGGCGGCGACCTCGAAGCTGTCAGCACTGCGTCGGCGTTGCAGTTGGCTGTCGAACAGGCGGCTGCCGACCTGGTGGTGTGCCTGATGGGCCCGGGCGTGGTGGGTACCGCCAGCGCCCTCGGCACCACAGCGGTGGAGGTGGCCTCCATCGCTACCGCCGCGTCGCAACTGGGGGCGAGGCCGGTGGTGATGGTGCGCGCCAGCGACGGCGACGCCCGCCCTCGGCACCGCGGCGTCAGTCATCACACCCGCACGGCGCTGGCGCTCACACCCGTGCCGGTCGACGTGGTGCTGCCGAGCGAATTGGGCGCCTTGGCGGCCGACCTGGCCCCGCACCGGGTGGTGGTGACCGATACCCCCGATGTCGCCGCCGTGCTCGAGCAGTACCGACTGCGGGTGACGACGATGGGCCGCGGGCCGCTCGACGACCCGCTGTTCTTCGCCGCGGCTGGTGCTGCCACGAGCCATGCGGTGTCGCTCATCGCCCGGCCGGGTACGGTGTCGAGCGCATGAGCGAGTACTTCCAGAGCGACGACGCTGCTGTCGCCGAACCCGGCGAGGCAGTGGCGTCCCCGCGGCGTCGGAAGATGAACCCGCTCGTCGAATGGGTCATCGTCGTCGTGGTCGCCATCTCGTCGGCGTTGCTGGTGCGTGCCTACGTCGTGCAGCAGTTCGCCGTCGAGGGCGAGTCGATGCTGAGCACCCTCCACGACGGCGACCGGGTGTTGGTGAACCGGCTGAGCTACCGCCTGCACGACCCGCGACGCGGCGACGTGGTGGTGCTGCAGCGATTCGATTCGGTGAGCGCGGAGCGCGATCTCATCAAGCGCGTCATCGGCCTGCCCGGCGAGTCGGTCGAGTTCCGCGCCTGCACGGTGTACATCAATGGAGCGCCGCTCACCGAGCCCTACATCGACCCGGTGGTGCAGGCACGCGATGGCTGCGGCGGCGACCAGATCGCACTCGTCGTGCCCGACAACACCGTGTTCGTGCTGGGCGACCACCGTGGTCAGTCGAGCGACAGTCGGGCCTTCGGCCCGGTGGCCGAGAGCATGCTCATCGGCCGGGCGTTCGTCATCATCTGGCCTGTGGGCGACTGGGCCTGGCTCTAGCCTGCGCGGTCGCTCAGCCGGGTCGGCGGGGCAGACCCACTTCGTTCTGGTAGGCGTCGACCATCCGGTCGACCCAGTCGCTGTACACGGCGTCGAGGCCCATCCGCAGGGCCGGCCGCAGCACATCGTCGTGCTGCATGTCCCAGCCGAAGGCCACCCGCTGGAAGCGGTGGAAGAGGGCGACCAGTCCACCGTTCCAATCCGTGTGGTGCAGGTTGATGCCGTCGATGCCTTCGTTCGCCAGCAGCGATGCACGGCGCTCGGGCCCCTCTTTGATGCGGGCCAGGCGAGTGGAGTCGACGAGTCGGGCGCCCTGGCCGCGCAGCGGCAGCAGCGTCTCCCACTGCGGCGCGCACAACCACAGGCGTTCGAGCATGTCGGGGGCGGCCTCGCGGGTGACGTCGATGACCGCCTGGCCGGTACCGGGCGCCTTCAGGTCGAGCGACAGGCTGTACCCGGTGCCGCACACGGCGTACAGATCGGCCAGGGTGGGGATGTGCTCGGGTAGGTCGGCACGGGGTACCTCGGCGATGGGGCGTTTCCGCACGCGGCTCGCCACCACACCGTCGTGATCGAGCACCGCCACACCGTCGGCGGTGAGCCACACGTCGCTCTCGAGACCGTTCGCGCCCAGGCGGAGCGCCAGGGCGAACGCTTCGAGCGTGTTCTCGGGAGCATGGGCCCGGGCCCCTCGGTGGGCGAAGGCGATGGGGTCGTCGAGCAGGGAGGGGAGCCGTTGCTGCACCATGCCAGTGTGCCACCCCGTATCGGTGTCGCTGCTGAACCAGTGGGCCGTTCTCCTAGACTTGCCCCGTGTTCAACTTCTCCGGCAGCGAGATCGTCTTCCTGCTCTTGCTGGCGTTGATCATTCTCGGCCCCGAGAAGTTGCCCGACGCCATCCGCTCGTTCGGAAAGACCTACGCCGAGTTCAAGAAGGTGACCACCGGCTTCCAGAGCGAGTTGAAGAGCGCTCTCGACGAGCCGATGCGCGAGATGCGCGAAACCGCCGATGCGTTCAAGCAGGCGGCATCGTTCGACATCGCGGCCGACATGCTCGAAGGCAAGAAGCCCGCCGCGGCGGCAGGGGCAGCGGCACCGGCACCGGACGATTCGGCCGACGCTTCCGGGGCCGCACCGCCGATGGTCACGCCCGAGCCGAAGCAGATGTGGACCGCGCACGATGCGGCCACCCCGTCGGCGCCAGCGGTCATCGAGGGTGATGGCGAGCCGGACGGCCCCGACCTGTCGATGCTCGACAGCGTCGTGATGGAACGCGATCACACCTACCAGCCCCCGGCACCGGTCGAGACTTCGTCCGCCGGCGATGGCCAGGACGACAACGGTGAGGCCGCCGCATCGTGAAGAACCCGTTCAAACGCGCCGAGCGGGCACAGGTGAAGACGCCCGAGGATCAGATGACCCTCACCGACCACCTCTCCGAACTGCGCACCCGCATCATCCGTGCCCTGTTGGCCGTGGTGGTGGGCATCGTCATCATCCTCGCCTTCTACGACCCGGTCATGGACTTCCTGCTCGAGCCGTACCGGCAGTTGTGCGCCCTGAAGCCGGAGTTCTGTGAGCTGAGCAATGGCAACGTCATCTCCACAGCTCCGCTCGAAGGCTTCAGTACCCGGCTCTCCATCGCCACCTACGGTGGCATCATCATCGCCCTACCGGTGCTGATGTGGCAGCTCTGGCGGTTCATCGTGCCGGCGCTGCACGCCAAGGAGAAGAAGTACGCCATCCCGTTCATCCTCTGTTCGGTGGCGCTGTTCCTGTTGGGTGGGTACATCGCCTACTGGACGCTCGAGAAGGCGCTCGACTTCCTCATCTCGTGGTCGGGCGAAAGCGTGCAGTCGATCTTCCGGGTGAGCGAATACGTGCGCCTCGTCGGCCTCATGGTCGCCGCCTTCGGCATTGCGTTCGAGTTCCCGGTGCTGCTGGTGTTCCTGCAGCTCGTCGGCGTGCTCACCCCGCAGACGCTCATCAAGGGCTGGCGGTACGCCATCCTCGTCATCTTCGTCATCGCCGCGGTCATCACACCGAGCGGCGACCCCTACAGCATGATGGCTCTTGCCCTGCCGATGACGTTCTTCTACCTCATCGCCGTGCTCATCGGGTACATCATCCAGAAGCGGAAACGGGCTGCACAGACAGCCGCGACCTGACACGATGCACCTGTGCGCGCCGACCGGGCCGAGCTGACATCGCAGTATTCGTTCCCGCTCGACGGGTTCCAACTCCAGGCCTTCGACGCGCTCGATGCCGGTGAGTCGGTGCTGGTGGCAGCCCCCACCGGGAGTGGCAAGACGGTGGTCGCCGAGTACGCCATCGAAGCAGCCCGGCGGGCAGGGCGGCGAGCGTTCTACACAGCGCCCATCAAGGCGCTCTCCAACCAGAAGTACCACGACCTCGTCGAGCGGTACGGCGCCGACTCGGTGGGCCTGCTCACCGGCGACAACACCATCAACGGCGACGCGCCGGTCGTGGTGATGACCACCGAGGTGCTGCGCAACATGATCTACGCGCGCAGCAGCGGCCTCGACCTGCTCGATGTGGTGGTGCTCGACGAGGTGCACTTCCTGCAGGACACCTACCGCGGCCCCGTGTGGGAAGAGGTCATCATCCACCTGCCCGACGCGGTCCGGTTGGTGTGTCTGTCGGCCACGGTGAGCAACGCCCAGGAACTGGCCGAGTGGATCTCCACCGTGCGCGGCCCGACCCGGGCCATCGTCGAAGAACGGCGCCCGGTCCGACTGGAGAACCTCTACCTCGTGGGCGACAAGACCCACGGGCGCCTGCACCTGCTGCCGGTGCTGGTGGGTGGTCGGCCCAATCAGAATGCACTGCGCATCGACAGCGAAGCGGCCCGGGCACCACGCGGAGGTCGCCAGCGGAAGGGCACCCAGGGCCGGCGCAAGCTCTACACGCCCACCCGACTCGACGTGATCGACGTGCTCGAGCACGACGAGATGCTGCCTGCCATCTACTTCATCTTCAGCCGCAACCAGTGCGACGAGGCTGCCCGTACGGCTCTGGCAGCAGGACTGCGGCTCACCACCGGCGACGAACGCGACCGCATCCGGGCCATCGTCGACGCCCGACTCGGTTCGATGGAAGCCGCCGACCTGGCCGTACTGGGGTACAGCCAGTTCCTCGCCCAACTCGAAGCGGGCATCGCCGCGCACCACGCGGGCATGGTGCCGCCGTTCAAGGAGGTGGTCGAGGCCTGCTTCACCGCCGGTCTGGTGAAGGTGGTGTTCGCCACCGAGACCCTCGCGGTGGGGCTGAACATGCCCGCCAAGTGCGTGATCATCGAGAAGCTCACCAAGTTCACCGGCGACCACCATGCTTTCCTCAGCCCGGGCGAGTACACCCAGCTCACCGGTCGGGCCGGCCGCCGGGGCATCGACGACCTCGGCAACGCCATCGTGCTGTGGAGTCCCTTCGTGCCGTTCGACCAGATTGCTGCGCTGGCGTCGAGCCGTGTGTTCCACCTCAACTCGGCGTTCCGTCCCACCTACAACATGGCCGCCAATCTGGTTCGCTCGTACACCAGCGACCAGGCCCACCACCTGCTCAACCTCTCGTTCGCCCAGTACCAGGCCGACCGCGACGTGGTGAAGATCGAGGCGCGGCTCGAGCGTCGCCAGCAACATCTGCGCGACCTCACGGCCGCGTCGGCGAGCCCATTCGGCGACATCGACGACTACCGGCGCCTGCTCGAACGCCGCAAGGAACTGGCCGGTGGACAGGCGCCGTCGATCGGTCGCGACGACCCGATCACGCTGGCACTGCTGAAGCTGAAGCCGGGCGACATCGTGTACGCCGACAAGGGTCGTTACGCCGGTCGGGTGGCCGTGCTGGCTTCGGCGCACCGCAAGAACGGCATCCGCGTGAGCGGTGTGACGACGCGGCGCGATCTCATCCAACTCGACGCCACCGATTTCGACGAGGCACCCCGCGCCATCGGCCACATCGAACTGCCCGACGACTTCGCGCCGAACAGTCCCGAGTACCAGCGTGAGGTGGCCAGACGTCTCGAACGTGCCGAGGTCGAGGTAGTCGCGCGGCGACGTCGGCGAGCCGGCGAGATCGACGACGCGCTCGCCGTCCATCCGGTCGAGTCCGACCCCGATCTGGCCGACCGTCTGAAGGCCGCTAACCAGGCGGCCCGCGCAGCACGCGAGATCGACGAGCTCCGCCAACGCATGCGCGGCCGCAGCCAGACCATCTCGCGCGACTTCGACCGAGTGTTGCGCATCCTGCAGAACTGGGACTACGTCGATGGCTGGTCGCTCACGCCCGCGGGCGACATCTTGGCGCGCACGTTCCACGAGTGCGACCTGCTCATCGTCGAATGCCTCCGCCAGGGTCTGCTCGACGGTCTCGAGCCACCGGTGCTGGCGGCGCTCGTGTCGGTGTTCGTCTACGAACACCGCAGCCCGGATCCGCCGCCTGCCCCGTGGTTCCCGTCGCCCGTCGCCCGTCGCCGTTGGCAGCGCATCCGTGCCGTCAGTGACGAGTTGCGTTCGATCGAGGATGCCGCTGGTCTGGCCGAGCACCGCCCACCCGACCCCACGTTCGTCGCCATCGCCTACGCCTGGGCGGCGGGGGAGGGCTTCGCCGAGGTGGTGGCCGACGAGGAGCTGAGCGGCGGCGACTTCGTACGCACCACCAAGCAACTCATCGACCTGTTGCGCCAGCTCGCCCTCGTGGCGCCCGAGCGCGATACCCGGCGAGCAGCAGATCAGGCGGCGCAGCGCCTGTTCCGCGGCGTCGTGGCCGCGTCGAGCGCGGTCGAGGTCGAAACGGAGGCGGAGGCCCCTGTCGAGCCACTCCTCGAGCCAGTCGTCGGGGCGCCGCCAGCAGGGGAGGGTCTCGGTGCCGATCCGCAAGGGTGAGGCCTGGGGCGAGACAGGCCCGGCGCCCGACGGGATGGTGACGGTGCACTCAGATGCCGATCTGAACACGCTGGTCACCCGGTGTCGGCAGGCGGGCGAGCCGCTGCCTCCGGTGGGGTTGCTCGGCGGCGACCTGATGCGCTGCGTGGGCGGCTCGGGCGAC
>JBIKLX010000300.1:0-2742 GCA_044359565.1 Ilumatobacteraceae bacterium
CGACCGGTTCGTGCGGGTGGTCGACGCCGATGTCTCGTTGCTGGATGAGGTCGGGGTGGCCGGGTTGTTGGGTGACGTCGCCGGCCTGGTGCGATTCCTGCAGGCGCGTGAGATCGACCTGAACCAGCGGCTGCGGCAACTCGCCGCAACGTGTCCCGGGGTGGATCCGACGGCGATCAACGCCCGCTCGACGGGCCGGTCGGCCGGGGGTGCGGGGCGGGCGCTGGAGCGTGCCGAGCAGGCTGCGCAGGCACCTGAGTTGAAGGCGTCGATGGATGAGGGCCGACTGTCGGGTGAGCATCTCGACGCGTTCACCGCGGCGGTCCGCTCGCTCGAATCCCGGTTGCAGCCTGCGCTGCGGGCGTTGGAAGCCGACTTGGTCGCCCGCGCGGTGTCGCAGCGGGCGACGGTCGAGCAGTTCCGCGGCTGGTTGCAACGCGAGATCCGACTCATCGAAGCCGACGACGGCAAACGCCGGTTGGAACGCCAGAAGCGCGACAACCGCTGCCGGGTGTGGGTCGACCCGAACACCGGCATGGTCCGCTCCACCCTCTCGCTCGATCCCGAACTCGGCGCGGTCTACCAGCACCTCCTCAACGAGCAACTCCACGCGCGACTCAACCAACCGCGGCCACCGGAATGCCCGACCGACCCGCTCGACGCAATGGACTGGCACCGCGCCCACGCATTCATCGACCTCATCACCGGCGCGGCCGGTGCGGTCGGCAAACCGGAAATGATCGTCGTCATCGATCAGCAGACCTTCGAACACGGCCGGCACGCACAGTCGAAGGTCGACTGCGGACCGGGGATCGACCTGCCCATCGACACCATCCGCGGCATCGCAGGACGGGCCAGGTTCGTGCCGGTCGTCGTCAACAGCGACGGTGTCGTCATCGCCCAGGGCGACCCGGTCCCCACCTACGACCAGATCGTCCAGTCACTCACCCGACCGGTCGCGATCGACCACGGCCGCAGTCGACGCCACGCCAGCACCCGACAACGACGGGCGCTCCGGGCCATGTACCGCACGTGCGCCATCCCCGGCTGCGCACGGCATGTGTCGATCACCGAAGCACACCACATCCACTACTGGGAACACGGCGGACGCACTGATCTGTCGAACCTGCTGCCACTGTGCCGGCACCACCACGACCGGTTGCACGCCGAACGATGGCGCCTATCGATGGGAGCCGACCGAGCGATCACCATCCGGGCGCGCGACGGAACCCTGCTGATGAGCACCGGGCCACCGCGCAAGCAGTGGGAGTGAGGTGGGTCGAGTGATGTGCCCACCGGGAGGTGGGTGCCAAGTCGGCGGCCGGTGCTCAGTCGGCGACGGCGAGAATGCGCACCGGCAGTTCGCGCGGGCCGCGGATCTGGCCGACGCTCCAACGGGTGTCGCCGGCGAGTTCGAAGTGGGTGAAGCGCGCCGTGAACTCCTCGATCGCCACCTTCAGTTCCAGGCGGGCCAGGTTCGAGCCGATGCAGCGATGGATGCCGAGACCGAAGGCCGCATGGCGGTTCTCCTGGCGGTCGACGATGAACGTGTCGGCGTCTTCGAACTTCAGCGGGTCGCGGTTGGCGGCCGGGAACGGCAGCAGCACCCAGTCGTCTTTCGCCATCGGGCAGCCGTGGAAGTCGTGGTCCTTGGCCACCATGCGGGCCATGGTCACCGGTGCGTAGGCCCGGAGGAACTCCTCGAGTGCGAACTGCATCACCTCGGGGTCGTCGAGCAGGCGCTGATGATCCTCGGGGTGCTGGGCGAGATGCCACAGCGACGAACCGATGGCCGACCACGTGGTGTCGATGCCGGCGATGAGCAGCAGGATCACCATGCCGCCCACGATCTCGTCGTTCACCGGCTGGCCGTCGAGCTCGATGCCCATCAGGTAACTGGTGAGGTCGTCGCGGGGGTTGGCGCGGTGGTCTTGGATCTGGTCGTAGATGTAGATGCCCAGGTCTTCCATGCCCTCACGGGTGCCCGGCTCTTCGGCGATGCGCTCAAGCGCGTCGTGCACGAACTTGCGGAACAGCGGCTCGTCCTTGGCGGGGAAGCCCAGCATGCGCCCGATGACGCTGACCGGAATGTGCTGCGCGTACTGGACAGCGGCGTCGACGATGGTTTCGCCGGGCGTGATGTCGCCCATGCTGTCGAGCAGTTCGCGGCAGAGCCGACGGATCTCGGGCTCCCAGGGCTCGATCTGCTTGGGCGCGAACGCCGGCAGCAGCAGGCGGCGGGCCATGGCGTGGAACGGCGGATCGCTGGTGATGGGCGGCGCACCACCGATCGGTGCCGGCAGGGCCAGATCGCCCGGACGACCCACCGACACCACCACCGAACGGCTGGTGAAGTGCTCGGTGTCGTAGGCCACCTCGTGCACGGTGTCGTGCGTGAGCGGCACCCACATGCCGCCGTAGCGGTCGGAGTGAGCGACGGGGCAGCCACCCTCGCGCAGTGCCTTCCACACCTCGGGAGCGTTCGGGTTGTACGCCGGATCGCCGTGATCGAAGTCGGTGGAGAAGTCGGCCACGGGGCCGTAGTCGGCCAGGTCGTAAGGCACGCGCTGCCAGACATGGGTGCCCTCGGGCGAGGTACCGAAGATGGGCGGCTCGTAGCCGGGGCGGGGCCGTGCGGGGGTGTCGGTCACGTCAGTCCTCAACGATCTTGATGGCGTATTCGGGGCAGTTGGCAGCGGCGAGACGGGCCGAGGCGTGGAGCGACTCGGGAATGTCGCCGTC
>JBIKLX010000115.1:0-10017 GCA_044359565.1 Ilumatobacteraceae bacterium
AACCTGGGCTCGATGACGGGCGAATCCGGCGAATCAGCTGAATCGAGAACGGTGTCGCTGTACGAGTACGTGGGCGGCGACGATTTCTTCGTCCGCCTCGTCGATGCGTTCTACGAAGGTGTCGAGACCGACGACGTGCTGCTGCCGCTCTATCCCGAGCCCGCCGACCTGGGCCCGGCCCGGCGGCGCTTGGCGCTTTTTCTCATCCAGTACTGGGGTGGGCCCACCACCTATCTCGACGAGCGTGGCCACCCGAAGCTGCGGATGCGGCACTTCCCGTTCCGTATCGGTGCCGTCGAACGCGACCGCTGGGTGCATCACATGCTGCGCGCCGTCGAACGCACCACCGACGACGATCAGGTGCGCACGATGCTGATCGAGTACTTCGTCCCGGCCGCCGAGCACCTGCGCAACGACACCGGCCTGCCGATCAGCAGCGCGAAGCCCGCCCCCTGAGCGCCAGCGCGTAGCAGGCGATGGCGGTGGCGGCTGCCGCGTTCAGCGAGTCGACGCCGTGCTGCATGGGGATGCGCACGCGAAGCGTGGCCGCAGCCATCGACTCGTCGCTCAGGCCTGCGCGCTCGGACCCGACGCACAGCACCAGTCGTTCCGGTAGGTCGGTCGCCGAGAGCTCGGTGAGGTCGACCGCATCCGACGCTGGGGTGAGGGCGACCACGACGAAACCGCTGCGCACCAGATGATCGATGGCCCCGGCCGGGTCGGCGGTGCGGGCGTGGGGGAACTCCAGGGCGTGGCCCATCGACACTCGCAGCGCCCGGCGGGCGAGGGGGTCGGCGCTGGTGGTGTCGAGCACGAGGCCGTCCCAGCCGAGCCCGGCCGCGTTGCGGATGATCGAGCCGATGTTCACCGGGTTGTCGACCGCCTCGGCCAGCACCAGTCGACGGGCCGTGGCGGCGAGCACCTCGACCGTGGCCCGCGGCGGGCGACGGAACAGGGCGATCACCTTGTTCGGTGCCCCGAGACGGGTCGCCCGGGCCCGAACCTGCTCGCCCGCTGCATACACCGGCGCCTGCACCGCCAAACGGGCCGCCACAGCGGGTGGATTGGCTGCATCGACCAGTGCAGCCACGGGTGCGCATCCGGCGGCCAGGGCCCGCTCGACCACCAGGTCGCCCTCGGCGGCGAACAAGCCGTCGCCCTCGTCGTCGCGACGCTGCGGGCGCGGCGAGAGCTGCCGTTCGTTGAGGCGGAACACCGCCAGGCGTTCGTCGTCGGGATCGTCGACCGGGATGAAGCCGCTGTTCAGTACAGCCACGGGAAGGCACTCCAGTCGGGATCGCGCTTGTCGAGGAACGAGTCGCGACCCTCCTGTGCCTCGTCGGTGCCGTACGCGAGGCGGGTGGCCTCGCCGGCGAACACCTGCTGGCCGACCAGGCCGTCGTCGATGAGGTTGAACGAGAACTTCAGCATCCGCTGTGCTGTGGGGCTCTTGCCCATGATCTCCTTCGCCCATTGCAGCGCCGTGGCCTCGAGTTCGGCGTGCGGCACAACGGCGTTCACCATGCCCATCCGGTGCGCGTCGTCGGCGGTGTATTCGCGGCCGAGGAAGAAGATCTCGCGAGCGAACTTCTGGCCCACCTGTCGGGCGAGGTACGCGCTGCCGTAGCCGCCGTCGAAGCTGGCGACATCGGCGTCGGTCTGCTTGAAGCGGGCGTGCTCGGCGCTGGCCAGGGTGAGGTCGCTCACCACATGCAGGCTGTGGCCGCCACCGGCTGCCCAGCCGGGCACCACGCAGATGACGATCTTGGGCATGAAGCGGATGAGCCGCTGCACCTCGAGGATGTGCAGCCGCCCGGCGCGGCCGGCCTCGATGGTGTCGGAGGTGGTGCCCGCCGTGCCCGATGCATCGGTGACGGTGTACTTGTAGCCGTCTTTACCGCGGATGCGCTGGTCGCCGCCGCTGCAGAACGCCCAGCCCCCGTCCTTCGGTGAGGGCCCGTTGCCGGTGAGCAGTACGCAGCCCACGTCGGTGCTCATCCGGGCGTGGTCGAGCGCGGTGTACAGCTGGTCGACGGTGCGTGGCCGGAACGCGTTGCGCACCTCGGGCCGGTTGAACGCGATGCGCACCGTGCCGTGCTCGACGCTGCGGTGGTAGGTGATGTCGTCGAAGTCGAATCCGGGTACCTCGCGCCAGCGCGTGGGGTCGAAGATCGCGGATACCTGCTGGTCGGCCATGCCGACAGTCTGCTGCATCCGGCGCTGCTACGTTCAGCCCATGCCCCATGCAGCGATCAACGGCCAGCAGATCTACTTCGAGGACAGCGGCGGCGACGGCCCGGCCGTCATCCTCGCCCACGGGTTCTTGATGGACCACGAGATGTTCGCCCCGCAGGTGGCGGCGCTGACCCCGCAGTACCGGGTCATCACCTGGGACGAGCGCGGCTTCGGCCTCACCGAGCACGATGGCAAGCCGTTCACCTATTGGGACTCGGCAGCAGACTGCCTGGGCCTGCTCGACCACCTGGGCATCGACCGCGCCGTGGTGGGCGGCATGAGCCAGGGTGGCTTCCTGTCGCTGCGCGTGGCGCTCACCGCTCCCGAGCGGGTGCGGGCGCTCATCCTGCTCGACACCCAGGCCGGTGCCGAGCACGCCGAGAAGGTCGAGGCCTACCGGGGCATGATCGACACCTGGGCGGCCGTGGGCGCCGTCGACGAACTAGCCGGCGTGGTGGCCACCATCATCATCGATGACCCGGTCGAGAACCCGCGCTGGATCGCCAAGTGGCAGGCCCGCCCGAAGGAGTCGATCATCGAGCCCGGCGCCTGCCTGCTCGGTCGAGACGACATCACCGACCGGTTGGGAGAGATCACGTGCCCGGCGCTGGTGGTGCACGGCACCAACGACACCGCCATCGAGATGCCGTTGGCCGAGGGGTTGGCCGCCGGCTTGTCGGGCAGCGGCCCGGTGGTGGCCATCGAGGGCGCCGCGCACGCCGCCAACCTCACGCATCCCGAACCGGTGAACGCCGCGATCATCTCGTTTCTCGCTGGTGTCGCATGACACTGCAGGTCTTCGGGGTTCCAGGGCTGCCCGAGATCGTGCCCGGCAGCGATCTGGCGGCGATGATCCTCACCGCGGCGGCCGAGGCAGGCACGCCACTCGCCGATGGCGATGTCGTCGTCGTCACGTCCAAGATCGTCTCCAAGGCGGAGGGCCGTCTGGTCGAGTTGGCCGACGTGGAGCCCTCGCCGTTCGCGCTCGAGTGGTCGCGCACCTGGGACAAGGACCCGGCCGTCACCGAACTGGTGCTGCGCGAATCGAAGCGCATCGTGCGCCAGTTGGGCCCGATCCTCATCACCGAGACCCATCACGGGTTCGTGTGTGCCAACAGCGGGATCGACCAGTCGAGCAGCGGCGCCCACGGCCGGGTGGTGCTGCTCCCCGTCGATCCCGACGCCTCGGCCCACACCATCCGCGCCGGTCTGCGGTCCGGTGGCGTCGATGCCGCCGTCATCATCAGCGACACCTTCGGCCGAGCCTGGCGTGAGGGCCAGACCGATATCGCCATCGGTGTGGCCGGTATCGAGCCGATCCTCAGCTACATCGGGCAGGTCGACCCGCACGGCCACGAGTTCAAGGTGCAGGCCATCTGCACCGCCGACGAACTGACCGGGGCGGCCGAACTGGTGAAGGGCAACGTGTCGCGTGTGCCGGTGGCCGTGGTGCGCGGTTTCGCCTTCGAGATGAACGACGAGGCCACGATCGCGCCCGTTCTGCGCGATCAGACCCGCGATCTGTTCCGCTGAACGGCCCTGGCCGTTTGGTACATCCGTCACTTGATGTTTTGCTGAATTGAGTTCGCAGGTATTCGGTCGATAACCATTCCGTGACATCGCTCCAACCATCTCCTGTGTTCACGGCTGAGGCTGTGCTCGAGGGCATTGGCGACAGTGTGTTCGTGGTCGGCCTCGACGGCTGCCTGCAACTGCTGAACACCGCGAGCGAGCGGCTGTTCGGTGACGGACGGCATGCCTGGTTGGGTCGTTCGGTGCTCGACGTGGTTCACCCCGACGATGTCGCCGCCCTTCGGCACGCCCTTGCCGTGATGGGCGAGGGGGGTGCCACTCCGCTGCTGTCATTGCGAGTGCGCGACACGAACCAGGAGTGGCGGCGCTTCGAGGGCGCTGCCATCGGCGACCCCCACTCGCCCGAGGTGCAGGGACTCATCTGCGTGGCCCAGGACATCACCGAACGGCGTATCCGTGAGGTGGCATCTGGCGACACCTCGACCTTCCATCAACTTGTCGAGGTGAGCCCAGCGATGCTCGCGGTGGTCGACCCCGATGGTGTGGTCACACGCGTGAGCGACTCGCTGCTGCGGCACTTCGAGCTCGACCGCGCCGCGGTGGAGGGCCGCCCTCTCGCCTGTCTCGCCCCGCTCGACGACGGTGAGGCCATTGTCCGGGCGATCGAGCGCATACGCAGCCACCATCAGCGCGAAGTGGTGGAGGTGGCGGTGCAGCGATCGCTGCCCGTCGGCAGGCCGATCCCGGCGCGGCTGGAGATGGTGAACTTCATCGATGATCCGCTCGTGAGCGGCATCGTCGTGACGATCGACGACCTCACCGACCTGCGTGCTGCGCTGGCCCAGGCGGAACGTGCTGCGCTGTACGACCTGTTGACCGGGTTGATGAACCGGCAGGCGCTGCTGATCGAACTGCAGCGTCGACTCGCGTCGAACGAGCCATTCGCCGCGCTGTTCATCAACCTCGACTACTTCCGACCGGTGAACGACCTCTACGGCTATCAGGCCGGCGACGAGTTGCTGGTGCAGGTGGCACAGCGCCTCGAACGATCGATCCGCCCGCACGACCTCGTCGCCCGCGTCGGTGGTGACGAATTCGTCATCCTGGTTGCAGGTGTCGACGCGGCAACGGCGACCGGCCTCGTGGAGCAGTTGGAGATGGCTGTCTCCGCGCCATACGAGCTCAGCTCCGGCTCGGTGCGGGTCGGCGCCTGCACCGGCATCGCCGTAGCCGAACCGGAGTCGACCACGGTGTCGCTGCTGGCCGATGCCGACGCCTCGATGCGCGAGGTGAAGGCGCAGCGTCGCGGCCTCGCCCGCGTGTCGGTGTTCTCGCGGCGCACCACGTCGATGGAGCGGATGCAGTTGGTGGAGGAGTGTCGCGAGGGTCTCGCCCAGAACGAGTTCATCGCCCACTTCCAGCCGATCATCGACCTGCGGACGCGCCGTCTGGTGCGCGTCGAGGCGCTCGTGCGCTGGCAACACCAGCGTCTGGGCCTGCTGCGGCCGCAGTCGTTCATGAGTGTGATCGAGGCGATGGGCTACGACGCCGAGCTGGGCAACGCCGTGCTCGATTCTGCGTGCAACGCGCTCGCTGTGCTGGCCCGCAACGGGATCTACCCCGATGTCGCCGTGAACTTCGCGATGGGCCAGCTCACCGATGCCACCCTCGGCCGGCGTGTGTCGGGTGTGATGAAGTCGTTCGGGATCGACATGTCTCGGCTCGTCGTAGAGATCACCGAGCGCGCCCTGGTGGGCCGCCGGTCGGCGCACGGCACGGTGTCGCCCGAGGACTCGCTGATCGAACTGCACCACCGCGGCGCGACGCTGAGCCTCGACGACTACGGCACCGGGCTCTCGTCGCTGAGCAACCTGCGCCGCTTTCCGCTGGCCGAGATCAAGATCGACCGTAGCTTCGTGTCGCAGATGTGCGTGAGCCCGCTCGACCGCGCCACCGTCGAGGTGATCCTCGGCCTGGCCCGTTCACTCGGGCTGAAGGCAGTGGCCGAGGGTGTCGAGACCGCCGAGCAGCTCGATCTGCTCACCGAACTGGGCTGCGATCAGGCACAGGGGTACTTCGTCGGCGTGCCGATGTCGGTCGACGACCTCATCCAGTGGAGCTGGGCCTGACCCCACCCTCGACGAGGCGCATCACCGTGGCGCCGTCGAGCTCGTCGTGCAGACACAGTTCGTCGGCGATGGCGAGCAACTCGTCGCGGTGCTCGAGTGCCGCACAGGCTGCCCGATCGGCTGCGCCGCTGAGGATGGCCTCGAGCTTGACGCGTGATGCCTCGTCGGCGAGCACCTTGGCCACCAGGTTGCCCGCGCCGGGCACGACCGCCGCGTCGAGACTGATGAGCGTGTCGTGGGCACCGAGCTGGCCCACCAGTTGGGCGGCCAACGCCGTGGCGGCAGCCAGGTCGGACGCAATACCGCTGGAGCCTTCGCCGTACTCCTGGATCTCGGCAGCCCGGCCGGCCAGAGCGATGACGATGAGGTCGGTGAGCTCCGACGGCGTGTGCAGGTAGCGCTCCTCGCTGTCGGAGTGGGCGACGAGGCCGAGCGCCCCCGACCGCCGAAGGATCGACGCCACCTTGATGTCGCGTCCGGTGAGCGCGGCGAGCAGCGCGTGGCCCGCTTCGTGCACCGCTACGCGGCGCCGCTCGTCGCGGTGATAGCCGACCGGGTGCGACAGGCCGATCTCGACCGTGAGTTGCGCCTCGACCACATCGCTCAGCGTCATCGACGTATGGCTCCGGCGGAGCGCAACGATGAGGCCTTCGTCGAGCAGTCGCTCGATGCGTACCGGGGTGTAGCCGGCGGTGAGATCGGCGACCGCCTCGGGCGTGACGTCGGGCTGATGCGCCTTGCGGGCCAGATAGTGGGCGGCGATGGCGATGCGGTCGGCCCGAGGGGGTAGATCGAAGTGGATGACCCGGTCGAAGCGGCCGGGCCGCAGCAGCGCCGGGTCGAGGTCGGCGGCGCGGTTGGTGGCGGCGATGACGAGGATGTTGGCCGTTGTGGGCTCGGGCCGGGGCAGAGCGAGATGGCGGGGGAGCAGCGCGTTGCAACGGTCGACGAACCAACTGGTCACCCGCTGGCCGCCAGTGGGCATGTCGAAGCTCTGCATCTGCACGAGCAGTTCGTTCACCACGCCGACGATGCCCTCGCGCATCGAACCCGAGTTCATACCGCTGCGCGCACCGCCGATGGCATCGAACTCCTCGATGAAGCCGATCGCGCCGCCCTCGGCCCGGGCCGCCTTGCGTAGCGCCTTGAAGAAGCTGCGGATCTTGCGATTGGTCTGCCCGAAGTACATCGACTGGAAGGCGCTGGCCGACACGAACAGGAACGGCACCCCGGCCTCGGCCGCGAGTGCCTTGGCGAGGTAGGTCTTGCCGGTGCCTGGTGGTCCCTCGAACAGCACTCCTCGCCGCGCCGCGCCGCCCATCTCCGTCGCGAACGTCTGATGGGCGAGGAACAGGTTCAGCGTGTCGATGGCCTCGCGCCGGGTGGCCTCGGCACCCACGACGTCGGCGAGCCGCACCCCCGAATCGCTGGGCCGCAGCATCACGTGCGGCGACCGACCGGCACCGAGGAACGGGATGAGGATCAAGCAGGCCAACAGCAGCATCATGCCCACCGACACGGCCAGCATCGGGTCCTGGGTGAACACTTCGGGCAGACCGAACCGCACCGGATTGCCGGAGAGGTCGCGCCACCAGAACCAGCCGAGCAGAGCGGCGATGACGGTGAAGATCAGCCACAGTCGGCGCTGGCGTACCTGTTCGCGTCGGCGGGTGGTGTCGAGCCGATCGTGGGTGAGTAACTGGCCCTGCTGCACTGCCGCAAGACTCGGGTCGGGCGATGCGTCAGGGCTGCTCATGTGCGCAGATTAGCGAGGTTTCACGCCCTGTAAAGTGGTACTACGGACCGTGCCGAAGTCCTTGCGCGGCGTGTGTGGACTTGACAATTCCTTGAGGATCGTGGCGGTAGTTTGACGGGCCATGGAGCCGTCGCCGTCGTCGTTGTTCGCCTACGGCACGCTGCTACCGGGCGAGCCGCGGTGGAAGTTCCTCGAGCCGTTCGTGGTCGACGAGGGTCGGGCCACCGTGGTGGCGGGCACCCTGTTCGATACCGGCGAGGGGTATCCGGCGGCAGTGTTCGGCACCGACGGGGTCATCCACGGCCGGGTGTTCGAGTTGCTCGCGGCGCGTCACGACGAGGCTCTCGAGGTGCTCGACGCAGTGGAGGGAGGTGTGGAGGGCGGCTACCGGCGAGTGGTCGTCACCACCGCCGACGCCGTGCCGGTGTGGGCCTACGCCTTTGGCGGCGGCCTGTGCCTCACCCCGATCGAGGGTGGATCCTGGGTCGACCGTCGGCGCTGACCATCTCGAGCGAACCGCCGGGGTCGAGGGCCACCAGACGGTCGACGAGGCCGAGGGCATCGAGGCGCTTGCGGAACTCGTGCACCGGTCGGTCGAGCCAGGTCGGCGCGGCGGTGCCCAGTCGAAGCGGGCTGTAGGTGCCCCAGTGAATGGGAATCACCACAGCAGGATCGAGCATCTGTGCCGCCGTTGCTGCCGAGGTGGGGTCGAGGTGCAGTTCGCCCAGTGACGGGCCCCACCCCCAGATGGGCACGAGCGCCACGTCGACGGGGCCGATGGTGCGCATGGCGTCGAACAGGTCGGTGTCGCCGGCGAAGTAGATGCTCGTGCCGCCGGCCCGGACGACGTAGCCCACCGGCTCGGCGCTGGCCCGCGACAGCGGGCCGCGGCCCGACTTGTGGGCGGCGTAGACCGTCTCCACCGACACGTCGCCGATGTCGACGGTGTCGCCCCGCAGCACGCTGGTCACCCCGTCGGCACCGCCCGCGGTGGCGAACCGCTCGGCCCCGCGCGGCGCCACCACCGTGGCACCGGGGGTGACTCGGCGAAGCGACGGAGCGTGGAGGTGATCGAGGTGTAGATGCGACAGCAGCACGCCGTCGACCCGGCCCACATCGGGTTCGGGGTGCCGACGGCGAAGGTGGGCGAGGCGGTGGGTGAGTGCCGGGTCGGTGATGATGCGTGTGTCGCCGACCTCGATGAGCACCGTGGCGTGACCCAGCCAGGTGATGGTCACCGGCGGGGTGGCTGCATCGCTCACGCCGACACGGTACTGGCCGGTCAGTCGTCGAGGAGCGCGAGTGCCCGGCCGAGCGCCCGGATCGACTCGTGGTCGATCGGGTTCGCCACCAGGATCACCTCGTCGGCGCCAGCAGACGCATAGGCGTGCATCGCTGCCGCCACCGTGGCCGGGTCGCCCGCCAACGGTGTGCAGCCCTCGGGCACACGGCGTTCACGCGATGCGGGGTCGACGACCACCAGCACGCACGCGCTGCGGTCGATCTCGGCCGCCGGTCGGCCGACCCGCTCGGCGATCGCGCTGACCCGGCGGTTCAGCACTGCGAAGCCCTCGGGTGTGTTGCCGAACTCGGTGAACCAGGTGTTCCACATCTCCACCGTGCCCAGCGTGAGTTCGAGCATCCGCTCGCCGGTACTGCCGATCATCAGCGGCAGCGGCCGCTCGGTGGCCCGGGCCGAGGGCGGCAGCAGGACGGCCTCGTCGACACTCGAGAACTGCCCGGCGAGTGTGGCCCGCTCGCCGCGCACCAGCGGCACGATGACGGCGAACGCCTCGGCGAAGCGGGCGACGCGTTGGTCGTAGGGCAGGCCGAACGAGCGGAACTCGGTCTCGTTCCACCCGGCACCCAGCCCCAGCACCAGGCGGCCTCCGCTGATCTCGTCGACCGTCGCCGCCATCTTCGCCAACACCGCCGGCGGATGGAAGGCGGTGCACGCGACGAGCGGCCCCAGGGTGACGCGCTCGGTGGCGCCGGCCAGGGCGGCCAGCATGGTCCACACCTCCCACGGCCCGCGCTCGTGCCCGTTCTCGCCGCGGTACAGCAGGTGGTCGCCCAACCAGATCGAGTCGAATCCGACCTCCTCGGCGGTGCGTGCCAAGTCGACGTACTCGGTCCAGCGGACCTCGCGTTCGACCTCGGGGAGTTGGATACCGATGCGCAGGGGACGGGTCACGGATCGGCAGGGTAGTGCCCCGACCACCGCTCACTCGGGTGGACCACCAGCCTCCCCCGTTCGTGAGTGTGCGCCCGGTGTGAGCGGGTGTTCTCTAGCAGGACATCCCTCTCGCATGTCGCGGGGCATCCCTCACGGTGTGGTGGTGGTCGTGGACGGTCTGGTTCATG
>JBIKLX010000116.1:0-10002 GCA_044359565.1 Ilumatobacteraceae bacterium
CACACCGGCGTCGGCCGCTGGCGCCTCCACCTGCGGCAACTTCGCCGTGTCGACGCGCACGGTCTGTCCCTCGCGCAGGCGCACTTTGCCGGTGGTGACGACAGCACCATCGACCTCGGCGCCGCCGGCCGTCACCAGCACCGCCGCATCGGCGCGGCTGGCCCCGGTGACGATGGCCACCACCCGGTCGAGTCGTTCGCCGTCGAGCGCAGCGGGCACCACCTCGTCGATCATGCGGCACGGCCCGAAGGCGCCGCCGGGGCTCGCAGCGCGGCAATGGCGAACAGCACCGCACCGATGGTGACCCCCATGTCGGCGATGTTGAAGATCGGCCACCACTGCATGTCGATGAAGTCGACCACTGCGCCGCGCATCCAGGCGTCGCCGCGGAAGAGTCGGTCGACGAGGTTGCCGACTGCACCACCGATGAGCAGGCCCGCTCCCACCTCGGCCAACCGGGTACCGAGGCGGGCACTCGTCGAGGCCAGCACCAGCACCACGGCGAAGGCGAGCAGGCCGATGATCGGTCCCCACCCCTCGCCACGCGAGAACGCCATCCCGCTGTTGAAGGTGAGATTCCACTGCAGGGTCCACACCACATGGCGCGCCGCACCGTCGGCCAGTGCATTCACCGCCCAGTGCTTGGTGAGTTGGTCGAGCACGACGATGACGGCCGCGATGGCCAAGCTGAGCCCGGAGACCCGGCGGGAACGGCGGGCCGGCTCGAGTGCCTGGTCGGGCTCGACGTCGGGCACGACGCCGGGCTCGAACGCGGGCTCGGCCGCAGGTTCGATGTGGTCGGGTTCCACCGGGTCAGCGGCGGCCCAGGCCGCCCGCCTTCTCCTGCACGAGCACATCGGCCCACGGGATGGCGTCGAGACGTTCGCGCGGAATGGGCTTGCCGGAGATGATCGAGTAGCCGTAGGTGCCCTGCTGCAACCGGGCCAAGGCGGTGTCGATATCGGCCACGGTCTGGCGGGCCTGGGCCGACAAGGCGAGGTCGCGCTCGCGCTCGACCACCATGGTGTCGCCCTCACCGCCTTCGTCGTCGAACTGCACATCGCCCATCTCGGCCTCGGCGATGAGTGCGTTGGCCTCGTCCTCGAGGCGGTTGGCCTGACCGGTGAGTGCCACTCGCTCGTCGAGCAGACGTGCCCGCATCATCGTGAGGAACTTCGCGTCGAAGTCCTTGGTGTAGGCAACACCGTCTTTGGTGACACCCCGCACCGGCGGCAGGGCGACGGTGGTGGGCTCGGCCGACTTGGCGGGGGCCTTCTTCGCCGCAGCCGGAGCAGCTTTCTTCACCGGAGCCGGAGCCGGCGAGCTCGGCGCGGCCACTTCGGCCTTCTTCGCCGGGGCCGGTGCGGCCTTCTTCACCGGGGCAGGAGCAGCCTTCTTCGCCGGGGCAGGAGCAGCCTTCTTGGCCGGGGCCGGTGCGGCCTTCTTGGCCGGAGCCGGAGCCTTCTTGGCCGGAGCCGGTGCGGCCTTCTTGGCCGGAGCCGGTGCGGCCTTCTTGGCCGGAGCCGGAGCCGCAGCCTTCTTGGCGGGGGCAGCGGCCGTCTTCGCCGGAGCCACCTTCTTGGCCGGGACCGGAGCCGCAGCTGCCTTCTTGGCCGGAGCCGCCTTCTTGGCCGGGGCCGGTGCGGCCTTCTTGGCGGGGGCAGCAGCCTTCTTCGCCGGGGCGGGCTGCTTCGGAGCGGGCTTCTTCGCGGTAGCCATGACCAGGGTGACCTCCGTCGGTCGATATGACCGGGCGATGTTACCGGCCCGGCGCACTGTTCGCGTTCGGACGGCCACCCTGGCGGTGCCCCCGATCAGGCGCGTTGCACCCCGATGAACACCGGCTCGCCGTCGAGTTCGCTGTTCGGATCGCCCCCGTCGTAGCGCACATCGACGGCCAAGGTCTCCGCAGCGAGCATCGCCTCGTTGGCCTGGAGCGCCCGACGGACCGACTGCGGCACCCCCAGGGTGAGCACGATGCGATCGCTCACCGCCAGGCCTGCATCGCGTCGGGCCTGCTGGACGAGGCGCATCACATCGCGGGTGGTGCCCTCGGCCTCGAGCTCGGGAGTGACCGTGGTGTCGAGCACCACCACCCCATCGCCGCCGGGCAGCGAGGCGCTGGCCGCATCGCCCGCGACGACCAACTTGAGCTGGTACTCCCCCGGTTCGAGCACCACGTCGCCCGCCACCACGGTGTCGCCCTCGCGACACCAGTTGCCCGACTTCACGGCCTTGATGACCTCCTGCGTCCGGCCGCCGAGGCGCGGCCCCAGCACCGCCGGCACCACCTGCAGGTCGTTCGAGGCCACCGACGCGACGTCGTCGGTGAGCACGACCTGCTTCACGTTCACCTCGTCGGCGATGAGCCCAGCCAACGGCTGGAGCACGGCTGCACCGGGCACCGCCACCGTCAGCGTGGCCAGCGGTTGACGCACGCGACGCTGGTGTGCCTTGCGCACGCGCAGCGTGGCCGAGCACACATCGCGGGCCATGTCCATGGTGGCCACCAGGTCGGGATCGGCTGGCAGCAGGTCGGCGTCGGGCCAGTCGGCCAGGTGGACGCTGCGCTCGCCGGTGAGGCCCTGGTACACCGCCTCGGTGCTGAGAGGCAGCAGCGGCGCGGCCACGCGACACACGATGTCGAGCACGGTGTGCAGGGTGTCGATGGCCGCCTGGTCGCCCTCCCAGAACCGGTCGCGACTGCGCCGCACGTACCAGTTCGTCAGCGCGTCGAGGAACGAGCGCAGGTACCCGCAGGCAGCGAACAGGTCGTAGTCGTCCATTGCGACGGTGACCGACTCGACCATTGCCCGCGTCTTGGCCAGCACATAGCGGTCGAGCAGATCGGTCGAGTCGGTGCGGAACGAACCGGTGCGGCCTTCCGCGTTGGCATAGAGCGAGAGGAAGTACCACGTGTTCCACAACGGCAGCAGCACCTGGCGCACCGTGTCGCGGATGCCCTCCTCGGTGACCGAGAAGTCGCCGCCGCGCAGGATCGACGAGCCGAGCAGGTACCAGCGCATCGCGTCGGCGCCGTACTCGTCGAACACACGCATCGGGTCGGGGTAGTTGCGCAGGCTCTTCGACATCTTCGCCCCGTCGTCGCCCAGCACGATGCCGTGGCTGACGCAGTTGAGGAACGCAGGTCGATCGAACAGCGCCGTCGCCAGCACGTGCATCGTGTAGAACCAGCCGCGCGTCTGGCCGATGTACTCGACGATGAAGTCGCCGGGATAGTGGCTCTCGAACCACTCGCGGTTCTCGAACGGGTAGTGCACCTGGGCGAACGGCATCGACCCCGACTCGAACCAGCAGTCGAGCACCTCGGGCACCCGGCGCATCATCGACCGCCCGGTCGGGTCGTCGGGGTTGGGCCGAACCAGGTCGTCGACCAAGGGGCGGTGCAGATCGGTGGGGCGCACGCCGAAGTCGCGCTCGATCTCGTCGAGCGAGCCGTACACGTCGAGGCGCGGATAGGCCGGGTCGTCGCTGCGCCACACCGGGATGGGCGCGCCCCAGAAACGGTTGCGACTGATGGTCCAGTCGCGGGCGTTGGCCAGCCACTTGCCGAAGCTGCCGTCCTTGATGTGGTCGGGGGTCCAGTTGATCTGCTGGTTCAGCTCGACCATGCGGTCCTTGATGGCGGTGACCTTCACGAACCATGAGCTGACGGCGCGATAGATGAGCGGCGTGCCGGTGCGCCAGCAGTGCGGGTACGGGTGGTCGTACGTCTCGTGCCGCACCACCACACCGCGGGCCTTCAGGTCGCGGATGACCAGCGGGTTGGCGTCGAACACCAACTCGCCCTCGTAGTCGGGCACCTCCGAGGTGAAACGGCCACGGCTGTCGACAGGCACCACCAGGGCAATGCCGTGCTCTTCGCACACCCGCTGGTCGTCCTCGCCGAAGCCGGGCGCCATGTGCACCACGCCGGTGCCGTCGTCGGTGGTGACGAAGTCGCCCGCCACCACCTGGAAGGCATTGGCGTGGTCGGCGAAGTATGGGAACAGCGGCGTGTAGCGCCGGCCCACCAGGTCGGCACCCATGACCGTGCCCACCCGTTCGGCAGCACCCAACTCGCGTTCGTAGGAGGCCAGTCGGGCCTCGGCCAGGATCATCCGCTGCCCGTCGAGTTCGACCACCGCATAGGGCACATCGGCCGCAACCGCAAGGGCGAGGTTCGACGGCAGCGTCCAGGGCGTGGTGGTCCAGGCCAGCAGCTGTTCGCCGGTCTCGAGCACGAAGCCGACGGTGAGCGCCGGGTCCTGGCGCTGCTTGTACACATCGTCCATGCGCGTCTCGGTGTTCGACAGCGGTGTCTCGAGCGCCCACGAGTACGGCAGCACCCGGAAGCCTTCGTAGACGAGGCCCTTGTCCCACAGTTGCTGGAAGGCCCACATGACGCTCTCCATGTAGGCCGTGTCGAGGGTGCGGTAGTCGTTGGCGAAGTCGACCCAGCGCGCCTGCCGGGTGACGTACCGCTCCCAGTCGCTCGTGTACTGCAACACACTCGTGCGGCAGTAGTCGTTGAACTCGCCAATACCGAAGTCGGTGATTGCCTGCCGGCCCGAGATGCCCAGTTGCCGCTCGGCCTCGGCCTCGGCGGGCAGACCGTGGCAGTCCCAACCGAAGCGCCGGTCGACACGGTGGCCGCGCATGGTCTGGTACCGCGGCACGGCGTCTTTCACGAAGCCCGTGAGCAGGTGCCCGTAGTGCGGCAAGCCGTTGGCGAACGGAGGCCCGTCGTAGAACACGAACTCGTCGGCCCCGGCGCGGGCCTCGATCGAGGCCGTGAACGTGGCATCACGCTGCCAGAAGTCGAGCACGCCCTGCTCGATCGACGGGAATGACGGTTGTGGTTCGACGGACGGATAGCTCATCGTGGTTCTCCTGCGCGGTGACACTGCCGACAGGGACGAGCCGAAGCCCGCGATACCACCCTGATTGCCCGCGGCCGCAGCCCCGAACCACTCGATTCCGCCAGCAATGACGGGCTGGACCCGTTCGGTTCTAGTGAGCCCGGAGGCCGTTCTTCCGAAGGCTCAGGGGTGATGGCCCCGTCGACGCCGTTGCCGCCACGATACCGGCTACCCAGCTGGCGGCGATGCACCCTCGGCGGGGTCGAGCCGTGGTCAGTCGTCACCGGACTGCAGCAGCTGCTCCGCACGATCATCGGTGGCGATCCCTGTCGGATCGGTGGCATCGGAGGACGTCGCCCACGATGCCATTGCATCGCCCAGCGGCGTGTCGTCGGCCACGGCCGGCAGCGCCTGAGTGGCATCCTGCTCGACGACCGCCCCCTCCTCTGAGTGCAGCGGAGTGTCGGACGCCGACAGCAGCGGGCGCCGCAGATCGCCGAGACCGCCGGCACTGCGTTCGGTGAGGGCGACCAGTTCGCCGGCCACCTCGCGCAACCGCTCGCGGTGGGTGACGAGATGCTGCTCGAGTTGCTCGACATCGGCAACCAGGAAGTCGCGGCGGGCCAGCAGTGCCTGCACCTCGTTCTCGGCACGTAGGTACTCTTCATCGCTGGCGCGGCGAGCCTCGCTGCGGGCGGCGTCGAGCAGTGCGGCCGATTCGGTCTGGGCCGCACCGCGCGCCTCATCGGCCTGCGCGGTGGCCGCAGCGATGATGCCGGCCGCCTTCTGATCGGCCTCGGCGATAGCGGTGTCGGCCGTGCGCTGGGCCAGCAGCAGCGCCCGCGAAATGGCTTGCGCCTCGTCGGGCGACGGGCCCTGAGGCGCTTGGCTGGCCTCGTGCAGTTTGGCCAGCGCGGCGCGAGCACGAGCCTCCATCGCCGACGACTGCTGCTGAGCCGCTTCGAGCGCCCGCGACACCTCGGTGAGGTACCGGCGCACCTCGTCGGGTTCGAACCCTTTCCGGGTGATCCGGAAGGTTGCCTGGGAGACCTCGGCGGGCGTCAGTTCCATGGCCCGATCGTAGGCGCGCGCCGGGCGCCGATCGTGGCAGACGCCCGTGTCAGTCGAATGCGTCGGCCTCGCTGTTGGGGCGCGATCCAGCAGGCTTCAGGAGGTACACGCCCGAGGCGACCTTCTCCATGGTGCCGTTGAGGCCGTAGCACAGACCACTGGCGAAGTCGACCAGGCGGCGCGACACCTCGCGGTCGGTGGCCTCGAGGTTGACGATGACGGGTTGGCCTTCTTTGAACTTGTCGGCGATCTCTTGTGCTGAATCGAACTGGCGCGGACGCACGGTGTGCGGATCGAGGTTGGTGGCACCACCGCGGCCACCCGTGCTGCGCGGCGCGTTGATGGGCCGCGGCTGCACGCTCGAGTCGTCGCCCGCAGGAACGGGGCGCCGACCGGTGGGTTCATCGTTGCGGCTGGGGAACGTGGGTCGAGCAGGCACGGTGCGCACCGCCACCTCTGGCTCGTACTCCGCCTGCGGGCGACTCCCACGAGTCGGCGCTTCCACGTCGCGCGGCGCACGGGTACGCGCCGGACGAACCTCCGGCTCCGGAGGGAAGTCGTAATCATCGTAGGCATCGTCGGGGCCGAGCCCGAGATAGTCCATTGCCCGCTTCCAGATCGACATCTGCTCCTCCTGGATACCGGAGGCTAGCCGATCAACTCAGCCGCGAGGTGGACGACTCCCGAACAGGGCACTCCCCACTCGCACCTCGGTCGATCCCTCGCTGACTGCCACCTCGAGATCGTCGCTCATCCCCATCGAGCACACCACCAGCCCGAGCGCGTCGACCAGCTGCCGGACGGTGCGGAATCCGGGCCGGGCTGCCTCGGGCCCACCCTCGGTGGGTCCCACAGTCATCAACCCCTCGACATGGAGGCCCAGGCTGCGGCAGGTCTCGACGAGCGACGCCACATCGTCGACACGGCATCCGCCCTTACCGAGTTCGCCCGACGTATCGACCTGCACCATGACGCGGGCTGCGGGTGCTCGCTTGGCGATCTCTGCCGCGAGCGAGCTGCGGTCGACCGTTTCGTACACCGCCACGAAGGGCGCGACGAGGCGCACCTTGTTGGTCTGCAACTGCCCGATGAAGTGCACCTCCGGACGAGGTTCCATGTCGACGAACTTGGCAGCAAGCTCCTGCGCATAGTTCTCACCCACGGCGCGACAGCCTGCAGCAATTGCGGCATGCACGGCGTCGGGTCCGAACGCTTTGGTGACGGCGAGCACGGTCACGTCGCTAGCCCGGGCCGCCCCGACGACGGCTTCGATCCGGTGACGGATGACGTCGAGGCGGTCGGCAACCACGCGTGGATCGATGGTCATGCCACTGCTCCGCCGGCTGTCGCAGTGCGCCAGACCGCCATCACCTGACGGCCTGTGTCGCGACGCGCCCGGTGCGAGTAGAACCGGTCTGCCTCGCAGCCGGTGCATGCCGAACGATCGTCGAGCACCACACCCACCTCACCGAGGGCGGCGCGCACGGCTGCGACGACGTCGAGGGCAGGGGCACCCTCGCTGGTGCGGGCCACCACCTTGCCCCCCAGCAGGTCGGCCAGGCGGTGGAGGTCGGCGGCGCCGAATTCGTAGCAGCACGGATGGATGCACGGCCCGACGACCGCCTCGATGTCGACGCACCCGAGACGTCGCATCGTGGCCACCGCCGCCTGTAGGACACCTCGCTCGATGCCCTTCCATCCCGCGTGGACGGCTCCCACCACCCCCGTGTCGCCCACGAGCGCCACCGGAGCGCAGTCGCCCACCCAGATGCCGAGCACGGTGTCGTCGAGTTCGGTGACCAGCGCGTCGCCGATCGCCCCATCGAAGGCACCCGGCCGGTCGACCACCAACACGCTGGCGCCGTGCACCTCGTCGAGTTGTGTCCAGGGCAGGTCGACGAACCGACGCCGGGTCGCGTCGAGTGCCTCGGCCGACCGCTCGCGGTGGAAGTCGCCGTCTGCGCGTTCGCTCCAGCGGATGTGCGCCGCGACACGGGGGCGGGCGATGGAGAGCGGCGAGTGCCGCAGGTTCACTTCAGGAACGAGGGCACGTCGAAGTCGTCGTCGTCGCCACCGAGCGGTGCGACCGCATCGTCGGCAAACAGATCCTTCAGTGTCGACACCGGCTTCGACTCGACGGCCTTCACCGACTTGCCGGCGGGGCCACCGTCCCAGCGGTCGAAGCCGGCCGCGATGACGGTGACCTTCACCTCGTCACCCATCTCGTCGTCGATGACGGTGCCGAAAATGATGTTGGCGTCGGCATGAGCCACACCATGGATGATCTCGGCCGCGGCGTTCATCTCGAACAAGCCCATGCTCGACGGGCCGGTGATGTTGAGCAGAATGCCGCGGGCACCATCGATGGCGGCCTCGAGCAGCGGGCTGGAGATGGCAGCCTTGGCCGCCACAACAGCGCGGTTCTCGCCGCTGGCCTGACCGATGCCCATCAGCGCCGAGCCAGCACCGGCGAGGATGGCTTTCACGTCGGCGAAGTCGGTGTTGATGAGGCCCGGTGTGGTGATGAGGTTGGTGATGCCCGACACACCCTGCAGCAGCACCTCGTCGGCCATCTTGAACGCGTTCAGCACACTGGTCTTTTCGTTGGCCACCGTGAGCAGTCGATCGTTCGGGATGACGATGAGCGTGTCGACCTTGTCCTTGAGCTTCTGTACGCCTGCGTCGGCCTGCACAGCACGGCGACGACCTTCGAAACTGAACGGACGGGTGACGACACCGATGGCCAGCGCACCCAACGAACGCGCCACCTCGGCCATGACCGGGGCGGCGCCGGTGCCGGTGCCGCCACCTTCGCCGGCGGTGATGAACACCATGTCGGCGCCCTTGATCATTTCTTCGATCTCGTCGCGGTGCGCCTCGGCAGCGGCACGACCCACCTCGGGGTCGCTGCCTGCGCCGAGCCCGCGGGTGAGGTCGCGGCCGATGTCGAGCTTCACGTCGGCATCGCTCATGAGCAGCGCCTGCGCATCGGTGTTCACTGCGATGAACTCGACACCCTTCAGGCCTGCGTCGATCATCCGGTTGACGGCATTCACGCCGCCTCCGCCCACGCCGATCACTTTGATCACGGCGAGATAATTCTGTGGCGCGCCGGCCATCAGCGGGACCTCCGGTTCAGGGAAACGAGTGTTGCACGTCGTGGCTGCATGACTGCCGAATCGTAGTGACGTGGACAGAAGGAACGATGCATGCAGGGCACGATGCGACAGTCTCGCACGCCGGAGGCCTGAATACGGGGAGCCACCTGGACAGTGCTGCCCGACACTGCCGGGCGACGCGGATGCGGGCACATGGTCATCCGGTGATGTCGGAGATCTCGTCGGTCGACACATCGATGCCCACGATGCCATCGAGACCCTCCCTGACACGCTGCAGGAGGCGAGCCAACTTGCTGTCGATACGGTCGAAGCTACCGAGGCGAACGTCGATGCCGCCGGTGAAGGCGAGGCCGAAGTCGCCGGTGGTGGCATCGACCGACACCGACTCGGTGAGGGCACGGATCTCGGCCGGTAGGGCGTTGACCAGTTGCGCCGCAAGCGCGAATGGTTCGCCCGCCAGCTCGCCGGGCTCGACATCTGGTGCCGGGCCGGTGATGAGCATGTAGTCGCGCGGCCGGCCGTCGAGCACGTCGAGCACCCGTCCGTCGCGGTCGATCACCCGGTACCGCTCGTCGGATCCGACGAGCGCGGCCACAGGCAGCCGCTCGCGCACATCGATGAGCACCCGGTTCGGGAAGTCGGTGGTGACGAATGCCCGCTCGATCCAGGGGATCTGCTCCAGGTCGCGTTCAGCCGACATCGTGTCGACCAGCAGGACCGGTTCGCCCATCAGCCCGTCGACGACCGCCTGGAACTCGTCGGGGTACCGGGCCTGGCTGTAGGCGGCGCCCTGAACATCGACGCGTTCGACGGCGAACAGCGACGATGACAGCACGGCGAGCGCCGCGACAAACAGCACCACGACACCGGCGATCGAGCCGACGATGATGAGCCGGCGCCGTCCACGTTCGCGCTTCACGGCAATGCGCCGCTCGCGCACCCGCGGGTCC
>JBIKLX010000117.1:0-9959 GCA_044359565.1 Ilumatobacteraceae bacterium
CTGCCTGCCGCATCGCCCTTCAGGCAGATGCGCTGACGCGCTCGGTGACCACCTTCGACGAGCCACCCGGTTGCATGCTGACACCCAGCAGACAGTCGCCTGCTTCCATGGTGCGCTTCTGGTGGCTGACGATGAGCAGTTGTGCGTCGCGACGGAACTCGGCGATGAGGCCGAGGAACCGGTGCAGGTTCACATCGTCGAGGGCGGCTTCGACCTCGTCCATCACGTAGAACGGCGAGGGGCGACTGCGGAACACGGCGAACAGGAAGGCCAGCGCGGTGAGGCTGCGCTCGCCGCCCGACAGCAGTGACAGTTTCTTCACGTTCTTGCCGCTGGGCTTGGCCTCGACCTCGATGCCCGTGTTCAGCAGGTCGTCGGGCGAGGTGAGTACCAGCTTGCCCACGCCACCGGGGAACAGCGTCGAGAACAGCTGCGTGAAGTGGGTGCTCACATCGGCGAAGGCCGCAGCGAACACCGTCTGGATCTCGAGGTCGATGGCCTTGATGACCCGCAACAACTCGCGCCGCGACTCGCGCACGTCTTCGAGCTGGGTCTCGAGGAAGCGGTGGCGCTCTTGCAGCTCGTTGAACTCCTCGAGCGCCAGTGGGTTGATGGGGCCCATCAGGCGCAGCTCGCGCTCGAGGTCGCGCACCCGGGCCGGGGCGTTGGCGCCCTCGGGCAGCGGCGGCAGTTCGGCAGCCTCGGCCACGGCCGGCTCGACGTCGTGATCGCGGCGCACGGCCTCGACCGCCGCCTCGAGCCGCATGCGCACCTCGGCGTCGTCGATCTCGACCCGGCGCAGACGCTCGCGCGCTGCCTCGAGCTCGCGCTCGACCTCGGCGCGCCGGCGGCGCACCGAATCGAGCCGGGCAGCGACGGCACGCACCTCGTCGCTCTGCCGGCGGCGGATCTCGAGCAGTTCGTCGTGACGGGTTTCGATGGTGACCCGGTGGCGCTCGATCAGCGCCACCAGACGCTCGATGGCAACAAGCGACCGTTCGACTGCGACCCGGCGTTCGGCGGCCAGGGCGCGGGCCTCGGCATCGGCGGCCAGTCGCCGCTCGGTCTCGTCGAGGCGACGTTCGAGGAAGCTCTGGCGTTCGTGGAGCCCGGCGTTGCGCACCTCGAGTTCTTGGCGACGCGACGACAGCACGGCGGCGCGTGCGTCGAGCTGGGCGCGCAGTTCGCCGCGGCGCTTCGCCGACTCGGCCTCGGCTGCCTCGTCGGCCTCGAGCGCGGGCAGCAGCACGGCCAACTCGCTGTGGCGGGCCCGCTCGCGGTCGAGACGCTCGACCACCTCGGCGACGCTGCGTTCGGCCGACTCGAGCTCGCCTGCCGCCTCGCGTCGCTGGCCCTGGGCGCGACCGAGCGCCTCGGAACTGGCGGTGAAACTGGCGTCGTGCTGGTCGAGGCGCCGGGTGTTGTCGTTCTCGTGCTGGCGCGCCGCCTGCAGTTCGGCGCGGGCGGCAGAGAGCGCCTGGTCGCGTGCGGCGAGGTCGGCTTCGGCTGCGGTGGCGCGCTCGGTGGCTTCGTCGAGCGCACTGGCGGTTGCCCCTCCCCCGGCTGCACCGACGCGCCAACCCGAGGCCCCGAACCGGTCGCCGTCGGCCGTCACCACCACCGCAGCGGGGTCGGCGATGGCGAGGTCGAGCGCCTGCGCGAAGTCGGCGGCCTGCACGGCCGTGGCGAGCACCGCGTCGAGCAACCGCTCGACGGCAGCAGACCTGCTGCGCACATGCGGACGAACCGGCTTGCCACCGGCTGCCACGGCCGCCGTGGAACCGGCGGGAACCGTGGCACTGAGCCCCAGCGACAGCACGGCGCCGCGCACGTTCGAGTCGCGCAGCGACTGGAGGGCTCGGCGGCCGGTGGACGGCTGGTCGACGACCACGGCGAGCAACGACTCGCCGAGCGCGGCCTCGACCGACGATTCCCATCCAGCGTCGATCTCGATGAGGTCGAGCAGGGTACCCAGCGCTCCGTCGACGCCGGCGAGGTGCTCGGCACCGGCCCGGGCTCGAGCTGCTTCGAGCGCCTGATGAAGGGCCTCGGCACGGGTGCGCCAGCGGGCCAATTCGTCGGCCGCGTGCTGCCGGGCGGCACCGGCCACGTCGGCACCGGCCTCGGCCGCGATACGGCGCGCCTCGGCCGCCTCCACATCGACCACGAGCGGTGCTTCGCTCTCGTTCGCGTCTTCGCAGAGCTGCTTCAGCCTGACGATCTCGTGCTCGAGCCGATCGGCCCGGTCGCGCAGCGCATCGCGGCGGGTCTCGAGCCGCCGCAGTTCGCCCTCGGCCCGATCGACCCCGTTCTGGATCGACCGCATCTCACCCCGCACCTCGGCGGCCGCGGCACTGGCCGTGGTGGCACCGCTGGTGACCTCGTTGAGCGTGCTCAGCACGGTTCGGCGTTCGGTAGCGAACGCCTCCTCCTGAGCGGTGAGTTCGTCGGCTTCGGGCCCGATGGAGGTCAGTTCGGCGGCCACGACGTCGACCTCGTCGCGGAGGCGGGCGGCGTCGGCCTCGAGGTTGGCCACCACCCCGCCATCCATCAGTTGGCCTCGGTCGCGTTCGAGCGAGCGGCGACGCTCGACCAAGACCGCGGCGATACCGCGAGAGCGCTCGCGCAACTGCTCGACACGCACCATCTCGTCGCCGATGTCGCTGTCGCCGCGGGCGGTCAGCTCGGCTTCGGCCGCGAGCACGTCAGTGTCGAGCGCAGCCAACTCGGCCCGCAGGCGCTTGTCGGTGTCGTCGAGTTCGAGCTTGTCGCCCGCCAGCGAGGTGAGCCTGGTGCGCAGGCCGGCGATCTCGCGCCCGGCCAGGAACAGCTGCAGCGCCGACAGTTCGGCCACCAGATCGCCATGACGCCGAGCGGCGTCGGCCTGCCGCTCGAGCGGACGGAGCTGACGGCGTACTTCGCGCAGCAGGTATTGCACTCGCAGCAGGTTGGCCTCGGTGGCGTCGAGCCGCCGTTCGCTCTTTTCCTTGCGGCGCCGGTACTTCAACACACCCGCAGCCTCTTCGATGACCGACCGCCGGTCTTCGGGCCGGGCGTTCAGCACGGCGTCGATCTGGCCCTGGCTGACGATGACGTGCTGCTGGCGACCCACGCCCGCGTCGCTGAGCAGTTCCTGCACATCGAGCAAGCGGCAGGTGACACCGTTGATGGCGTACTCGCTCTCGCCCGTACGGAACAACGTGCGCGAGATGGTGACCTCGGTGAACTCGATGGGCAGCACACCCGAGGAGTTGTCGAGCGTGAGCACCACCTCGGCGCGGCCGAGCGCCGGGCGCTTGGCGGTGCCGGCGAAGATGACATCGTCCATCTTCTGGCTGCGGACCGAGCTGGGAGCCTGCGCGCCGAGGACCCAGGCGATGGCGTCGACCACGTTCGACTTGCCCGAGCCGTTGGGACCCACCACGACGGTGACGCCCGGCTCGAGCTGCATAGTGGTGGCGTCGGCGAACGACTTGAAGCCTTTGAGGGTGAGCGACTTGAGGAACACGGCGGGTCGATCCTATCCGCGGGCTCCGCGCCGGTCCTTCTCGCCCGGGGTCAGCGCTGGCAGCGGGGGCAGTAGCAGGTGGATCGCCCCGCCGACACCACCCGCACGATGTCGGCCCGACCACAGCTGAGACACCGCTCGCCGGCCCGGTCGTACACCCGGTGCGACAACTGGAACCAGCCGCCTTCGCCCTCGATGTCGACGTACTGGGTGTCGGTGAGCGTGGATCCGCCGGCAGCGATGGCCTCGGCGAGCACCCGATGCATCTCGACATGCAGGCGGGTGATCTCCTGGCCGGTGAGCGTGTCGGACAGTCGATCCGGACGCAGGCGCGAGGCGTGGAGGATCTCGTCGGAGTAGATGTTGCCGATGCCGGCCACCACGTGCTGGTCGAGCAGCAGCGCCTTGATCTGGCGCCGCCGACCCAGCACGATGCGGCGCAACTCGGCCCGGCTGAGACCGTCGGTGACCGGGTCGACCCCGAGCCTCACCAGCTCGGGCATCTGCGCGCCGAGGTGCACCGGGTCGAACACCACCATCTCGCCGAACGTGCGCGGGTCGACGAAGTGCATCTCGAGTGACGGCTCGCCCGAGAAGCGAGCCACGACGTGGGTGTGCGGTGCTCGCGCCGAGCCGGCTGCGCCCACCAGCACCCGGCCGCTCATCCGCAGGTGGATCATCAACTCGTCACCCGTGTCGAGTGGCAGCAGCAGGTACTTCCCGCGGCGGTTGGCCGACAGCACCGTGGCCCCGGTGAGACCGTCGATCAGCGCCCCACGCGACGTGCGCCGCACGGTGCGCTCGCGGCCCACCTCCACGCGGTCGATCGTGCGCCCCACGACGTGCGCCTCGAGCCCGCGGCGCACCGTCTCGACCTCGGGCAGTTCGGGCATCGCAGTTCAGCTCTCGGCCGTGAGGAGCTCGAACGCGACGCGTGCCGCCGCTTGCTCGGCCGCCTTCTTGGTGCGTCCCTCGCCCTGGCCGAGCGCCCGGCCCGACACCACGACGGTGGCGCTGAACGTCTTCTGGTGCTCGGGCCCGTCGTCGCTGACCACATACACCGGCGCGGTGTCGAACAGCCGAGCTGTCGCCTCCTGCAGGGCCGTCTTGAAGTCGAGCCGGTCGATCTCGGACACCGCCCGCACCAGCAGGTCGCTGAACAGTCGACGGATGAGTTCCGATGCCGCCAGCACCCCGCCATCGAGGTACACCGCTCCGATGACCGCCTCGAGCGCGTCGGACAGGATTGATGGCTTGCTGCGTCCGCCCGCGGCGTGTTCGCCCTTGCCCAGCAGCAGGCACGAACCCAGGTCGATCTGCTCGGCAACCCCGGCGAGGGCCGAGGCGTTCACCACGCTCTTGCGCAGATCGGTGAGCTTGCCCTCGGGCAGGTCGTGGTGCTCGCGGTAGACGAGATCGGCGATCACCCAGCCCAGCACCGCATCGCCCAGGAACTCGAGGCGCTCGTTCGATGCCTGTCCGGGGTGTTCGGCACACCAACTGCGGTGGGCCATCGCCCGCTCGAGCAGCGCCGTGTCGACGAACCGGTACCCGATGCGCGTGACGAGGGCCTCGAGTCGGGCCGGGTCGGGAGCGGTGTGCGCTGTCAGGTCAGGCGCCCTTGACCCGATCGTGCACGTAGTCGACGGCGTCGCGCACCGTCTTCAGGTCTTCGAGGTCTTCGTCCTCGATGCGGAATTCGATCGACCGTTCGGCGAACTCCTCCTCGAGCGCCTCGACGAGTTCGATCAGGGCGAGCGAGTCGGCCTCGAGGTCGTCGGCGAACGACTGCCCCTCGCTGATCGTCGATGCATCGATCTCGAGGATGTCGGCAAGGTTGGCGCGCACGATGGCGAACACGGCGGCACGGTCGAGTGACTCGGCAGACACAACACACTCCAGAGGTCGGGGTTCGACGCGGGCGAGGCTGCCCGCACGACGTGGTGGATGGTAGCCGCCCGGGCGGAGGTCAGTCCCGACCGGCGATGGCGGCGGTGAGTTCGGCGACGACGTTGCGCTCGACCATCTCCTTGGCCACCCGGATGCCGTTCAGCATCGCCCACTGGCCCGACGATCCGTGGCTGATGATGCACACCCCATCGACCCCCAGCAGCATCGCCCCGCCATAGGTGTCGGCACTCATCGCGGTCCACAGCGGCTCGAGCGCGGGTGCCAGCGCATCGGCGTGCGCCTTCAGTTCGGGCGTCGCAGTGATGGCGGTGATGACCTCGTTGATGAGCATCTTCGTGCCCCCCTCGAGGGTCTTCAGCACCACGTTGCCGGTGAAGCCGTCGGTGACGATGACGTCGACCGTCTTCAGCAGCGCGTCGCGGCCCTCAACGTTTCCGGCGAAGTGGATTCCCGACGCTGCGGCGAGCAGGTCGTAGACCTCCTTGCGCAACGAGTCGCCCTTGCCCGCCTCTTCACCGATCGACAGCAGACCCACGCGGGGCTCGGTCACGCCGAAGCGGTGCCGGGCAAAGACAGAGCCCATCTGGGCCCACTGCACGAGCCACTCGGCCTGCACCTCGGCATTGGCGCCGGCGTCGAGCAAGATGTTCGGGGCGTGGCCGGGCACCGGCAGCGGGGTGGCGATGGCCGGTCGGCTGACGCCGCGGATGCGCCCCATCCGCAGCAGCGCCGACGCCATCGTGGCCCCGGTGTTGCCGGCCGAGATCATGGCGCTGGCCTTGCCGTCGCGCACCAGTTCGGCGGCACGCACCAGCGTGGAGTCCTTCTTGCGACGCACCCCGTGGGCGGGGTCGTCGTCCATTTCGATCACCTCGGAGGCGACGAACAGCGGCAAATCGCCCACACCGGGCAGATCGGCCGGGCCGACCAGAACCACCGGAATGCCTTCGGCGACAGCAGCGTGTGCAGCCGCGACGATCTCGCCGGGGGCACGGTCGCCGCCCATGGCATCGACCGCTACGGGCAGCATGCGCAGTGCGCTTCGCTCGTCAGCCGACGTCGACGGCGACGCGGTCCTTGTACCAGCCGCACGACGGGCACACGGTGTGCGGCAACTTGGCCGAACTGCACCGGGGGCACACGCTGCGGGCCGGAGCCGCGAGCTTCCACGCGCCAGCACGATGGCTGCGCGTCTTCATCTTCGACTTCTTCTTCTTGGGGACGGCCACGGTGCAACTCCCTGGGCGAAATGGGCTTCGGTAGGTTAGCCGCCGCAAGGCCAAACAGCCACCTGGCAGCCGATCAGTCGTCGGATCAGTCGTCGAACCGATCGCGCAACTCGTCGAGCGCCGCCCAGCGGGGGTCGGCCACGGTGGTGTTGCAGCGGCAGGTCTCGACGTTGCGGTCGACACCGCACTGGGGGCAAAGGCCCTGGCAGTCGGGCGTGCACAACGGCACGAGCGGAGCGTCGAGCAGCAGCACCTCGCGCACCATCGGCTCGAGATCGAGCAGTTCGCCCAGCTCGAACGCATCGGGGTCGGTGACCACCCGCTGGTACAACTCGTGCACTTCGCAGTCGAGCGGGCCCTGGGCCGGGTTGGCACACCGGCGGCAGGTGCCGTGCCAGGTGCCGTGCACCAGGCCGCTCACCACCACCCCGTCGGTGAGTGCCTCGAGCCGGAGCGCCACCTGAACCGGATCGGACGCGAGGAAGCGCCCGTCGTCGATACCGAGATCGGCAACGGTGGTATCGACCTCGACCGACCGCTCGGAACCCGGGCGGCGCAGCAACTCGATCGCGTTCACACGCAGGGCTGGATGCATGGCCCGCAACGCTACCGGCGCGGGAACCACCCGCGATCGCTCAGCGGTCCTGGTCGAAGAAGCCCTTGGTGGGATCGTCGGCGCGTTCGGCCTCGGCCTCGTCGCGATGGGCGCCGATGGCCAACTTCTGGCGGCCCGCCTGGACCGTCTTGTTCAACCGGTCGAGCAGGATCTCGAAACTGCCGAGGCGCTGGTCGAGGAAGTCTTCGGTCTGCAGCCGCAGGCGGCGGGCGTCGGCCTCGGCGGCCTCGTTCAACTGGCGAGCCCGCTGCTCGGCGGCCCGCACCACCTCGGTGCGCTGCACCATGCGCTCGGCCTGCACCCGGGCCGCCTCGAGCAACTCGTCGGCCTCGCGACGGGTCTTGGCGACGAACTCCTGGCGCTCTTTGATCATCCACCGCGCCTGCCGCACCTCTTCGGGCAGGCGGTGCAACGCCTCTTCGAGCAGTTCGATGATCTCGTCGCGATCGATGCGCGGCGACGACGACAGCGGCATGGTGGGCGCAGTGGCGATGATGTCGATGGCCCGCCGCAGCAACTGATCGGCGTCGCCCACGTACCCCTGCGTCGACATCACGAACGCATCGGAGTCGTCGAGTTCGTCGTAGTCGTCGTCGTACTGATCGTCGTGGGTCATCGTGGTGGGCTCACTCGCTGAAGATGGGAGAGCACCGAGGGCGGCACCATCGCGCTCACATCGCCACCGTACTGCGCGATCTCGCGGATGAAGCGACTACTGATGAAGCCGCGATCGGGGCTGCAGGGGACGTACACGGTGCGCACACCGGAGGCCGTGAAGTTGGTGTGGGCCATCTGCTGCTCGACCTCGAGATCGCCGGCGCTGCGCAGACCCTTCACGATGAAGTCGGCGCCGAGCGACCGGGCGGCGTCGATGGCGAGACCGGGGAACGCCTCGACGCGAACAGAGCGACCGGCGGCACGCATCGGAGCCACGCACTCGTCGATCATGGCCATCCGCTCGTCGAGCGAGAACAGGCCGCTCGGCTTCGACGGGTTGTGCATCGTGGTGACGACCACCGTGCCGAACAGTTGCGCCGCCTGCTCGATGACATCGAGATGCCCGAGGTGGATCGGGTCGAAACTCCCCGGATAGAGAACGGTCGCCATGCGGGCTGCAGGTTAGTCGTCGGGTGTGTCGCGCGAGAGCAGGGTGACCGTGGTGCGTCCATATCGGCGCACCCGCAGGCTCGTCCACCCTGCCGGCGCCGGCACTTCGCGCGCCGCCTCGCACGCGGCGTAGGCCGCCTGGACGTTGGCGAGGAGCTCGGCCCAGCCATCGAAGGAATAGGGCGGATCGATGAGCGCGAGGTCGGCCTGGCGCGGCGCGGCCGACCAGGCCACCGCATCGCTCTGCGCCACCGTCGCCCGGTCGCGGAGGCCGAGCGTGTCGAGGTTCGCCCGCAGCGCCGTCAGCGCTGCTCGGTCGCGTTCGACGAACGTGCAGTGCGCCGCGCCGCGCGACAACGCCTCGATACCCAGCGCACCCGACCCGGCGAACAGGTCGATGACCTCGGCCCCGTCGACGATGCCCATCGATGCCAGCGAGTTGAACATCGCCTCGCGCACCATGTCGGTGGTGGGTCGGGTGGTGTCGCCCTCCGGCGCCACCAATCGACGCCCACGGAACTCGCCTGCCACCACTCGCATCGGGCCGAGGCTACCGGCACCCCGCAGGCCCCACCGCCCGGCAGACTGGGGGCATGCCGGTTCCCGCTGCCCAGATCGTGTGTGTCGACTGCGGCGGACGGTGCTTCCTGCTCACCCACCCACCAGAGGACGGCGCGTGGGAGGTGGGCGACATCGTGGCCTACCGGTGCGAGGACTGCCGCGACCGGTGGGACCTCGAGCTCACCGACGACGACTGAGTGCGCCGGACCCCATCCGTTCGCCCTACGGAACCTGGAACTCGACCGGGTCGGTTCGGTTGCGGGCGCTGTCGAATCCGATCACGCACATGGTTGCGGGCAGATCCTCCGGATTGAACGTGATCGAAACCCGCCGGTACGGCACGTACGCACTCTCGTCGGCACAATCGACCGTGCCCTCAGGGCCGAACGACAGGAGGTAGTCGCTGAGGTCGGGCGGGTTGAAGATCGGCTCGACCAGATAGCCCCATTCGTCATCGCCGTTCACGGCCAACTCGATGGGCGCCGTGGGAGGCACGTTGTCGGTGGCCGCTAGCGCAAAGCCGGCGCCAGCCAGCACGGGTTGGCCGTCGGCCCCCACCCCGGCGACGCACAACACCTCGGTGCCGTCGGCGTCGGGCATCGGCCCGTCGAACAAGGCCGGTGCCTGCGGTGCTCCGTAGCCGTCGGCCGAGCGGCAGTCGGTCGTCGCGATCGGACCGACCTTCACCACCACCTGATCGAACGTCGGCGCCACGACGTCGGCGCTCCACGTCCACGGCGACTGTCCGTAGCGCTGCACCTGCACGGCAGTGACCGGATCGCCCGGCTCGAACGGGCACGCGCCACCCAGCGTGAACCGGCCGTCGACGAGGCAGTCGAGCACGCCATCGACCGGTTGGGCATAACTGGTGTCGGCCTGCTGCACCGGACCGTCGGGCCCGATCTCGCACGGTCGGCCGAGGTCGCAGTCGCCACCCAGCGGGGCCCCGATGGTGGTGGTGTTGATGATGCCCACCACATCGCCCGCTGCATCGAACACCGGCGAACCCGAGTTGCCGCCGAGGATG
>JBIKLX010000118.1:0-9955 GCA_044359565.1 Ilumatobacteraceae bacterium
AGCGACCATCATCCGCCACCAGAGGCCCAACAACTGCCGGGCGCTGCGCGCAATGGCGGGCAGGCGGAAGAACTGCGACCGGCCGTGCGGGCGTTCGAAGTGGTGCACCGGCGTCTCGACGAAGCGGGCACCGCGCTCGGTGAAGCTGCGCATCATCTCGACGCAGATGACGCCGCTGGTGGATGTGAGCGGCCGGTCGACGATGAGTTGGCGCCGGAACAGGCGGAAGTCGCAGTCGGTGTCGCGCACCGGCAGGCGGAACAGCAGCTTCACCGTGTGGTGGTAGCACCGGCCGATCACCTTGCGGTACCACGAGTCGCCGCGGCCGATCTTGTATCCCTGCACTATGTCGACCGCCTCGGTGGCCAAAGGCACCAGCAGTGCTGCCTCCGACGCGTCGTACTGCGCATCACCGTCGGTGTAGAAGATCCAGTCGTTGCGTGCTGCGGTGAAGCCCGAGATGAGGGCGCCCCCGTAGCCGCGATTCACCTCATGGTGGATCGGGCGCAGCCACGGGCGCTCGGCTGCCAACGCTTCGAGCACCTCGCGCGATCCGTCGCGCGATCCGTCGTTCACGACGATGACCTCGAGGCGCTCGGTGAGTGGTTCGAGCGCGGCGTACACGCCGTCGACCAGACCGCCGATGGTGTCGGCGTCGTTGTAGCAGGGGAACATCGCCGAGATCGACGGCCGGGCGTTCACGGGTGGCCGCCCAGGGCGAGGTGCGGTGGCAGCGCTGCCAGCGCCTCGGCGACGGTCTCGACCTCGGCGTCGGTGAGGTGAGGGAAGCAGGGCAGCGACACGCACTCGGCCGCCCATGCCTCGGCCTGCGGGTAGGCAGTACGGCTGATGCACCGGTACGCCGGCTGCTGGTTGACGGCAAGCGGATAGTGCACCGCGGTACCAACGCCGAGTTCGGCGAGCCGGGCCCGAGCGGTATTGCGCTCGGCGAACCGGGCCACGCAGAGGTGGTAGGAGTGGCGCTGGTGCGGGGTCTGCCACCCGAGGTGGGGCGCGGCCTCGCGGTAGCGGGAGGCGATGTGCCGACGACGCTCGTTCCAGGTGGCCAGGTGTGGGAGTCCGAGTCGCAACCAGGCGGCCTCGATCTCGCTGAGGCGGAAGTTCTGCGACACCTCGTCGTGCACGTATTGCGCGGTCATCCCATGCGTGCGGAGCCGAGCGACTCGATCGATCAGGTCGCGGTCGGTCGACACCACGGCGCCGCCGTCGCCGATCCCGCCGAGATTCTTGGTGGGGTAGAAGCTGTATGCGACGGCTGCCGACCGTCGATCGTGGCCGAGTGCCCCTTGGGCCTGAGCGGCATCTTCGACGATGGGCAGATCGGTGTCGGGCAACGTGGCCGGCCGACCGTAGAGATGGACGACCACCACGGCGCGGGTGCGGGCGGTGCGCGCTGGCTCCACCAGACACGGGTCGAGGTTGGCTGTGTCGGCCTCGACGTCGACGAGCACCGGGGTCGCGCCCAGGGCCGCGACGGCCGAGGCTGTCGGCACCGCGGTGAAGGCCGGCACGATCACCTCGTCACCAGGGCCCACCCCGAGGGCGCGCAGGGTGAGTTGCAGCGCCGTGGCCCCCGACGCAACGGCAACGGCGTGCGCCGGTTGCTCGCCGCCACCGGTGGCCCACCGGGCCAGATCGGCTTCGAGGCCTCGGGTCTCGTCGCCGAGCAGGTACACGCCACGGCGCGCTACGTCTGCGACCTGGGCCGCGAAGGTGTCGGCCACCTCTGCGCCCCAACGGCTCAAGTCGACGACAGGTACCACGGATGCCTCCGGTAGAAATCGAGGGTGCGTTGTAGCCCGGTCTCGATGTCGACCGAGGCACCCCATCCGACTGTCCGCTCGATGGCGCTGCTGTCAGTCTGGAACGAACCGATGTCGATGCGTTGGTGGTCGCCAGGCCAGGGAGTCGTGGTGACCGAGGTGCCCGGTTCGCCGATACGGCCGAGGATGTCGGCGATCTCGGCCAGGGTGTGACTGCGGTGGTGGCCGACGTTGTAGACCTCGCCACAACCGGCGGGGCCGCTGGCAAGCACCAGCGCGTCGAGCACATCGTCGATGTACAGGCAGTCGCGGCGCTGGCTGCCGTCGCCGAACAGTTGGATGGTGCCGCCCTGCAGCGCGGTGCGGACGAACACCGGCAAGAACCCGAGTTCGTTGCTGGTGAGCCGCTGGCGGGGGCCGAACGCGTTGGTGAGCCGGAGTGACGTGATCGGCATGTCGTAGACGTGCGCGTACACGAGGTGGAGTTGCTCGCCGGCCAACTTCGCCACGCCGTTCACGTCGAGCGGTCGCGTGGGATGTTGTTCGTCGACCGGCACCCGGATCGGTCGGCCGTACACCTGACGGGTGGACGCGTGGACGATGCGTGCGGTGCGGTTCTCGCGTCGCATCGTCTCGAGGAAGCGGCCGTGGGTGATGGTGTTGCGGAACAGGTCGCCCTCGGGGTCGGTCATCGAGTCGAGGTGGCTCACCTGCCCGGCGAGGTTGAACACGGTGTCGGCGTCGCGGACGACAGCGCCGACACGGTCGTCGCCGATATCGGCTTCGAGCACATCGACCGTCCCGTCGACGCCCTCGAGGTTGCGAGGACTACCGCCGTGGGTGGGCACCAGCGCGTCGATGACACGCACGGTGGCACCGGCCGACGCGAGCAGGTGAACGAGGTTCGAGCCGATGAAGCCCAACCCGCCCGTGACCACGCAGGTGGTACCGCCGAAACGGTCGCGCCGAGACGCGTCATCGGTGGGAGCCCCGTCGATCCGCACAGCCCACAGCGTACGAGGCGAGGGCGCAGTGCGTGCCGCATGGTGGCAGAATCTGCGGGTGGATTCGGCGGAGTATCGACGTATGGCGGCGGCGGGGGCCAGCCATTGGTGGTACCGGGCGACGCGCCGTCTGCTGGCGCTGCTGCTCGGCCCACATGTGCGCTCGGCTGGCGCCGAACGACCGTTGGTGCTCGACGCCGGAGGTGGCAGCGGTGCCACCGGATCGTGGATGACAGCGATGGCCGATGTGGTGCTGGCCGACATGGAGCCGCTGGCGCTCGACGCGGCGCGCAGCGATCACCCGCGCATCCGACCGGCCGTCGCCGACCTCAACCGGCTGCCGTTCGCCGACGGGTCATTCGACGCGGTGCTGTGCGTGACGGTGCTGTACCACCGACTCGTGCCCGACCCTGCGGCCGTCGTGCGCGACTTCGCCCGTCTGGTGCGACCCGGTGGGGTGGTGTGCCTGATGGAACCGGGCGGCCGGCGACTACGGCGCGGACACGACGAGGTGACACATGGGGCGCGCCGATTCAGCCGTGGCGAGTTGCGGCAGCTGTGCGCCGACGCGGGACTCGTGGTCGAGCGCAGCACGGGGGCATACACGTTCTTGCTGCCACCGGCAGTGGTGTTGGGTTGGTTCGAGCGGCTCCGATCGGGACGCGGCACGGGCTCGCCGCAGAGCGATGTCGACCGCAGCCCGTCGGGCCTCGGCGGTGTGCTGGGTGGCCTGGCGTCGATCGAGCGCCGGGTCCTGGGGCGAACCGACCTTCCCGGAGGCCTGTCGGTCATCGCCATCGCTCGTCGTCCCGACTAGTGGCGCCGACACACCGTGCCGCAGTTCAGCGGTCCTTCAGCCGCTTCGGGGGTGCTGCAGCCGGGTCGACCGGCCACTGGTGCTTCGGGTAGCGGCCCGCCATCTCCTTGCGTACCTCGGCCCACGAACCGGCCCAGAACGACGGCAGGTCGGCGGTGATCTGGATCGGCCGATCGGCGGGCGACAGCAGTTCGAGCGTGACCGGCACGTGACCACGGCAGACCGTGGGGTGCTCGCGGGTGCCGAACAGGTCTTGCACCCGCACCGAGGCGGTGGGGTTCGGGCGGGTGTAGTCGATCGCAGCGCTGCGGCCCGACGGTGTGTCGAGCGAGGCCGGGGCCAGGTCGGCCAGCGCCATCTGCTGGTCCCAGCCCAGCTGGTTCACCAGCAGCATGCCCACGTCGAGTCGCTCGAGGTCGACGCGGCCGGTGGCGTGCTGCAGATACGGCACGAGCCAGTCGTCGAGCGTGGCCAGCAGCGCCGCATCGCCTGTGTCGGGCCAGCCGTCGTCGGGGAACAGCCGGGCCAGCAGCGCGAGGCGGGAGCGCAGGTTGGCTGCAGAGGCCAGGTCGAGCGGGGCGAGGCGGGTGACACGCAATCGCTCGACGAGCGCGTCGACTGTCGCCGGCCCCGGAGAGGGGGATCGGGTGACGTCGCTGATGACCATGTTGCCGAGGCGCGTTTCGATGCGCTCGACGAGGTCGTTGCGCTGCTTGTCCCACACGATCGATTCGCGGCGCACGATCTCGGCGGCGAGCGAGGCCTCCAACTCGGCGGCGTCGAGACCGGCGCCCATCCGGATGCGTGCGCTGGTGCGGTTGCCGTCGAGGTCGGCCGCCACGATGAATGGCTCGTTGGCGATGGGGTCGTCCTTGGCCACCCAGGCTCCGCTGCCGGTGCGCAACTGGAACTGGCCGGGTTGGCTGCGACGCACCCCCACCCGGTCGGGGTAGGCGAGGGCCAACACAGCACCGGCACGGCCGCCGTCGACCCGGTCGAGGTCGAGGTCGGTGCGCGCCCGGCGGGCCAGGTCGTGGGCCCGGTCGCGCACCTGGCCGAGCGCCCGTCGGTCGGCGCGTTCGTCGCCACCGTCGCCGCACACCAGGCGCACGCGCAGGGCGAGGTCGGCCGGCAGTTCGTCGAACCGCCCGCGTAACACGTCGCGTTCGTCCACCAGCGCGGCGAGCACACAGGCGAGGCCTCGATCGGCCGGGCGGGCATCGACGATCATGCGGGCGAGACGAGGGTGCACGGGCAGCGCCAGCATCGAGCGGCCGGTGGTGGTGGGTGTGCCATCGGCCGCCAGCGCCCCCAGGTCGACCAGGAGTTGGCGAGCGGTCTGCAACGACTTCGGCGAGGGTGGATCGATGAACGACAACGATTCGGGCGGGGTGTTCCAGACGGCCAGTTCCAGGGCCAGGCCGCTGAGGTCGACCTGGGTGATCTCGGCCGGCAGATGGGCGAGGCGGGTCGACTGTTCGAGCTTGCTCCATAACCGGTAGCACGTGCCCGGTTCGGTACGTCCGGCGCGACCGGCCCGCTGATCGGCCGAGGCCCGGCTGGTGGCCACGGTGGTGAGCCGGGTCATGCCGGTGCGGGCGTCGAAGCGCGGCACCCGCGCCAGGCCGGCATCCACGACCACGCGAACGCCGGCGACGGTGAGCGACGACTCGGCAATGTCGGTGCTCAGCACCACACGGCGCCGGCCGGCGGGCGACGGGGTGAGCGCCAGGTCCTGGTCGGCCAGCGACAGTGCACCGGCCAACGGATACACATCGACCGAGGGCGGCACCCGGTCGCGCAGCAGGCCCTCCACCCGGCGGATCTCGCCGATGCCGGGCAGGAACACCAGCACGTCGCCCTGTTCGTCGCGCAGCGCGGTGAGCACGGCCTCGGTGGTGGCCTGCTCGATGCGTACACCCTTGCCGGGTGGTAGCGAGCGGATGTCGACCGGGTACTCGCGGCCCTCGCTGGCCACCACCGCGGCCGGGGCGGCGCCACCGAGCAGCGCGGCGATGCGCCGGGTGTCGGGTGTGGCCGACATGGCCAGCAGGCGCAGGTCGGGCCGCAGGTGGGTGCGCACGTCGAGCGCCAGGGCGAGGCCCAGGTCGGTGGGCAGGTTGCGTTCGTGGACCTCGTCGAAGATCACCACTGCCACACCGGGCAGTTCAGGGTCGTGTTGCAGCCGACGGGTGAGCACGCCCTCGGTGACCACCTCGATGCGGGTGGTGGGGCCGATGCGCCGCTCGTCGCGGGTCTGGTAGCCCACCGTGCCACCCACCTCTTCGCCGAGCAGCGAGGCCATACGCCGGGCGGCCGCGCGAGTGGCCAGGCGGCGCGGTTCGAGCATCACGATGCGTTGGTCGTCGAGCCAGGGCTGGTCGAGCAGCCAGAGCGGAACGACGGTGGTCTTGCCGGCGCCCGGAGCCGCCACGACAACCGCCTCGCGGCCGTCGACGAGTGCCCGCCCGAGCGCGTCGAGCACGCCCACGACGGGCAGATCGGTAACGGAGTGGGGAACCGGCATCAGCCTGCGCGCCGGTGTGGTGACTGAGCCGTGGTCAGCTGGCCAGGGCGGGGGTGCCGTGGAACGGGCCCGGGTCGCTGGCCACCGGCATGACCGGACGGATCCACCCGCAGGTGCTGGCGATGACGTCGGCGACCGCCCGCCACTCGGTTGCGTTCCAGCCCTCGGCAGCGGCGGTCACAGTGCCATCGGCCTGCAGGAACACGAACGCCGGCAGGGTGCCGAGGCCGAGGGCTTTCACGAGCAGTCGGTCGGGGTCGCAGTAGACGAGGAACTGGTCGGCGAGCGGGCCGAGGAATCCGCGAGCCTCAGCGGCGCTGCAGGTGAGCACGAAGTTGCACCGGGCGTCGCTGCCGCTGAACCCGGCCAGGATGCGGGCTGCAGTCTTCAGGATCCAGGCGCTCTCATTGGTGTACGGGTCGAGCACCACGCTGGCGAGGTGGAACATGGTGAGCCATTCCTCGAGCTGGCGGCTCTCGCCGTCGAGTGAGGTGAGCGGCGTATCGGGCGAAGGGTTCGTGGCCACGGTCAGCCAGGTTAGCGACCCGGTGGCGGATAGGTTCGACCCGTGCACCCCATCGAGCGCCTGCGCTACATCGCCCGAGCGTCGACCGACGACCAACGGTTGCTCGTGCGCGAGACCGCCGACGCGCTGCGGGGCCTGCACATCGAACCGGCCGGGCTGGTGGTGGCGTGTCGGCGCATCGTCGAGCGGCATCCCACATCCGGTCCGCTGTGGTGGCTCTGCGCCTCCATGTTGGCGTCGTCCGAGCCGTTCGCTGTGGCGCGCGACCTGGCCGCCGAGATCGAGTACGACGTCACCCCCGACCACCTCTACGACGCGCTGCCCGACGACGCCACCGTGTGCGTGGTGGGCTGGCCCGACCTGGTGGGTGATGCGGTGATGCGACGTGGCGATGTGCGTGTGCTGGCAGTCGATGCCAACGACGAGGGTTCGTCGTTCGTGCGGCGCCTGCAGCGGGCCGATGTCGATGCCGAGGTGGTGCCTGCCGCCGGGATGAGCGCTGCGGCGCTGGCCGCCGACATCGTGCTCATCGAGGCGCTGGCCTGCGGCCCGTCCGAGGCGCTCGCTGCCACCGGGTCGCGTGCGCTGGCCTCGGTGGCCTATTGCAGCGAGGTGCCCACCTGGCTGGTGGCCGGCCGCGGTCGTCGCCTGCCCGAGCCGCTGTTCGCTGCGCTGCTCGACCGGGTGGCCGATGTGCGCGCCCCGTGGGATGCGGCCGCCGAGCCGCTGCCCCTGGCCCTGTTCAGCGCCGTCGTCGGGCCCGATGGTGTCGTCGCGGTCGACCCCGCTGCAGCAGGTGCCGGGAGGTCCGGCCTGCTCGCTGCCGAGTGCCCCGTCGCCTACGAACTCACCCGCCCCAGCCCCCTCTGACCCGGCCCTGGAGTTCTGTGTCGTGACACAGAGCGAACGTCGCGTCTGTGTCACGACACAGACGATCGAGTTCGGCCCAGCCGGGGTCAGCGTTGGCCGGCGGGGGCGAGCGTGAGGGCGGCGGCGTCGGCGAGTTGATCGGCGAGGCGGTCGGTGTCGTCGCCCACCAGGCCCACGGTGACGCGCAGGTGCGGGCGGTCGGGGCGCACCATGAACGGCTCGCCCGGCGCGGCGCCGATGCCCTGGGCTGCCAGTGTGAGCAGCGCCGACCGCTCGTCGCTCGCTTCCATCCAGAGGTTGATGCCGTCGGTGCCGGTGACGGGCACACCGCGCTCGGCCAGCACACCGGCGACAGCGGTGCGGCGGCGGGCGTACTCGACCCGGGCGGCGGCCACGCTGGCCAGGGTGGGTTCGTGGTCGAGCATCTCGAGCAGCACGGCCTGCAGGATGCGGCTGCTCCAGCCCGGGCCGAGCAGGCGCCGGTTGGCCACCGCCCGCACCACCTCGCCCGCACCACCCACGGCCGCCAGGCGCAGGTCGGGGCCGTGGCTCTTGGAGTAGCTGCGGATGTGCACCGTGCGCGCGGGTAGCCAACGGCCGAGGCTGACCAATGGCCCGCTGGCGATGTCGCCTGAGTGGTCGTCCTCGACGATGGTGGCCCGACTGTCGGCGAGCACCTCGGCGATCGCCTTCGCCCGCCGCGTGGTCATCGTCACACCCGTCGGGTTGTGAGCACGCGGTTGGAGGAACACGGCCACCGGATCGCCTGCCATTGCGGCGCGCAACTGGTCGATCACCATTCCCTCGTCGTCGAGGTCGATACCCACCACCTCGGCACCGAGTTGTTCGAGCAGGTCGAGCAGCGGCGGGAACATCGGGTGCTCGACCACCACGCGGTCGCCCAGTCGCACCACCACTTCGGCGATGCGGTCGAGAGCATCCATCGCCCCGTCGACCACGGTGAGGTCGTCGAGCGGGAATGGCCAACTGGCGCGCAGTCGTTCGTCGAGCGCGGGAAGCACCGGCCGGTCGAGGTAGCTGGAGGTGAGCGACTGGCGGCTGACCTGGGCGATGACCGGGCCGAGGTCGGGCAGCAGTGCGGGGTCGGGCGTGCCCGACGACAGGTCGAGCGCGAAGTGCCCGGGGCCTTCGGTGATGCGGCGGTAGCGGCGCGGTGAACCAGGCCCGGTGGGTTGGCGGACGAACGTGCCCTGCCGGCCGCGGGCGTCGATGGCGCCCACCTTGGCGAGCGACTGCCACGCTTCGCTGACCGTGGTGGGCGACACGCCGAGCGATCGCGACAGTTCGCGCACGGTGGGCAGGCGGTACCCGGGGGCCAGGTCGCCGGCCGAGATGAGCCGGCCGATGGCTGCCGCGATGCCCTTCGCGCTGCGGTCGTCGATGATGGCTTCGAGGTCCATGGTCCGCCCGATCCGGCCGCTCGCGTCACCGGGATGTTCCCGATCGGTGAACGGCGTGTGTCAGTTTGTACGGGCACAATACAATCATTGTCAGCAGACGCGTGTCACATTACGATCCGCCAGATGACCGACTCGTCGAACGCCGACATCGTCCGCGCTGCCCTCGTCCAGACCGATTGGCCGGGCACGAAAGCAGCGATGCTCGACAAGCACGAGCAGTACGCCCACGAGGCCAAGGCCCAGGGCGCACAGGTGATCTGCTTCCAGGAGCTGTTCTACGGCCCCTACTTCTGCCAGGTGCAGGAGGTCGAGTACTACGGCTACACCGAGTACATCCCCGATGGCCCCACCACCCAGCGGTTCCAGTCGATCGCCAAGGAACTCGGCATGGTGATGGTGCTGCCGATGTACGAGGTCGTGCAGCCCGGCCTGTACTACAACACCGCCGCTGTCATCGACGCCGATGGCACCTACCTCGGCAAGTACCGCAAGCAGCACATCCCCCAGACGAAGGGGTTCTGGGAGAAGTTCTATTTCAAGCCCGGCAATGGTGGGTACCCGGTGTTCGACACAGCGGTTGGCAAGGTGGGCGTGTACATCTGCTACGACCGTCACTTCCCCGAGGGCTGGCGCATCCTCGGCCTGAACGGCGCCGAGATCGTGTTCAACCCGTCGGCCACCCACCGCGGCCTCAGCGAGTACCTGTGGCGCCTCGAGCAGCCGGCCGCCGCCGTCGCCAACATCTACTACGTCGGGGCCATCAACCGGGTGGGCATCGAGTCCCTCGGCGAGAACGACTTCTACGGCCAGAGCTACTTCGTCGATCCCGAGGGCAAGTTCGTGGGCGACGTGGGCGACGCGTATCAGAGCGAACTGATCGTGCGCGACCTCGACATGGCCAAGCTGCGCAGCATCCGCGACCGCTGGGCGTTCTACCGCGACCGTCGTCCCGACGCGTACGGTGAGATCGTCGAAGGCTGACCCGCTCGTCGGCTCACACACACTG
>JBIKLX010000119.1:0-9924 GCA_044359565.1 Ilumatobacteraceae bacterium
CGGCATCCTCATCGCGTTCCTGCTCATCATCGGCGCCGGTCTGCGCATCGCCATCCGCGCCGAACGCCCCTTCGAGAAGATCCTCGCCACCGGCCTCACCGCCATCATCGGCATCCAGGCGTTCATCATCATCGGCGGCGTCATCCGGGTGGTGCCGCTCACCGGCATCACCCTCCCGTTCGTCAGCTACGGCGGCTCGAGCCTGCTGGCCAACTACATCATCCTGGCGCTGCTGGTGCGCATCAGCGACTCCACCGCCCGCCAACTCGGCGAGGTGCCCGACACGCTCAGCGTCGGCGAGCGGCTGGAGGCACGCAGTGCCCGCCGGCTCGAGCGCCGCACCCAACGACGCGACGCGAAGGCGGCGCGATGAACGCCAAGATCCGCCATCTCGCCATCGGCCTGATCGTCTGCTACATCGCCCTGTTCGTGCAGTTGAACGTGCTGCAGGTGGGCAAGGAGGAGGCGCTCACCACCGACCCGCGCAACAACCGCCAGACCATCCGCGACTTCAACCGGCCCCGCGGCCCCATCGTCACCGCCGACGGTGTGGTGGTGGCTCGCAACGTGCCCGTCACCGACCCCGACGACGAATTCGTCTACCAGCGCGAGTACCCCACCGGCGAGCTGTTCGCGAACGTCACCGGCTACTACACGTTCAGCTACGGCAGCACGCTGCTCGAGCGCACCAAGGGTGACGTGCTGATGGGCACCACCGCCGCGCAACAGATCCAGGGCATTCCCAACCTCCTCGACAAGCCCGACACCAGCGGCTCGGTGGTGCTCACCCTGCGCGCCGACGCCCAACTGGTGGCCGCACAGGCCCTCGGCGGACGGGAAGGCACCGTGGTGGTGATGGAGCCGTCCACCGGTGCCGTGCTGGCGATGTACAGCAGCCCCACCTACGACCCCAACCTCGTCGCCGTGCACAACTCGAGCCAGGCCGGCGACGTGCTCGACTTCCTGAACAACTACCCCGGCAAACCGCTGCTGGCCAACGCCTACCAAGAGCGCTACATGCCCGGCTCGAGCTTCAAGGTCATCACCACCGCCACCGCCCTCGAAGCCGGTGTCACCACCATGGACCGTGTCTTCCCGGTGGTGAGCGAGTACGTGCCACCGCAGACCACCGACCCCATCCAGAACTACGGCGGCAAGGAGTGCGGCGGCACGATGGCCGAGGTGTTCTACCGCAGCTGCAACACCCCGTTCGCCGAGATGGCCATCGAGCTCGGCCCCGAACGCATGGTGGCCGGCACCCAGCGGTGGGGCATCGGCGAGAAACTGCCGTTCGACCTGCCCGGCGCCGTCGCCAGCGACTTCGGCCAGGTGGCCGACTTCACCGACAACCTCCCGCTGCTCGCCATCGGCGGCTTCGGCCAGGGCAACGACACGATGGTGCCGCTGCACATGGCCATGGTGGCCGCCACCGTCGCCAACCAGGGCCGGATGATGACGCCCTACACCGTCGACGCCACGCTGTACCACGACGGCCGCGTACTGCAGCGCACCACGCCGTCGGTGTGGAAGACCCCCATCACCGCCACCACCTCGGCCCAACTCACCAGCATGATGATCGAAGTGGTGAACAGGGGCACCGGCAAACCGATGCAACTCGCCAACGGCATCCAGGCCGCCGCGAAAACGGGCACGGCCCAGTTGAACGCAACGGGCGAACCGGAACGATCGCACGCATGGATCATCGGCTTCGCCCCCGCCGAGGCTCCGCGCTACGCCATCGCCGTGATGCTGAAGGGCACCAACGACGAGATCAGCGCCGGCACCGGCGGCAAGTTGGCCGGCCCCATCGCCAAACAGGTGCTCGACTATCTGCTCGGCACCGAAGCCACCACTCCCACCCCACCACAGGCCGCGCAACCGTGAGCAACCTGGCCTGGGTATCCTTCGCCCACCATTCTCTGGGCGGAGCTCGTCCGCGAAGTAGGCAATCGTGACCGACAACAACGAACGGATCGTGCTGAACGAGCGCTACGAGATCCTCAACCGGATCGGGCGCGGTGGCATGGCCGACGTGTTCCTCGCACGCGACCAGTTGCTCGACCGGCCTGTCGCCATCAAGGTGCTGTTCCCCGAGTTCGCCACCGACCCCAACTTCGTCGAACGCTTCCGCCGCGAGGCGCAGGCCGCAGCAAACCTCAACCACCCCAACATCGTCAGCGTCTACGACTGGGGCAAGTACTCGAACACCTACTTCATGGCAATGGAGTACGTGCAGGGCCGCACCCTGGCCGACATCCTGCGCGCCAACGGCCGCATCAGCTCGGTACAGGCCGCCGAGATCGCCAGCGAAGTGTCAGCAGCCCTCGGCTTCGCCCACCGCAACGGTGTGGTGCACCGCGACATCAAGCCCGCCAACATCCTCATCGGCTCCGCCGGCCAGGTGAAGGTGGCCGACTTCGGCATCGCCCGCGCGATGAACGCCCCCACCGAGGCCAACCTCACCCAGGTCGGCTCGGTGATGGGCACCGCCACCTACTTCTCGCCCGAGCAGGCCCAAGGCGCCCAGCCCGACCCGCGCAGCGACCTGTACTCGCTCGGCATCGTGCTGTACGAGATGGTGGCCGGCAGGCCGCCCTTCAGCGGCGACAACCCAGTGGGTATCGCCTACAAGCAGGTGCACGACGCGCCCCAGCCGCTGAACCAGATCATCGCCGACATCCCCAAGCCGTTCGAGGCCATCGTCGCCAAGTTGCTCGCCAAGAACCCGGCGATGCGCTACGCCGACGCCGAGGCCCTGCGCGCCGACCTGCGTCGCTTCCGCGCCGGCGAACCCGTCCAGGCGCTGGCCGCCATCACCCCACCCGCCGTCACGGTCGCCCTGCCCGCACAAGCACCCGGGCAGGCCGGCGGCCAGGCCGCGTACCAGGCCGCCGCGACGATGCAGCGCACCACCGCCATGCCCCAGCAGCAGTACCAGCAGGCCTACGTGCCACCGCCACGCAACCGCAACGGGCTGTACGCGGCCCTCGGTTTCCTGGTGGTGGTCGGCCTCGTCGTGGGCGGCATCTTCCTCTACAACACCCTCACCAAGGACGACGGAGGCACCCCCACCACCGTCACCGCCGTGGTGCCCAACGTGGTGGGCCTCGATTACGAGGTGGCCAGCAAGACCCTCAGCGATGCCGGCCTGTCGATCGAACCCGTTGCGCTCGAGAACGCCGAAGTACCCGAGAACCAGGTGTACCAGACCGACCCGCCGTCCAACACCGTGGTGCAACAGGGCACGGTCGTGAAGGTGTTCTTCAACCCACCCAAGCAGCCCATGCCTGTCCCCGAGGTGACCGGCCAGAACCTCGAAGAAGCCAAGCGCATCATCACCGAGGCCGGTTTCGTCGTAGGTGCCATCACCTCCGAGACATCCGATCAACCGAAGGACACGGTGCTGCGCACCGATCCGGTGGCCACCACGTCGCTGAAGGTCGGCTCGCCCGTGGCCATCGTGCTGTCGGGCGGCCCCAACACCCAGTCCATCCCCGACGTCGCCAACCAGCAGGTGGCCGCCGCCACCGCCACGCTGCAGGGCGCACCGTTCGCCTTCGTCGTCACTGCCAAGACCGAGGCCAGCCCCACCGTGGCGAAGGATCTCGTCATCCGCACCGAGCCCGCTGCGGGTGGGCAATTGGCCGTCGGTGGCGCCATCACCCTCATCGTGTCGAGCGGACCCGAGCAGATCACGGTCGATGCCGTGGTCGGCCTCACCGAGGCTGTTGCCCGCACCACCATCACCGGCAAGGGTCTGCAGGTGAACGTCACCTATGTCAATGTGCCCTCGGGCGACGCCAATGCCGGTCTGGTCATCTCGCAGAGCATCCCACCGGGCACCAAGGTAGACCCGGCCGCGATGATCGGCTTGCAGGTGGGTCGGGCCGTGGCGCCACCGAGCACATCCACCAGCAGCACGACGACCACGACCACCACCACCACGACGACCACGACCACCACCACGGTGCCGCCCGGGCCCTGAGCCGGTGCAGGAGAGGATGTAGCGCCTGCGTCAGCGGGCAGGCACGCGGTCGAGGAAGTGCAGCAGCAGATCGTGGCCTGAGACGGTGAGGATGCTCTCGGGGTGGAACTGCACACCCTCCACCGGCAGCGTGCGGTGCCGCACCCCCATGATGATGCCGTCGTCGGTGGTGGCGGACACCTCCAGGCAGTCGGGCATCGTGGCCGGATCGATGACGAGGCTGTGATACCGGGTGGCGGTGAGCGGCGACGGCAGCCCGGCGAACACGCCGAGACCGTGGTGCACCACAGCCGAGGTCTTGCCGTGCATGAGGTGCGGCGCGCGCACCACCGACGCTCCGAAGACGTGCCCGATCGCCTGATGGCCGAGGCATACGCCGAACACCGGCACGTCGCGCTCGGCGAAAGCCAGGATGGCAGCGCAGATGATGCCTGCGTCCTCGGGCCGGCCCGGGCCGGGCGACACCAACACGGCATCGGGCCGCAGGGCGAGCGCCTCGTCGACCGTCAGTTCGTCATTGCGCACCACGATGGGCTCGGCACCGAGTTCGCCCAGATACTGCACGAGGTTGTAGACGAAACTGTCGTAGCTGTCGATCACGAGGACGCGCGGGCCGGGCACCTTCTCAGCGTAGACTCCCGTCCCGTGCCGCCTCCCAAGAGAACGACGTCGGGCCGAGTGACTCCGAAGGGCACGACGCCCGGTTCGCGCCCCGCCCCCAGCCCCGAGCACCACCCGTCAGCGTCGTCGCGGTACACCCCGCCCACGCCGGCTTCCATGCACGAGAGCCCGCGCTGGGTGCCCATCTTGATGGCCGTGCTCATCGGCCTCGGCGCCCTCACGATCTTGTTGCGCTACATCGTGTGGACCGACTCGAACCTGCCCGTGCTCATCGGTCTGGGGTTCCTGCTCGGTGGCCTGTACACCGCCACCAAGTGGCGTTAGCGGGCTCGCCCGCACCCTGAACAGCGACTTACATCACTGTCATTCGGCCACAAGGTTGTCCACAGCCTGTGGATGTCAATCGAAGAGCGGGGCCATGATGTTCATGTCCTCGAGGCAGTGACGCGGCGGGGGAGGATCCTCGTCGGGGGCAAGTGTCAACTTGATCTCCAATCCGCAGACACTGCACCGATACCGCACGTTCACTCTGCGCATCTCTCCGGCCGGTGGCGGGGGAGGAATGGGGGTCGTCATGCTCCGCAGCAGCCCGAATCCGGTTTTCCACAGGCCGACACCCATGAGGACACCCACAGCCACCCAGATGACAGTCGAGAAGGCAGGCATGTGGACAGCCTACCGATGCGGGTGCCAGGCCCGGATCCGGCCGGGGGCTCGGCGGCTCAGCCGAGACGCTCGATGATGGTGGCGTTGGCCATGCCGCCGCCCTCGCACATCGTCTGCAGGCCATAGCGGCCGCCGGTGCGCTCGAGCTCGTTCAGCAGCGTGGTCATCAACCGGGCGCCCGATGCACCGAGCGGATGGCCGAGGGCAATCGCGCCGCCGTTCACGTTCACGCGGTTCATGTCGGGGTGCAGTTCCTTCTCCCACGCCAGCACCACCGAGGCGAACGCCTCGTTGATCTCGACGAGGTCGATCTGGTCCATGGTCATGCCGGCCCGGGCGAACACCTTGTGCGTGGCGGGGATGGGGGCGGTGAGCATGAGGCGCGGGTCGGCACCGGCCAGCGAGAAGTCGACGAAACGGGCCCGTGGGGTGAGGCCGAGCTGCTTGGCCCGCTCCTCGCTCATGATGAGGATCGATGCGGCGCCGTCGGTGATCTGCGACGAGTTCCCGGCAGTCACCCGGCCGCCTTCCTCCTCGGGACGGAACGACGGCTTCAGCTTGCCGAGGCTCTCCATGGTGGTGTCGCGCAGGCCCTCGTCGGTGGTCATCATCGCCCCGTCGGCACCCATCACCGGCAGGATCTCGCGCTGGAAGCGGCCCTCGGCAGTGGCCCGGGCGGCGTAGGCCTGCGAACGCACACCGAACGCGTCCATGTCGTCGCGGCTGATGCCCCACTGATCGGCGATCAACTCGGCCGAGATGCCCTGCGGCACCAGACCGCCCTCGGGGGCGTAGCGAGCACCCACGGCCGGACCGAACGGGAAGCCGAACTTGCCATCGGCCATCGACGAGCCCATCGGCACACGGGTCATCACTTCCACACCCGAGGCCACGACGATGTCGTAGGCGCCGGCCATCACGCCCTGCGCGGCGAAGTGCGCTGCCTGCTGGCTCGAGCCGCACTGCCGGTCGATGGTGGTGCCGGGCACCGTGTCGGGCCAGCCGGCCGCGAGCACCGCGTTGCGGGCGACGTTGACGCCCTGCTCGCCCACCTGCATCACGCAGCCCATCACCACGTCGTCGACCAGGCCGGGGTCGATGCCCGTGCGATCGACGAGGGCCTTGAGGGTCTCGGCCACCAGATCGACCGGGTGCCAGTCCTTCAGTTTGCCGTTGCGGCGACCGAGCGGGGTACGGATGGCATCGACAATGACGGCTGTGGTCATGGTGGACTCCTCGACAATCAGGTCCGGCCGGGGGATACCGGCGGGTAACCGGCAGTCTGCTGCCTCGCCGAGCACGATCCCAAACCGGACAGCCAGGTTCCTGAAGCGGTTCCCGGGGCCGACATATCGGGCGATTGACCGTGTCGCCGTGCCGAAAGTCGCGCGAGAATCAAGCCATGACCGTCACCATTGCCGAGATCGATGCCACCGTCGCCGGGGCCACCGCACCCCGCCGCTTCCTCGACCTGGTCGCCGCCCACGGCGACGTCCCCGCGCTGCACTCGATGCGCAGCGATGCCCCGGGTACCTGGAACCACTGGACCTTCGCCCAGTTCGCCGACCAGGTGGCCACCGCTGCCGCCGGTCTGCAAGCCCTCGGCGTGCACACCGGCGAGCGCGTCCTGCTGATGATGCGCAACCGCCCCGACTTCCACTGGCTCGACCTCGCCGCCCAGTTCGTGCGCGCCACCCCGGTCAGCATCTACAACTCGTCATCGCCCGAAGAAGTGCAGTACCTCTCGCATCACGCCGAAGCCGAGATCGCCATCGTCGAAGACGCCGGCTTCCTCGAGCGCATGTTGAAAGTGCGCGCCGAACTTCCCGAGCTGCAGCGCATCTACGTCATCGAACCGCTGGCCGACGGCGTGTACCCCGAGGGCGTGTACCCCATCGAGGAATTGATGAGCCACGGCTCGGCCGACCTCGCCCAGCTCGCCGCCAACACCTCACCCGACGACATCGCCACGCTCATCTACACCAGCGGCACCACCGGCCCGCCCAAGGGCGTGATGATCAGCCAGTACAACGTCGTGTACACCGTCGAGTCGCTGCGCCGCTGCATCGCATTCGACACCTTCGTCGGCAAGCGCGCCGTCAGCTACCTGCCCATGGCCCACATCGCCGAGCGGATGATGAGCCACTACCAGGGCTTCCTGCTCGGCTACAGCGTCTACTGCTGCCCCGACCCCGCCCAGTTGTCGGCGTATCTCGGCGCCGTGCACCCCCAGATCGTGTTCGGCGTGCCCCGTGTGTGGGAGAAGATCTACAACGGCGTCAACGCCGCGCTCTCCGCCGACCCCGCCCGCAAAGCCCAGTTCGACGAAGGTGTGCAGGCCGCCCTCGCCATCAAGGCCGCCCAGCGCGCGGGCACCGCCACCCAGGAACAACTCGACACCTGGTCGTTCCTCGACGCCGTCGCCTTCACCACCGTGCGCGGCCTGGTGGGCCTCGACGAGGTGCAGATCGCCGTCACCGGCGCCGCGCCCATTCCGCGCGAAGTGCTCGAGTGGTACAACGCCATCGGCGTGCCCCTGAGCGAGATCTACGGCATGAGCGAATCGAGCGGTCCGATGACGTGGAGCCCCGACGCCAACATCCCCGGCTCGGTGGGTCGCGAGATCCCCGGCTGCGAGGTGCGCATCGCCGACGACGGCGAGGTCATCTGCCGCGGCGGCAACGTGTTCCAGGGCTACCTCAAGCAGGCCGACAAGACCGCCGAGACCCTCATCGACGGCTGGCTGCACTCGGGCGACATCGGCACCATCGACGAGCAGGGCTACGTGCGCATCGTCGACCGCAAGAAGGAACTCATCATCACCTCCGGCGGCAAGAACATCAGCCCCGCCAACCTCGAGGCCGCCCTGAAGACCATCCCGCTGGTGGGCCAGGCCGCCGCCATCGGCGACGCCCGCAAGTTCTGCTCGGCGCTGCTGGTGCTCGACCCCGAGGCCACCGCAGTGTGGGCCAAGGCCCACGGCAAGGAGGGCACGCCGCTGGCGCAACTCGCCGCCGACCCCGTGGTGCTCGCCGAGGTGCAGGCCGGCATCGACGTGGTGAACCAGCAGTTCGCCCAGGTCGAGCAGATCAAGAAGTTCGTGCTGCTGGGCGACGAGTGGATGCCCGACAGCGACCTGCTCACCCCCACCTCGAAGTTGAAGCGCCGTGGCATCCACGCCCGCTTCGCCGCCGAGATCGAATCGATGTACGTCGGCCTCGACTGACCCGGCCGTGAGCGGCCACCAGCACGATCACGGGCACACGCACGGGCACACACACGGCCCGTCGGTGGCCCGTGCATCGGCGCGCCACCTGCGGCCACTCGTCATCGCCTTCTGGCTCACCGTCGGATTCCTGGTCGTGCAGGTGGTGGTGGGCCTTGTCACCGGATCGCTCGCCCTGCTCTCCGACGCCGGCCACATGGCCACCGACGCACTCGGCCTCGGCATGGCGTGGGCCGCCATCCACGCCGCCTCCACCGCCCGGGCCCATCCGCAGCGCACCTTCGGCCTGTACCGCCTCGAGATCCTCGCAGCCCTCGCCAACGCCGCGCTGCTGTTCGTCGTTGCCGCACTCGTGTTGTTGGAGGCTGGCCGCAGGCTCGACGAACCGCGCGACATCGCTTCCACTCCGGTGCTGGCCGTCGCCGTCGTCGGTCTCGTGGTGAACCTCATCGCGTTCGGTCTGCTGCGACGCGGCGCCGACGAGAGCCTCAACCTGCGCGGCGCCTACCTCGAGGTGGTGGCCGACATGCTCGGCTCGGTCGGGGTGATCGTCGCCGCCATCGTGTGGGGCATCACCGGCTGGCACTGGGTCGACCCGGTGATGGGTGCCGCCATCGGCCTGTTCATCCTGCCGCGCGCCCTACGTCTCGGCCGCGACGCGCTGCGGGTGCTGGTGCAGAGCGCCCCGCACCACATCGACATCGCGGCCGTGCAGACCGACCTGGCCGCGATCGACGGTGTGCTCGACGTGCACGACCTGCACGTGTGGACCCTCACCTCGGAGATGGACGTGGCCACCGCCCACCTCGTGGTGAGCGACGGCACCGACACCCACGGTGTGCTCGACCGCGCCAACACCGTGCTGATCGAACGGCACGGCATCGACCACTCGACCCTCCAGGTCGAGCCCGCCGATCACCGCGGCTGCGAAACCGTCGACTGGTAGCGTCGGCCGTCGCACCGGTGCAACGTGGCATCGGCGCACAGCCCCAGGGGAAACAACATGAACGTCGGCTTCATCGGTCTCGGCAACCTCGGCAACTACCTCGCCGCCTCGCTGGTGCGCGCCGGGCACCCCGTCACCGTCACCGACATCAACCGCTCGCTCGCCGACTCGCTCGTCGCCGCCGGCGCCCGCTGGGCCGACACCGCCAAGGCCGTCGCCGAAGCCAGCGACGTGGTGTTCACCTGCCTGCCCTCGCCCCGTGTGATCGAACTGGTGGCCACTGGGCCCGACGGCATCTTCGCCGGCCTGCGTTCGGGCGGCACCTGGATCGACATGAGCACCAACGACCAGAGCGAAACCATGCGCATGGCCGGCCTGGCCGCCGAGCACGGCATCAGCATGCTCGAGTGTCCCGTCACCGGTGGTGTGCACAAGGCGGCCGAAGGCGACATCACGGTGCTCGTCGGCGGCGACGAAGAG
>JBIKLX010000120.1:0-9905 GCA_044359565.1 Ilumatobacteraceae bacterium
GCACCCGACGGCACACGAGGTGCAGGTGCTCTCGGCCTGGTCGAGGTCCCACGGGCGGGCCTTGAAGCGGTACGGCTTGGCGGTGAGGGCGCCGACGGGGCAGATCTGCACGGTGTTGCCGCTGAAATAGCTGGCGAACGGCTCGTCGGGGAACGTGTTCACCTGGGTGTTGTTGCCTCGGCTGACGAACTGGATGAGCGCGTCGCCCGCCACCTCGTCGGCGAACCGGGTGCAGCGGTCGCACAGGATGCAGCGCTCGCGGTCGAGGTACACCAGATCGCTGATGGGGATCGGCTTTTCGTAGTGCCGCTTCTCTTCCACGAACCGACTCTCGCCCGGGCCGTAGGCCAGCGTCTGGTCCTGCAGCGGGCACTCGCCGCCCTTGTCGCAGACGGGGCAGTCGAGCGGGTGGTTGGCGAGCAGCAGTTCGAGCACGCCTTCTTGCATCCGCTTCACCGTGGGCGATGCGGTGTCGATCTTCATGTCGGGCGCAACGGTGACCATGCATGACGGGGTGATGGCCGGCCCACGACCCGAGTCGACCTCGACGAGGCACATGCGGCACATACCGACCGGCTTCATCCGCTCGTGGTAGCAAAAGCGCGGGATGTATTCGCCGTGGCGCTCGGCGGCCGTGATGATGAGTTCGCCCTTGCGTGCCGTAATGGGCGTGCCGTTCAGCGTGACGCTGACTGCGTTCGGATCGGGCGGCGGCGCATCGGCTTCGGTGCCTGCGGGCTCTGTCGTGGTCACTGTCCGCCTCCGGCCGACGACGCGGCGATCACGGGAATGCTGATGCGCTTGACGATCTTCGCCTCGAACTCGTCGCGGAACAGCGTGAGCGCCGAGTGCACCGGGGCGAACGCCGACGGGCCGACGAAGCAGATGGTGGTCATCTTGTACGGGAACGGCACGGCCTCGAGGCCGAGGCGCTCGCTGGCCGCGTGCGGGAAGCTTCCGGGGCAGATGCTCTCGCCCACCTCGAGCAACTGATCGAGGTCGGCCTGCGTGCCCTTGCCCGCAACGATGCGGCTGAGGATGCGCTCGAGCCAGGTGCCACCCTCGCGGCACGGCACGCACTTGCCGCACGACTCGTGGGCGTAGAACCGGGTGAGGGTGAGCGCCGCAGCGGGGATGTCGGTGGTGTGGTCCATCACCATGATGGCGCCCGAACCGAGCATCGAACCTGCGGCGCCGACGAGGCGACCCTCGAACGGCAGATCGAGCTGATCGGGCAGGAACCACGGGGCCGAACCACCGCCCGGCACGAACGCCTTCAGTTCGTTGCCGTTGCGGATGCCACCGCAGAACTCGTCGCCGTAGAGCAGGTCGCGGAACGTGGTGGTGCCGTTCACGATCTCGTACACGCCGGGCCGGTTCACATGCCCCGAGACGGCCACCATGCGCGTACCGGGCGACGTGGCGGTGCCGATGGCGGTGTAGGCCTCGGCCCCGTTGCGCAGCAGCCACGGCAGGTTGGCCAGGGTCTCGACGTTGTTGACGATGGTGGGCTGGCCGTACAGGCCGATGGCGGCCGGGAAGTACGGCGGCTTCAGACGCGGCATGCCGCGGTTGCCCTCGAGCGATTCGATGAGCGCCGTCTCTTCACCCACCACATAGGCGCCCGCACCCCAGTGCAGGACGATGTCGATGGAGAAGTCGGTGCCGAGGATGTTCGTGCCCACGTAACCGGCGGCGTAGGCCTCGTTCAACGCGACGGCCACGCGTTCTTGGGCCACGGCCATCTCGCCGCGGATGTACAAGAAGCACTGCGACAGGCCAGCTGCATAGCAGGCGATCAGGCAGCCCTCGATGAGCTGGTGCGGATCGCGCTCCATGAGCAGGCGGTCCTTGTAGGTGCCCGGCTCGCTCTCGTCGCCGTTCACGACGAGATAGCGCGGGAACTTGCCCTGCGGGGTGAGGCCCCACTTCACGCCGGCCGGGAAGCCGGCGCCGCCGCGGCCGAGCACGGTGGCGTTCTTCACCTCGTCGTGCACCGCCTGGGGCGCACGGCCGAGCGCGGCACGCAGGCCGGCGTAGCCGTCGGTGGCGAGGTAGCGATCGAGTGTGTACGAGTCGTCGTACTGGAAACGCGACGTGACGATCTGCGGGCGGTCGCCTGCGATGTAGCCCGGCGCGTGCGCGATGGGAGTGCCCTGCAGATTGCTCACTTGCTGCCCTCCTCGGCGACGGCCAGCCACGACGGCGGAGCGGTGGCCTCTTCGGGCGGCACTGCACCCACGCCCCGGTCGGCCGGGATGTGCTGGCGCACACGCGCCACAGTGCCGTGCGGTGGGATCTCGTCGACCAGTTTGCCGGCGCGCAGGTCGGCGACCATCTGGTCGAAGTCGGCGGCAGTGACCCGGTAGCGGTGGCGGTAGTTCACCTGCAGGGTGGGTGCCTCGGTGCAGGCGGCCTGGCACTCGGCGTGCTCGAGCGTGATGAGCCCGTCGGGGGTGGTGCCACCGGCTTTGATGCCCAGCGTGTGCTCGGCATGGTGCATCAGGTCGTCGGCGCCCATCAGCGCGCAACTCATCGTCTGGCAGATGTTGACGAGGTATGTGCCGACCGGCTCCATCTTGAACATCTCGTAGAAGGTGCAGGTGCCGAGCACCTCGGCGGAGGTGGCGCCCACCAGTTCAGCGATGTGCTTGATGGCGTCGTCGGTGATGTAGCCGTCCTGCTCTTGGGCGAGGTGCAGCAGCGGGATGGTGGCCGAGCGGGCACGCGGGTAGCGGCCGATGATCTCCTTGGCCAACTGCACGTTGGCATCCGACAGACGGCTCATCGGTCCACCTCTCCGAGCACGGGGTCGACGCTCGAGATGACGGCCACGGCGTCGGCGACGAGACCGCCGCGCATCATGTGCGGCAGGCACTGGATGTTGACGAACGATGGGGCCCGCACGTGCATGCGATACGGGGTGGGCGAGCCGTCGCTGGCGATGTAGCAGCCGATCTCACCGCGCGGGCTCTCGATGGCCACGTACACCTCACCCTCGGGCACGCGGAAACCCTCGGTGAAAATCTTGAAGTGATGGATGAGAGCTTCCATCGACTCGTCGATGCGGGCCCGCGGCGGCGGGGTGACCTTCTTGTTCTGGATGCGATAGTCGCCGCTCGGCATACGGTCGAGGATCTGGCGCACCAACTTCATGCTCTCGCGGATCTCGTTGAGGCGGATGGCGTAGCGGTCGAACGCGTCGCCGTACGAGCCGACGATGACGTCGAAGTCGAGTTCGGGGTAGCGCAGGTAGGGCTGGTCGCGGCGCAGGTCCCACGGCACACCGGTGCCACGGAGGATGGGGCCGGTGGCACCGAGGGCGATGGCCTCCTGGGCCGTGATGACGCCCACACCCTGCAGGCGCTCGCGCCAGATGGGCTGGCCGGTCATCAGGATGTCGTACTCGTCGAGGCGCGGTTCGATGATCTCGAGCAGTTCGAGCACGTCGTCGCGCCAACCGGCGGGCAGGTCGGCGGCGAGGCCGCCGGGACGGATGAAGTTGTGGTTCATCCGCAGGCCGGTGACCTTCTGGAAGAACCGCAACACCTCTTCGCGCTCGCGCCAGCCGTAGATCATCATCGACACGGCACCGAGGTCCATGCCGTTGGTGGCCATGAACAACAGGTGGCTGCTCATGCGGTTCAGTTCGCTGAGCAGCATGCGCATCCACACCGCACGCTCGGGGATCTCGTCCTCGATGCCGAGCAGCTTCTCGACGGCGAGCGAGAACACCAGCTCGTTGTTCAACGGGCTGAGGTAGTCCATGCGGGTGACGTTGGTGCCGCCCTGCATGTACGTGAGCTGCTCGCCGGTCTTCTCCATACCGGTGTGCAGGTAGCCGATGATCGGCTTGCACCGCAGCACGGTCTCACCCTGGAGCTCGAGCATCAGCCGCAACACGCCGTGCGTGCTCGGGTGCTGGGGCCCCATGTTGATGATCATCGTCTGATCCTCGGAAGGATCGACGGGCAGATCGCCGAGTTTGGCGGCCTCGGCCTCGCTCATGCGCAGCACCGAGCCGACTTCGCGCAACAGTTCGCGCGCCGTGAGCTCGCTACGCGGCTTGAGGCCTTGTTCGGGCTCGTTGCCCTCGCGGATGGTCTCGAGGATGCTCATCAGTTCGGCGCTCCCTTGAACTGCACCGGGATGCGGCCCACGTCGTAGTCCTTACGCAACGGGTAACCCTCCCAGTCCTCGGGCATGAGGATGCGAGTGAGGTCGGGGTGATCGGTGAACACGATGCCGAACATGTCGAACGCCTCGCGTTCCATCGCCTCGGTTCCCGGGAACATGTCGAAGAGCGTGGGAATGGTGGCGTCGGCCTCGGGCACCTGCACCCGCACGCGGATGCGCTGGCGAGCGGTGAGCGACAGCAGGTTCACCACCACTTCGAACCGTTCGGCAGCAACGCCGGCGGGCAGCGCCCGGTTGGGTACGAGCAGGTAGTCGACTGCGGTGAGGTCGGACACCATCTCGTAGCCATCGACCAGCAGTGCCTTGACCACCTTGGCGTACTGGGCCCGGGGCACGTGCAGCACCTGCTGGCCCAACGTGGTGACAAGGGGGCAACCGTGCAGGGTGATGGGTTCCGGCGTCGCCGCGCCGGTGTCGGCAGTATCGGCCATGGTTCAGCGGACTCCGAGGACGACCGGGATCGGCTCGGCAGCGGCCGGGATCTCGGTGACATGGACATCGGCACCAGCGCCGGTCTCGCGCCGGCGGCGGGTGATCTCGCCCGTCTCGATCAGCCCGTGCAAGGTCTCGATCGCATGGATGAGCGTCTCGGGGGTGGGCGGGCAGCCCGGCGCGTACACGTCGACCGGTACCACCTGGTCGACGCCCTGCACGATGGCGTAGTTGTTGAACATGCCACCGCTGGAGGCGCAGACACCCATGCTGATGACCCACTTGGGCTCCATCATCTGGTCGTACACCTGGCGCAGCACCGGCGCCATCTTCTGACTGACACGGCCGGCCACGATCATGATGTCGGCCTGTCGCGGCGAGGCGCGGAACACCTCCATGCCGAAGCGACTGATGTCGTAGTGCGCAGCGCCCGTGGCCATCATCTCGATGGCGCAGCAGGCCAGGCCGAACGACGCCGGCCAACTGCTGCGGCTACGCGACCAGTTCACCAGGTCTTCGATCTTGCCGGTGATGACGTTGTGCTCGAGGCCACCGAGGCCGTCGTCGAGCACGTTACGGACGATGCCCATCAGGCTGCTTCTCCCACTCGACCCTCGGTGCCCACCCGGCGGATGGTGCTGGTGGTGGTGCGAGCTTCCGACACCGATTCGTCGAGTCGGCGCGAGCGCTGCACCGGGCCCCAGTCGAGCGCACCGCGGGCCACCACATAGACGAAGGCGGCGAAGAACACGACGCTGAACGCCACCATCTCCCAGAACGCGTAACTGCCCAGGAAGCGGCGGTCGACGGCATAGGGGTAGATGAAGATGATCTCGATGTCGAACATGATGAACAACATCGCCACCACGTAGAAGGTGACCGGGAAGCGCTCGGGTGGCTCGCGACTGGGCACGATGCCGCACTCGTACGGGGCCTGCTTGGCCGCCGACGGTCGGCGCGGGGCCAGCAGACCGGAAGCGAAGAAGCTCAGCGCGCCGAACAGGACGGCCAGCACCAACAGGGCGATGACGGGAAGGTACTGGCCCATGTGCTCAGGCCTTGGCCGGTAGCGCCAGTTGCCCGCGGTTCAGCAGCACGCGCTTGTCGCGTCTGTGCAACAGCCAGCAGGTGATGATGAACACGATGAGCGATCCGACCGTGATGAAGCCAGCCGGGACTCGCTTCGCGCCCATGTCGCGGATCATGTACACGTACTGGTGCGGTTGGGTGGTGTCGATGCGCGGCGTGGCGGGCGCTCGACCCGGCTCGGTGCGCTGCTGCACCACCGGAGCCACCTCGACGAGTGAGTAACGGGGCTTGTGCCAGAAGGCGATGAAGTCGATCGCGCCGTCGGCGTACCTCGGGTAACGCTCGCCGCCGTAGTCGAACACGTTCACGACCTTGTAGCCGCCGACATCGAACACGCCCGCCTCGGTGAGGTACACCTCGGCCTGCGAACTGGTTTGTCCGAAGGCCGAGGCCGATTCGGGGAGTTGCAACCAGCCCTCGGTCACCAACTGGTCACGCACCTCGTTCGACACGTCTTTGGGGGTCGAATCGGCCGTTGGGGTGATACTGGCGTCGAGCGCGCCCGCTTTGGTGAGCGCTGCTGTGTCCTGGAGGATCGTTCGGCCAGGCTGGGCCTCCCACGACGGATCAGGGCCTTTCAGGCCGATGCCGTAGGTCCACCAGATGGCTCCCATGATGAAGAACCAGCCGGCAAGCCCCGCAAAGGCGACCAGAAAGCCGAGGCGGAAGCCGATGTTCGTGCCCAAGATGAGATAGACGCTGCCCATCAGCACGAACACGCCGATGATGACCGTCAGGATGCCGCGCAACTCGGGCATCCAGCCACCGGGGCCCGAGTTGACCTGCTCGGCGCCGGACTGGATCAACCGTCCGACAAGTGGGTGGGAGGCGATTTCCAGCAGCACTTAGAGACTCCGAACGTATTCGACAACGGCCTTGATCTGTTCGTCGGTGAGGACCGACCCGAAGCCGGGCATCCGACCGCTGCCCTGGCCCTGGGTGCCGTACCGCTTCCCCATCTCCGAACCGGCCTTGATGAAGTTGATCATGTCGGTCTCGTTGGGGAAGTGCTTCACCGTGGCACCACCCGTGAGGTTCCAACCGAATGCTCCCTGGCCGCTGACGCCGGGTTGGCCGTAACTCCAGCCCGGAGTGTGGCAGCGGGCGCACGAGTAGGCGCCCGATGCGTAGCTGAGGTTGTACAGCGCCTCACCCATCGCAGCGTCGACCGTGGCGTACTTGCCGGCAGCGACGAGGGCTTCGGCAGCCGCGGTGGCATTGGTGGTCACGCGCTCGCGTTCCTCCTGCGGCAGCGTGCCACTGGCACAGGTGAGCGGATCGTCCTCGCCCTCGGCGCAGCCCTCGCGGGGGATCTGGAGACTGCGGATCTTGGAGATGAGCGTGTCGATCTGCTGGTCGTTCAGCGGGCCACCACCGGCGATACCCCAGGGCGACATCGGCGAGAATGGTCGACCGTAGACGAGGATGAACTTCAGTTCGCTCTCGCTGAACTTGTAGAGCACCGTGTTGATGGCCGGAGCGGTCCAGCTGACGGCCTGCACCTCTCCGGTTGCGGGATCGGTGAGCGTGTACGCCGCCACACCGCCGCCGCCATTGGCTCCGTGACAGCCAGCGCAGTTGAAGCCACCCTTGTCGGTGGTGGCGTACAACTGGCTGCCCCACTCGATGAACAACTCTTCTTTCGCTTCGGCCGCACCGGCTTGGCGGCTGGGTTCGAACACCCAGTACAGGGGCAGACCGATGGCGATGACGGCGAGGAACAGCAAGCCCAAGCCCTGCACCCGCTCGAGGCGCCTGCCTTCGAGGGTCTCGTCGTCGTAGTAGGGCTTGCGGTTCGCAGCCAACTCGATCTCGGACCCCAGTTCGGGCTTCGCAGTGCGCCGGTTGGCGAAGTAGTAGACGATCCATCCGATCGTCACGATGACGAACAGCACCCAGGCAATGGCGGAGGTGGATCGGGCAAACGCGTTCAGCACGTCAGGCACCCTTCTCGGATGGGTTCAGACAACGAATCGGGCTCATACGCAGTTCGGTCCCTCTGCTTCTTGGCCAGTGGTGTTGATGCCGATGGCCACACCCGGGTACACGGTGCCCGTGTCGATGGTGACATCGCCGTTGGCGGCGACGGTGAGCTGGAAGTGGTCGAGACCGCGAGGAGCCGGGCCCGCCTTCTTTTCTCCCACCCGGTTGTACTGCGAACCGTGGCAGGGGCATTCGAACCACTGGCTGCTGGAGCACTGCGGAACACGGCAACCCAGGTGCGGACACTTCTGGTAGCTGGCGATGAGGCCGGATTCGAGCCCCGACAGGACCTGCGGCTGGTAGACATCGCGAGCCTTGGGGAGTGCGCTGGCCGGATACTCGGTGATCCACGACCGGGCCTCGGGGGCGTAGAAGAAGCCGCCGCTCGTGCGAATCGTCCCGATGATCTCGTCCTTCTTGCCCACCTTCACCTTGCCGCCGAAACCACCCGTGGCCACCGGCCACAGGAAGGCCACGAACGAGGCTGCGGCGAACGTGAGGAGGCTGACGCCCATGAGCGACACGGAGGCCCGGTTGAAGAACTGGCGACGGCTGACGCCGACGGCCTCTGGATCCGGCGGGACCCACACCGCGGGGGCGGTGTCGGTGGCCTTCACCAGCGCACCCGAGCGGGCGGCGGTGGCCTGGGCCTCGACCTCGCGGCCGGTGGTGGCCTCGGGCAGGTCGATGTCGGCGTCGCGGTCGCGGCGGCGCGTCTCGCGGCTCAGCGCACCAGCGCCGCGCACATCGCTGCGGCGCGCCGCCGTGATGAACGAGATGGCACCGAGGGCGACGACGACTGCGACGGCGATGGCGATGACTGTTGCGGTGTTCATGCCGACCTCACAGCTCGAAGAACAAGCCGTCTTTCCACGGCAGGACGAAGTTGAAGCCAGGGCCCCGGAAGAACGAGCCGATCATCACCAGCACGGCCCAGAACATGAGGTGCACGGTCATGATGGACGTCGCGAACTTGCGGTCTTCGGGCTTGTTCGACGGGTTCTTGTCGATGAACGGGGCGAAGATGAGCATGATCAGACCCACGCCCGGGATGGTGACGCCCGCGATCATCGGGTGGAACATCGTGAGCAGTTCCTGCAGACCGAGGAAGTACCACGGGGCCTTCGACGGGTTGGGCGTCTGGTTGGGGTTGGCCAACTGCAGCAGCGGCGCGTTCACCCAGATGGAGAACAGGAACGTGAACGCCGTGCAGAACAGCGCGGCCACGAATTCGGCGGCCAGCAGGTGCGGCCAGGTGTGCACCTTGTCGACCGGGGTGGCCTTCACCTCTTGGATGGAGCCGCTCTTCACCACGGTGAGGAGGCGCTGGGTGTTGCCACCCGGGCCGGCACCCACGGGGATGCCACCACCGGCTGCGGGAGCGGGAGCCACCACACCGGCCACCTTCTCCTGCAACGCAACGCCGCCACCGGCAGCGGTGTCGCCACCCTCGGCCTTGGCCTTGGCGGCGCGACTGCGCTCGAGCAGATGGGCGGGGATGCGCGGATCGGCCGCTGCCTCGCTACCGCTGGCCGCTGCGGAGGCACCGGTGTTGGTGGCTGCCTCGCTGTCGGCGGCAGCCTTCTCGCGAGCCGCTTGGGCTCGCTTGAGCAGGTGCTCGGGGATCTCAGTCATGCGTCGCTCCGATCAGACGGGTGCAGATGAGTACGGGAAGAACATGTGCGGTCATCACAGCGGCCCCGAGATGCCGCCGTCTTTGCGGACACGCCAGAAGTGGACGGCCATGAAGATGACGATGACGAACGGCAGGAAGAGCACGTGCAGCACGTACCAGCGCAGCAGCGTCTCGGAGCCGATCTCCTTGCCGCCGAGCAGCACGTAGCGCACCTCGGGTCCGAACACCGGGGTGTAGCCCATCATGTTGGTACCCACGGCAACGGCCCACATGGCCAGCTGGTCCCACGGCAGCAGGTAGCCGGTGAAGCTGAGCAGCAGGGTGAGCATGAGCAGCACCACACCGATGACCCAGTTGAACTCGCGCGGCGCCTTGTAGGCACCGTGGTAGAAGACGCGCGCCATGTGCAGGAACACCGACAGCACCATCAGGTGCGCGCCCCATCGATGCATGTTTCTGACCAGTAGGCCGAACGTGACCGAGGTCTGCAGGGTGGAGATGTCGTTCCACGCCTGGGTGGCCTCGGGCCGGTAGTAGAACATCAAGAAGATGCCGGTGACGGTGAGCA
>JBIKLX010000121.1:0-9882 GCA_044359565.1 Ilumatobacteraceae bacterium
ATGGTGTTCGGTGGGCACGTGCGATGCCTCGTGCACCCAGTACTCGAACAACTCACCCGCCGCAGTGGCGTCGGCGATGAGGGTGCGCGGATGCGACCCCAGTCGGGCGAACAGCGGCAACTCCTGACTGCGCACCAGCACGTTCACCGAGTCGATCTGAATGAGGCCCATGTGGTCGAGCACGCGTCGGAGATGACGGCGATCGACCCGACCGGTGGGGCGAGGCGTGCCGAACCCCTGCGCGCCGAGCGCGAGGCGCCGGGCTTCGTCGAGCGACAGGCGCTGGGTGCGCACCAATGACGACCCGGGCCGGGTCAGTCCTTCACGGCGATGGCGACCGAGTGGATGACCACGTCTTCACGCGGGCGGTCGCTGCGATCGGTGTCGACCTGCTGCATCGCGTCGAGCACGTCGAGGCCCTTCACGATCTGCCCGAAGTGGTTGTACTGCGGGGGCAGTTGCACACCACTCTGGCCGCTGATGAGGAAGAACTGGCTGCCGTTGGTGTTGGGCCCGGCATTGGCCATGGCCACCGAACCGATCTGGTAACGCTGGCGCACCGGCTCGTCGGGGAAGCGGTAGCCGGGGCCACCGCGGCCGGTGCCGGTGGGGTCGCCGCCCTGGCACATGAAGCCGTTGATGATGCGGTGGAAGATGACGCCGTCGTAGTAGTGGTGCGCTGCCAGGAACACGAAGTTGTTCACCGTGATGGGCGCATTGATGGCGTCGAGGGCGATGACGATGGTGCCGAGCGACGTCGTCATCGTGGCTTCGTAGCGCTTCGCGGTGTCGATCCCCATCTCGGGGGCCTCGGAGAACTGCTGCGTGACCGGGGCGGAACCATCGAGGGGCGGGAAAGGTGTGGACATGGCTGCGAGGCTATCCGGCCTGACTGGCGGCCTGACGGGCGGAGTAGTCGGCCAACAGCGCATCGGCCTGGGCGGCCGCTTCGGCGAGGGCCTGCTGCGGATCGCCGCCGTTCAACACCGTGGCCAGCGCCCGGGCCGTGAGCACGCGCACCTCACGCTGGGGCCCGAGCAGCGGCCCGACGGCCGTGGGCACGTCGGGGGTCTCGACGAGGCTGGAGTAGGCCACCGCGAACCGCGGGTCGGAGGCGTAGGTGGTGGCCAGTGGCTCGATGTCGACGGCATCGGGCCTGATGGGCACGTAGCCGGTGGCCGAGGCCCAGGTGGCCTGCGACTGGGCGCTGATGAGGTACGCGATGTAGTCCCACGATGCGGCTGCCTGGGCGTCGCCCTTGTCGGCCGTGATCCACAGCGAGGCACCGCCCACCAGCACGGTGGCGACACCGTTGGGGCCGGGCATGGGCGACACCGACAAGTCCTCGGCCGCAACGTTCGGGGCGATACCGGCGGCGATGGCCGCGAGCACCGTGCCCAGCGCGGCAGAGGTGCCGATCGTCATTGCTCCCGGCTCCTCGGCGTCGGCCAGCTTCAAGAAGGCGTCCTGGCCGCTGACGTTGTCGCCCACGTTGAAGAACCACCCGTCGGCAACACCCTGCTGGAGGTAGGCCATCAGGTCGACACCGGTCTGGTTGTCGAACAGCACCTCGGTGGCGGGCGCCGAGCGACCGTTTTCGTTGTTTGCGTAGAACTCGCCGGCCTTGGCGAACCACTGCTCGACGTACCAGCCACCGCCGCCGTCGAAGCTGGTGTCGAGCACCAGGCCGTACTTGGCGGCACCCGACTCGACGATCTGCTTCGAGGCGGCGAGCATCTCGTCGAGTGTGCGCGGCGGGGCCTCGGGGTCGAGGCCGGCGGCGGCGAAGATCTTCTTGTTGTAGAACAGCACCGGGTTGCTGACGTTGAAGGGCATGGCCCACTGCACGCCGCCGGTGGAGTAGGCGTTCACCGCCGAGGGCAGCAGCACCGACCGGTCGAACCCGGCCGACTCGGCGCACGCCTCGACCGGGATGAACGAGTTGGTGTCGCGGAACGATTGCACCGCGTACTCGGGTGCCTGCACCAGTTCGGGGCGGCTGCCCTGGCCCGACTGCAGGTACTTGTCGATGACCTGCTCGTAGCCACCCTGGTTCTGCAGGGTGACCTTCACCTTGTCCTGGCTGGCGTTGTACTGGTCGGTGAGCGCGGTGAGCTGCTTCTCGAGCTCGGCGGTCATACCGTGCCAGAAGGTGAGCTCGACCGGGCTGTCGGCGGCGGCGAGCGCATCGGTGGGGCACGGGGGCAGGCTGTCGAGCGGGGTTGCGGCGGTGGTGGACGGCGCCGCGATGGTGCCGGGAGCAGCCGTGGTGTCGGTACCGCCCGGAGCGGACGTGTCGCCGGGAGCCGCCGTGGTGGCGGGCGCGATGGTGGTGTTGCCGGCGTTCTGCAGCGACCCGCCGCCACTGCTGCAGGCGGCGGCGAACGACGCCACCAGCACGGCTGCGACGAGGCCAGTGCTGCGGCCGCTGCGGGCGGTGTGACGACGGCGCATCAGCCCTTCACCGCCCCGGCAGTGAGGCCACGAACGAGTTGGCGCTGGAACACGATGAGCACCAGGGCGATGGGGAGGGCGGCGATGACGGTGCCGGCGATGGGCACGTTGAACCGCTCGATGTCGGGCACGCTCGCGTTGAGCAGTCGGAGGCCGGTCTGCACGGTGTTCATGTCCTCTTCAGTGGTGATCAGGTTGGGCCACAGGTACTGGTTCCAGCTCGCCAGGAACGAAAACAGTGCCAGTGCCCCGAGCGTAGGCCGCACCAGCGGCACCGCCACCTCGCGCAGGAACCCGAGGTGCCCGAGTCCGTCCATCACTGCGGCTTCACGCAGTTCTTTCGGGATCTGCATGAACACCTGGCGCATCAGGAACGTGCCGAATGCGGTGGCCAGGAACGGCACGGTGAGCCCCTGGTAGCTGTTCAGCCAGCCCAGCGAGTCGACGATGCGCCGGTTCACGACGAGGGTGGTCTCGAGCGGCACCAGCAGCGTGGCCAGGAACACGCCGAACCAGAACGTCTTCAGCGGGAACCGCAGGAAGGCGAACGCATAGGCGGCGAGCACCGAGGTGACCAGTTGTGCCACGGTGACCACCACTGCCACCACGGTGGAGTTCCAGAGATAGCGACCGAGGCGACCCTCGGTCCAAGCGTCGCGGAGTACCGACAGGGTGAGGTACTCGGGAATGAACGGCCGGTCGAGCACCTTGCCGCCAGGCTTCAACGCGGCGAGCACGGTGGTGTACACGGGCAGCAGCACGCACACCGCCACCAGCGCCAACACGGCGAAGCGGGCAGCCGTGCGCCAGCCCGGCCGCACGTGGTCGATGCCGATGGCACCCGTGGTGCTACTCGTTGCCATAGTGAACCCTCCTGCCCAGGCCGCGCAGTTGCAGCGCCGACAGCACCAGCAGCACGAGGAACAGCAGCACCGCCACACCCGATTGCAGCCCGGCGTCGCTACGCGCCACCGAACTGCTGCCGTACACGAGGTAGGTGAGCGTGGTGGTGCTGTCCTGCGGTGTGGGGCCGCCGTTGGTGAGCAGGTCGATCTCGCCGTACGCCTGGAACGCTCGGCTGGTGAGCACCACAGCGACGAACACCAGGGTGGGCGACAGCATCGGCACGGTGACGTCGGTGAACCGCCGCCACGGGCTGGCGCCATCCACATACGCGCTCTCGTGCAGTTCGCGCGGGATGCTCTGCAGACCAGCCGTCACCACGATGAACGTGAAGCCGAGGTTGGCCCAGATGCTCGATACGGCCACGCTGGTGAGGGCTGTGCCGGGGTCGTTCAACAGGCCGGGGCGCTTCATCACCGGGAACAGCGAGTTGAGCCAGTCGATATTGGCCAGCACACCGCGCGAGGGCTGCAGCAGGAACAGCCACATCAGCGATGCCACCGCCACCGATGTGGCGACGGTGCTGGAGAACACGGTGCGGAAGAAGCGGACGCCACGGAGGTGCTTGTCGGCCAAGACGGCGAGCCCTAGGCCCAGCAGCACACCGGCGGGCACGGTGAGCAGGGCGAACTTCACCGTCACCCACAGCGCGTGCTGGAACTCGGCGCTCTTGGCGATGTCGAGGTACTGACCCCACCCGTTGGTACGGCAGTTGCGCGCCTGGGCATCGCAGCGCTGACGACCGAGGAACACGGCGCGGACCAAGGGGTACAGCACGAACGTGACGAGGATGACGATCGACGGCGCCAGCATCGCCAGCGCAAGCATCGCCTCGCGGGCCCGGCCCGAACCGCGCCGCTGCGGGGGCGTCGGGGAGAGGGCGACCGTCATCGATCCACCCGTCGGCCCGTGGCCGGATCGAAGTGATGACGGTGTTCGGCCGGCAGGCGCAGGCCCACCTCGTCGCCGACCTGAGCCACCAGGTCGCCGTCGGCGGCACCGCGGACGACGATGCGAGTGTCGCCGACCAGGCAGTAGACGAGCACCTCGTGCCCCAGTTGCTCGATCAGCGACACCGTGGCGCGCAGCGGTGCCGTGTCGTCGACGACCACATGCTCGGGGCGGATGCCCACCTGCAGCGACCGTTCGTCGTCGGGGCCCTCGGCCAGGCCGGCGGGCAGCACGTTCATGGGCGGCGTGCCGATGAAGCCGGCAACGAACACCGACGCCGGACGGGCGTACACCTCGGCGGGAGTGCCCACCTGCTCGAGCCGACCGCTGTGCATCACCGCCACGCGTGTGCCCATGGTCATCGCCTCGACCTGGTCGTGGGTGACGTACACGAACGTGCTGCTGAGGCGGCGGTGCAGCGCCACGAGTTCGGCACGTGTCTCGCTGCGCAGTTTGGCGTCGAGGTTGCTGAGCGGTTCGTCCATGCAGAACACGGCCGGCTGGCGCACGATGGCCCGGGCGAGGGCCACGCGCTGGCGCTGGCCGCCGCTCAACTGGCCGGGCTTGCGGCCCAGGTAGTCGGTGAGGCCCAGCGCAGCAGCTGCCTGCTCGGCCGCCGCGGCTCGCTCGGCCTTGGGCACCTTGCGCACCTTCAGCGGGAACTCGATGTTCGCCCGCACCGTCTTGTGCGGATACAGCGCGTAGCTCTGGAACACCATCGCCACGTCGCGTTCTTTCGGCTCGACATCGTTCACGGCGACACCGCCGATCGACACCACCCCGCTGGTGGGCGACTCGAGGCCGGCGATCATCCGCAACAGCGTGCTCTTGCCGCACCCCGACGGGCCGAGCAGCACCATGAACTCGCGATCGGCGATGTCGAGCGTCACGTCGTCGACCGCCGTCACTCCGTCGAACATCTTGGTGAGGGACTCGAGCCGTACCGTTGCCACGCGCCCACCGTAGGCGACGCAGCGCCGCGAGTCAGCCAGGTGATGGGCACCGCGGCAACGTGACCGGGGCGGGTGGTGGCCGGTAGGGTTCGCTCGATGTCGACTGTCGATCCCTCCAGCGAATCCTCCGCAGCATCGCCGACGCTCGACCTCGACGGCATCGAGCGCGACCTCGCCGACGTGGAGGCCGCACTCGCCCGGCTCGACGTCGGCACCTACTGGACCGACGAGATCACCGGCGGCGAACTGTCCGACGATCTGCTCGCCGAGCGACCGACAGCTCGGCGCGCCCCGACCGAGTGACCCCGCGCCGCACCTGGGTGCGGCTGTCGCGCACCGCCCGCGTCTGGCGGCTCACCGTGCGCAACGCCTGGCGCTGGCTGCTGCACCGCCTCCGCCGTCGGGTGACCCGCCACGACCGCCGAGCCGACCTCGACGCGGCCTACACCCTGCGTACCGCCGACGATGTGGCCCGCGAACTGGGTTCGATGAAGGGTGCCCTGATGAAGGCTGGGCAACTGCTCGGCTTCGTCGTCGAGGCGCTGCCCGACGAGGCGCAGCGGTCGCTGTCGACGCTGTTCAGCGACGCACCCGCGATGGCCCCGTCGCTGGCCGCCCAGGTGGTGACGGCCGAGTTCGGTGCGCCGCCCGAGCGCCTGTTCCTCGACTGGTCGCCCGAACCGGCAGCGGCGGCCAGCATCGGACAGGTGCACCGCGCCGTCACCCGCGACGGCCGCGAGGTGGCCGTGAAGGTGCAGTATCCGGGCATCGCCGCCTCCATCGAGGCCGACCTCGCCAACGCCGACCTGCTGTACCGCATGGTGAGCGCGTTTTCGCTGAAGGGTCTCGACACGCGGGCGCTGGTCGACGAACTGCGGATGCGGATGCGCGACGAACTCGACTACCGGCTCGAGGCAGCCAACATCGACGAGTTCACCCGCCGATTCGCCGGGCACCCGTTCGTGCACCTGCCGGTGCTGGTGCCCGAGCACAGCGGCGCCGCGGTGCTCACCACCGAGTGGGTCGACGGGCTGTCGTGGAACCAGTTCCTCGCGGTGGCCACGCCCGAGGCCCGCCAGCGCGCCGGCGAGGTGGTGTGGCGGTTCGCCCAGCACGCCATCCACCGCCTCGGCGTGTTCAACGGCGACCCACACCCGGGCAACTACCTGTTCACCGCCGACGGCGACGTGACGTTCCTCGACTTCGGCATGGTGAAGCGGTGGGCTCCCGGCGAGTGGGAGCGGCTGATGCCGTGCATGGACGCCATCGTGGTCGACCGCGACCCCGAGCGGCTGGTGGCGGCGATGGAGACGTCGGGGTTCCTGTCCGCCGGCCACGGCCTGGCGCCGCAGGCGGTGTTCGACTACGTCAGCAGCCCCTACCGGCCGTACCTCACCGACACCTTCACCTTCGACCGCGAGTTCATGCGCGACACCGTGGCGCGCATCATCGACGTGAACGGACCGCACGCCGAGGTGATCGCAGTCATCGACATGCCGGCCTCGTTCGTGATGCTCGACCGGGTGGTGTGGGGCGTGAGCGCCCTGTTGGGCAAGCTGGGTGTGACGGGCCGGTGGCGCGAAATGCTGCTCGAGTACCGGCTCGACCGGCCACCCACCACCGACCTCGGGCGGGCCGAACTGCAATGGCGGCAGGGAACGGGCGCACAGTAATGTCAGCCAGGACTGTTTCGGTCGGGAGCACCGACCCAGACAGGCAGCGACACACGAACTGTCGACATCGACAGTGACGCCAGGGGGAAGACGTGGCCGATCCGTACAAGCCGAGAGCGCCGTTCGCGCCGTGGGACCGCCGCGAGTTGCCGGGCTCGTTCGATGTCGAGGAATCGGCCCGCCGCGTCGGCAACTACAAGTGGGCCGAGATGAAGTTGTTCGAGGCGTTGGGCGGCTGGGTGGCCACCGTGCCCGAGCTCGACGTGAAGATGCGCCTCGGCACGCACTGCTACAAGCACGCCTGGCACGCCGAGTTGTGGCACAAGCGTCTGCCCGAACTGCGCGAGATGAACCCCGACCGGCTCACCCAGCCGGCCAACGACGCGTTGGTGCGGTTCGTCGAGGCGATGACCGAGCCCGAAGCGGCCGATCAGACCATCGAGAAGCTCGTCGGCGTGTACCGGGTGTTCATCCCCCACTTCATCGCCGCGTACACGTACCACCGCAACAACACGAGCCAGATCACCGATGCGCCCACCATCCGCTCGCTGAACTTCATCCTCCAGGACGAGTTCGACGACTGGCGCGACGGCGAGATGCTGCTGCAGTCGCTCATCGAGACGCCCGAAGAAGTCGACCGAGCCGCAGCACATCAGGCCCGGTTGCAGAAGCTCATGCTCGAAGCCGGCGGCATCACCGGCCCGGGCTCGATCGGTTCCACCAGCGGAGGTGCGTCATGAGGAAGTTCCTGCCCGTCGACGACCTGGCCCGCGACGAGCGGTTCAACAAGCTCACCATGGCCGACCGGATGGCCGACCCGCGCACTGCCCTGGGCAAGGGCGACGAGGGGTCGCGGCGCGCCTCGAACCGTCTGGTGCCCAGCCGGCCCGATGCCAGCGCCGCAGCGCGCGGACTGATGCACGGCATCTTCGTCGGCGAGATCCAGGCACTCGAAGGCGCCGGACGCACCTGCCACGACTTCCGCACCCAGGGCGATCAGGCCCGCCGCGCCCAAGACGCCACGGGCGACAACACCGGCACCGCCGCCGACTGCACCGATGCCGTGCCGTTCGCACTGAAGCTCGACATGGCCCGCCAGGCATGGGACGAGGCCCGGCACGTCGAGATCAGCATCAAGCTCAGCGAGTGGATGGGCACCGAGTTGGGCGAGTTCGCCGAGAACACCGTGCTGTTCCAGGCGGCGTGCAGCACCGACCCCATCCTGCGACTCGCCGGCGTGAACCGTGCTCTCGAGGGCCTGGCCATCGACGTGTTCACGACGATGAAGGAGTTCGGCGAACTGGCCGGCGACCCCTACCTCGAGTTCTGCGAGGACTGGATGCTCGCCGACGAGGTGACCCACGTGAAGATGGGCAGCGACTGGTTGCGCCGCGTCACCGAGAACGACCCCGAGCGCCGCAAGAAGGCACTCGAGTTCCAGGGCGTGGTCGACAAGTTGTTCAGCTACGGCGGCACCCGCTCCGACAGCCAGGAGTCGCCCATCGGCCTGGCCCGCCGCTTCCGCGACCTGGCCGGCTTCACCGACGCCGAGGTCGAGTCGATCGCCGAGGTCAGCCTGGCGGCGCTCGAAGAGCGCAAGGCCGCCGTGGCCAAGATGCAGCAAGCCGCCGACGCCATGGCCGAGCTCGCCGACGCATGAGCGTCACCGTCAGCCCGCAGGAGTTCCGCTTCGTGTCGTTCGACGCGGCGCTCATCCAGCGCGTGGCCGAGAGCCTGCTGGGGGCGCTCGGGATGACCGACCGCAACCTCCACATCGAGGTCGACGAGACCACTCCGCTGGCCCGTATCCGCATCGACGTGACGGGCGACCCAATCGTCGTCCACGCCGAGAGCGGCGCGTTCGAAGACACCCGCCGCCCGCGTCAGCAGAGCGAGAACGCCACCGCGGCAACACTCGGCCGCGTACTGCTGCGGGCCCGCGACCGACTGGTCGGCGGGTTCGGCGAGGCCCCCGCCGACGATGAACTGTCGCTGGCCCAGACGGCGGCGTGGGAGACCTACTGCGTCGGCCGGCTGGGCCGCCTGGGCATCTCGGTGAACCAGCAGCGGTGGCGTTACAACTTCCGCAACCGCCACGGCTTCACCGACAGCGGCGACGGAGCGTTCGACCGGCTGTGGGCGAGCGACGGCCTCACCTGGGGCGAACTCGACGAGATCAGCCGCACCGCCTGATCCGTGAGCAACGGCCGGGCGCACACCGGCCTCCGCTCACGAAGCCCAGCGGTCCGTGAGCAACGGCCGGGCGCACACCGGCCCACGCTCACGAAGCCGGGCGGGTGGCGTTCGGTCGGGTGCGTCGACCGGCGAGGCGCGAGACTGCACGGGTGAGCGAGATCTGCACCCACGATGTCGACCTCGGCGATGTGACCCTCCGGGTCCATGAGGCCGGCGATCCGAAGAACCCCACTGTCGTGCTGAGCCACGGCTTTCCTGAGTTGGCCCACTCGTGGCGGCACCAACTGCCGGTGCTGGCCGCCGCAGGCTTCCACGTCATCGCCCCCGACCAGCGCGGCTACGGGCACTCCACCGCGCCCACTGCGGTCGACGCCTATGGGGTGCGCCAACTCACCGGCGACCTGGTCGCACTGCTCGACCGGGCCGGCAAGGACCAGGCCGTGTTCGTCGGCCACGACTGGGGTTCGCTGGTGGTGTGGGAGACCGCCCGCCTGCACCCCGAGCGGGTGCGGTCGGTGGTGGGCGTGAGCGTGCCGCTCACCCAGTGGCCCGCCAAGCCCACCGACCTGATGAAGATGGTCTACACCGACCGCTTCTTCTACATCCTCTACTTCCAGCAGGTGGGCCCGCCCGAGCGCGAGCTGGGCGCCGACCCGCATCGCTCGATGGCGGCCTTCCTCTACTTCGCATCGGGCCAGGCGATGCATGGCCGCGAGATGCCCACCGAGTTGCCGCCGATGGAGGGCACCGGG
>JBIKLX010000301.1:0-2680 GCA_044359565.1 Ilumatobacteraceae bacterium
GGCTGGGTGTGACCGAACTCCAGGGCTACCTGCTCGGGTGGCCCGTGCCGGAGGCGGCGGCCACCGCCCACGTCCGGGAAGCGCAGCGGATGACTCCGCTCTCGCTCACCTGATCTGCCCCGCAGACGCGGCGGGTTCGATCGTCGACGACGACAGCGACGACGACCGCGACGACGACCTCGTCTGGCTCAGCGAGCGTCAGCTCACGACGCGCACGATGCCGGCCACCGGGTCGACCTCTACCGTGGCCCCATCGGGGATGTCGTGCAGGGCACGCGGTGCGCCAACGACGGCAGGGATACCGAGTTCGCGCGCCAACACGGCGGCGTGGCTGAGCGCGCCACCCTCGGCCGTGACGATGGCGCCGGCCAGGGTGAGCACCAGGTTGAACGCCGGGGTGGTGCAGGGCACCACCAGCACGTCGCCGGGTTCCATCTGGTTCAGCGCGTCCTCAGGACTGCCAGCCAGCCGGGCGGTGCCGCGATACGAGGCCTGGCCCACGCCCACGCCCGTGAGGCCGGTGGTCTTCACCTCGCCGTCGAGGCCCGCCTCGGCGATGACCATCTGCACCGCGCCGGCGATATGGGCAAGGGCCGGCGGCAGCGCATCGAGCGGTGGCACCGGCTCGGTCGGGCCGAGGCGGCGTGGCGCGTCGTCGATGTCGACGGTCTGTCGCCAGTGTCGGCGGGCCGCCAACTCGTCGGCCGAGGGGCCGGTGCCGAGCATCGCCGCGCTCACCTCGTCGAGCGACAGTTCGAGCGCGTGGTCGGCGCTGTGGACCCGACCTGCGGCCATCAGGCGGCGGCCCATCTCGAGCAGGCCGAGGCGGATGAGGCCGAGCGGCCACTCGAGGGTGTGCGGCCCGTTGTCGTCGCGCAGATCCATGGCCGCACGGGCTTCGGTGAGCAGCAGGTCGAACTGGGCGCGCTCGGCCTCGGGCACCCGGTCGCGTACCGCGGTGGTACGTGCTGCCAGTGCTTCGGCAGCCCGCGCGGCGCGGTGGCTGTCGTCGCGCGCCGACATGATGGTGTTCAGCAACACCTCAGGGGCTTCGGCGAGCGTGAGGCCGTCGATGTCGTAGCGCGACACCACCAGACGACCACGCAGTCGGAGGAACGAGTCGAGATCGGCTGCCACCGCGGGAGACACGGCGCGCACCTCGTCGATGGTGGCGGGGTGAGCGCCCGCTGCATCGACCCCGTCGCGGATGCGGCGCAGCGCGCGTTCGGCTTCGGAGGTGGAGGGCGAGGCGCCTTCGAGGAGCGGGATGACATCGGCGGGGGCGATGTCCCATTCGGCTGCGCCGTACAGCAGCAGGCCGATGGGCCCCAGGTCGTGCGCGTGCAGGCGGAAGTGGGCCTCCCACATCGTCATGCTGTGGTCGACTGTGCGCCGCACATGGGCGACCAGCGCATCGTCGGACAGTGCCCCGAGGTCGACGGCTTGAATGGCCAGGTTGGCCTGTTCGTACTGGTCGCGCAGCCCACCGGGTGCCTGCCACTGGGTCAGCACCGCGCGCCAGGGTCGCTCGTCGAGCACCCGTTCGGCAATGGCCCGGCGCCGGCGCATCGCAGGGTGCAGGCGGACGGCGAGCTTCAGCAGCGGCAGGGGAGGCAGCGTGGTGGCCGGCTTGTCGGGCCGGATGAGCGGACGCACGCGCGAGTAGACGAGGCCGTTCACGAAGCGGAAGTCGAGCGAGTCGAGGGGCGCTCCGACCTCCACCATCCCCGTGCGCATCCCCACCACCGTGCAACGCGTCTGGATGTACTGGCTGATGGGTGTGGCCGGGCGGTTCACGTGCGACCGGTCGAGGTTCCAACTGCCGGGGCCCGGTGGCTCCCAGGTGAGTGGGGTACTCATGTCCATGGTTGCATCCTCCGCAGTGTGGTCGAGGTGCCCGGCTCGGGCTTGCTTCCGGCTGGGCAGTTCATGATCGGATACTCGCACGCAGCGAATGGTCATCATGCCGATGCCGACTGTGCCGATGCCGCCTGTGCCGGTGATGACTGTGCCGGTGACGACTGTGCCGATGATGACTGTGCCGGCCCCGAGCGTCGCAGGCCGGCGCCCACCACTGACGGCACTGCGCGAGGATGCACCCGTGCGCACCCCTCACCTCGTCCTGCTGGCTGCTGTCGTGCTGGCCGGAGCGGCCTGCGGCAGTTCCGATGCCGACCCGTCGGTGGGCAGCTCGAACACCACCGGCACGGCGGCCACGACCGCCTCGACCGATGTGTCCTCCACCACCGAGGCCGTGTCGACCACCGCGCTGCCCGCCACCACCACCGAGTCCACCGCGCCCGGCACCACGCTGGCGCCCGACGACCGCTTCACGCCGGGGTGCATCGAACGAGGCCCCAACCGGGCTCCGCTGCCAGCCGCGGCGTTGCCCGACACGCTCGGCCCGCTCGGCGCGGCGCCCGTCGTCGACATCGCCTTACCGCAGGTGCGACTGCCCGACGGCACCACCGACTGGTCTCGCACCTCGGCGATCGCAATCCCCGGCGGGGTGCTGCTGTGGTTGGTGCCGTACAACTCGCCCACCGACGTGGGCATGGTGGCGGCGGTCGATGCCGACGGTGCGATCCGCTGGCAGCGCTGCCTCGACTGGCGGCCCACGCGTGTGTACGCCGACGCGAACTCGCAGAGCGACGAGGCACTGGTGCTCACCTATTCGAAC
>JBIKLX010000122.1:0-9833 GCA_044359565.1 Ilumatobacteraceae bacterium
ACCGTGAAGTTCCACGGCGTGATGTCGTAGCCGAGGCGGGCGAGATACGTGAGTGTCACCCCACCCATGCAGGCGTCGACATGGCAGTTGATGTCGCGTTCTGCGGCCAGGGCGGCGATGTCGGCGATGGGGTCGACCACACCCTGCGGGTACTGCGGGGCCGAGCCCACCACCAGCACGGTGTCGTCGTCGATCGCGTCGGCCATCGCGTCTGCATCGGCGCGCCAATCGTCGCGCACGGCCACTCGGCGGCTCTCGAGCCCGAAGTAGTAGCACCCCTTCTCGAACGCGGCGTGGGCACTGGTGGGCAGCACGACGTTCGGACGGGAGATTCCTCGCTCGGCTCGACCTCGCTCGCGTGCCGCCTTCACCGCCATGAGGATGCTCTCGGTGCCGCCGCTGGTCATGAACCCGGCACCATCGGGGCCCGCCTGCAGCCAGTCGCCGACGATTGCCACCACCTCGGCCTGGATGGTGCGCAGGCTGGGGAAGGCGTCGGTGTTGAGGGCGTTGTCGGTGCTGAAGCGGCGGTGGGCCTCGTCGGCGACGGCCGACACCTCGGGCCCCGCGAAGTAGGCGAGGGTGAACGCCCGCCCGTCGCGCCAGCGGACATCGTGCTCCTTCAGCGCGTCGAGCTGGGCCAGCACCTGATCGGCGGGAACACCGGAGGAGGGGAGAGTCATGAAGGCAACGTACCCGAGCGACCGACCCGGGCCTGCCTACGCTCGGCGGGTGCGTACCGACGGATTCCTGCTGAACCCCGACATCACGTTCCTGAACCACGGTTCGTTCGGTGCCTGCCCCGAGCCCGTGTTCGCGGCGTACCAGCGCCTGCAGCTCGAGATGGAACGCCAGCCCGTCGAATGGTTGGCCCGACGTTCCGACGACCTGCTGGGTGCGGCCCGTGCACGCCTTGCCACCTACCTCGGAGCGCAGGCCGACGACCTGGTGTACGTGCCCAATCCCACCACGGCGGTGAACATCGTGGCGCGCAGCCTGCACCTGCAACCGGGCGACGAGGTGCTCACCACCGACCACGAGTACGGCGCGATGAACCGAACCTGGCGCGTGATCTGCGCGCAGGCCGGGGCGCGGTACGTGCACGTGCCCATCCCGGTGCCCGTCAGCACCCACGCCGACTTCGTCCAGCGGTTCTGGGCCCACGTCACCCCGCGAACCAAGGTGATCTTCCTCAGCCACATCACCAGCGACACCGCCCTGGTGTTCCCGGCCGACGAGATCTGCCGGAGGGCCAGGGCCGCCGGCATCTTCACCATCGTCGACGGGGCGCACGTGCCGGCCCACATCCCGCTGCACCTCGACACCCTCGACGCCGACATCTACACCGGCGCCTGCCACAAGTGGCTGTGCGCCCCGAAGGGCTCGGCATTCCTGTGGGCCCGCCGCGAGGTGCAGCCGATGCTGCGTCCGCTGGTGGTGAGTTGGGGATGGGAACCCGCCATACCCGGGCCGTCCGCGTTCATCGACCATCACCAGTGGCAGGGCACCCGCGACCTGAGCGCCTTCCTGGCAACGCCTGCGGCCATCGACTACGAGGATGCCCACGACTGGGACGGAGTGCGCCAGCGCTGCCACGCCGCTGCCGTCGAGGCGAGCGCGCTGCTGCACGGCATCACCGGCTGCGAACCGTTCAGCCCCGAGCACACCGGCGACCCGCGCCCGCCGATCTGGTACGGGCAGATGGTGGCGGTGCGCCTGCCCGACCACGTCGACGTGGCCGACCTGAAGCGACGCCTGTACGACGACCATCGCATCGAGGTGCCCGTCTACCGCTGGAACGACATCCCCATCCTGCGCGTGTCGATACAGGTGTACAACACCCCCGACGACGTCGACCGCCTCGCCGCCGCCCTCCGCATCCTCCTCTGAGCTCCCGTACCTCTGAGCTGTCACCACCCAGCGCGATGAGCACCCTGCGCAGCAGGTGCGCATGTTGCTCATCGCGGGGCCGCGGGGCCGCGGCTAACGTCGGAGGGATGGGGATGCCGAGCGATATCGGGGTGATCGACCTGATGCTGGGCATCCCCGAACCCGGGATGCGGGCGCACTGGTACGACTTCTTGAAGCCGAACCTGCGCGACAGCGAGAGCCAGTCGATGGCCATGCCCGCGCAGTACCTGTTCAAGGACATCCCCGACGATCCGAGCGATGCCGACATGATCGCCTGGACCGTCGACCAGATGGACGGCCACGGCATCGCCAAGGCACTCATCGGCGTCGACTTGGCCGGCGGCATCCAGAACGACGCCATCGCCCGGCACCCCGACCGCTTCTTCGGTTGCCTCCACGTCGACCCCAACAGTGGCATGACCGCGGTGCGCGCCATCCACGAGGCCTACGACCGCTTCGGCATCAAAGGTGTGTCGCTGTTCCCCTCGGGCTGCAACCCGCCCGTGCCGATCGACGACAAGCGGATGTACCCGGTGTATGCGAAGTGCGCCGAACTCGGCATCGCCGTGCTGTGCTGCGTCGGCGTGCCGGGGCCCAGGTTGCCGATGGCCGCGCAGCACGTCGAGCGCATCGACGAGGTGTGCTGGTACTTCCCCGAGCTCACCTTCGTGATGCGCCACGGCGCCGAGCCATGGGTCGACCTCGCCGTGAAGCTGCTGCTGAAGTGGCCGAATCTGTACTACAGCACCTCGGCGTTCACGCCCCGGCGCTACCCGCAGGAGATCATCGACTACGCCAACACGCGGGGGAGCGACAAGGTGATGTACGCCGGCTACTTCCCGATGGGCCTCAGCCTCGACCGCATCTTCCGCGAACTGCCGAACGTGCCCCTGCGCGACGAGGTGTGGCCGAAGTTCCTGCGCGACAACGCGATGCGCGTGTTCGGACTCGACCGATGAGCGCGCCCCTGCAGCAGCGGCCGACCAGCGAACGCTGGCCGTGGCCCATCCCGTTCGGCTGGTTCGCCCTAAGCTGGTCGCACGAACTGACGGTGCAGCAGGTGGTGCCGCGCCGCGTGTTCGGAGCCGACACCGTGCTGTGGCGCGACGCCGACGGCACCGCCCACCTGCACGACGCCTACTGCCCCCACCTCGGTGCGCACCTCGGGGTGGGCGGCAGTGTCGACGGCTGCACCATCGTGTGCCCCTTCCACGCCTGGGCGTTCGATGCCGACGGCCGCAACACCGACATCCCCTACAGCGAGCGCACCAACGCCAAGGCCCGCCTGCGCACCTACCCGGTGGTCGAGCGCAACGGGTTGATCATGGCCTGGTACCACCCGCACGAGGCCGAGCCGCAATGGGAGATCCCCGAGGTACCCGAGTTCGGCACCACGGGTGTGGGGGAGGAGTTCAGCGACCCGTTCACCCGCCAGTTCGAGATCGCCACGGCGTGGCAGGAGATGGCCGAGAACGGTGTCGACTCGGCCCACTTCCGCTACGTGCACGGCACCGCCGAGGTGCCCGTGCTCGAGAGCTACGACACCGACGGTCATCGCTCACGGATGCGCTCGAAGCAGTTCTTCGTCACCCCACGGGGCACTACCGAAGGCCGTATCGACAGCGACGGGTGGGGCCCTGGCTTCTCGGTCGTGCGCTTCAGCGGCATCGTCGAGACCCTGCTGCTCGGCTGCGCCACTCCGGTGGAACGCGACCGCTGCGAGATGCGCTTCACGTTCTGCGTGCGACGCTTCGCCGACGACCGGGTGACCAGCAGCGTGGGTGAGGCGTTCGTGAACGAGGTGTCGCGCCAACTGCTGGAAGACAAGCCGATCTGGGAGCACAAGACCTACATCGACCGACCCGCACTCGCCGACACCGACGGCCCCTTCGCCGCCTTCCGGCGCTGGGCCAGCCAGTTCTACGCGGCCTGATCCGGCCGGACCCGTCGATGGCCATCCTGCTCGCCGCTGTTGCCGCCGTGCTGCTGGGCACCTCCGACTTCTTCGCGGCACACTCGGCGCGTCACGCCGCCAGCCTCACCGTCACCCGGACCGTCGTGCTCACGTCGGCGGTGCTGTCGCCGCTGCTCGTCCTGGTGGTCGACTCGCGGTGGATCGGCCGCGACATGCTGCTCGGGGCGTTGGCCGGGCTGTCGATGATCACCGGGCTGATGCTGCTGTACCACGGCTACAAGGTGTCGCGCATCGGCATCGTCGCCCCCATCTCGTCGGTGCTGCTGGCCGCTGTGCCGGTGCTCACCGATCTGGTGCGCGGCGAACGGCCCAGCACCCTCGGCACGGTGGGTATCGCCATCGGCCTCGTCGCCGTGGTGCTCACCAGCTATCAGCCGGGCGGCGAGGGGAGCGTGCGCCAGGGCGCCATCCTCGGTGTCACCTCGGGCATCGGGTTCGGCATCGCCTTCACGTTGATGGGCGAGGTGAGCGCCGAGGCCGGACTGGCACCCGTGTTCGCCCAGCGCGGCACCGGCTTGCTGTTGCTGTGCGTCATCGCCCTGTTCCGCCCCGAACCGTTCCTGGTGCAGCACCCCCTCGGCCGACGCATGGCGATGATCAGCGGTGTGTTCGGCGTGGTGGCCATCGCTTCGCTGCAGTTGGCCTTCCGCGAGGGTGCGTCGGGCCCGGTGTCGGTGGCCGGCTCGCAGTTCGCCACGGTGGCGGTGATCCTGTCGGTGCTGTTCAACCGCGAACGGATGCGCTGGTGGCAGGGCATCGGGGTGGCTGCCACCGCCATGGGTGTCGCCCTGATGGCCCTCGGCTGAGTACCTGCATCGGCCGACGCCGATCTTGTTCGAGTTTCGGTTGTCTACGACGGAAACTCGAACAAGTTCGGGTGTGGCTACCGCCGCAGGCCAGCGTCGACCCGCCAGGGACTGGCAGACCGGGCAGCGGCTAGGGTCGGGCCATGAGCGATCGCACCAAGCCTTCCATCACAATTCCCGCCGGCGACCCGCCCGCCGACCTGCTGATCGACGACGAGGTCGTCGGCGACGGCGACGAGGCCACCATCGGCAAGCGGGTCACCGTGCACTACGCCGGTGTGGCCTGGAGCACGGGCAGCGAATTCGATGCCAGCTGGAACCGCGGCGAGACCATCAGCTTCCGCCTCGGTGCTGGCGAGGTCATCGAGGGCTGGGACCGCGGTGTGAAGGGGATGAAGGTGGGCGGCCGTCGGCGCCTCACCATCCCGGCCGACCTGGGCTACGGCAGCAGGGGAGCGGGCGGGGTCATCAAGGGCGGCGAGACCCTCGTGTTCGTCGTCGATCTCATCTCGGTGCGCTGAGCAACCGTCGGTGAGCCGCCTCAACCGAACCCGTACCCGGCGCGAGGCGACCGGCGCGACGCCACAACCATTCACCCCGCTGCGCAACCCGTATCGGCCGGTGGAAGTGCTGTCGGCCGATCAGGTCGAACACATCCACCGTTCGTCGCTGCAGTTGCTGGCAACCACCGGGATGCGCATCCTCGATGCGCGTGCACGGCGCTACTTCGCCGACGCCGGGTGCGTGGTCGACGACCTCATCGTGCGGTTCGACCCCGAGATGGTGGAGGCCACGGTCGCCAAGGCGCCGTCGGAATTCACCCTGCGTGCCCGCAACCCGCAGCACTCGATCACCCTCGGCGGCAACCATGTGGCGTTCAGCGCCGTGGGCGGCCCGGCGTTCACCCACGACCTCGACCGCGGTCGCCGGGGCGGCTCCGCGGCCGAGCAGCGCGAATACCTCCAGCTCATCCAGATGCTCGGCATCGTGCACCAAGAGGGCGGTGGCCCGTTCGAGGCACTCGACCTGCCCGCCGAGACCCGGCACCTCGACCTCTATCTGAGCCTCATCCGAACCCTCGACAAGAACTGGCAGGCCATCGCGCTCGGGCGCGAGCGTGCAGCCGACGCCATCGACATGGCCGCCATCGCCCTCGGCACCGACCGCGACGGCCTCGCCGCAGCACCCGCGGTGATGGCGATCATCAACACCAACACCCCGCTCACGCTCGACATCCCCATGGCCGAAGGACTGATCGAGCTGGCGGGCGCCGGGCAGGCGGTGTGCGTCACGCCCTTCACGCTGGCCGGGGCGATGGCCCCCGCCACCATCGCCGGCGCACTGGTGCTGCAGAACGCCGAGGCATTGGCCGGTATCACCCTCACCCAACTGGTGAGGCCTGGCGCCCCGGCCATCTACGGCTCGTTCACGTCGAACGTCGACATGCGCAGCGGATCACCGGCCTTCGGTACTCCCGAGTTCACCCGTGCAGCGCAGGCGAGCGGGCAGTTGGCCCGCCGCTACGGCCTGCCGTTCCGGTCGTCGAACACCACGGCCTCGAACGCTGTCGACGCCCAGGCGGTGTACGAGAGTTCGATGTCGCTGTGGGGTGCCGTCATGGGTGGCGCCCATCTGGTGAATCACGCCGCCGGATGGCTCGAGGGGGGCCTCACCGCGTCGTTCGAGAAGCTGATCATCGACGCCGAGATGCTGCAGATGATGGCCGAGTACCTGAAGCCCATCGAGGTCACCGACGCCGAGATCGGCCTCGACGCCATCACCGCCGTAGGGCCGGGCGGGCACTTCTTCGCCTCGCCCCACACGATGGAGCGCTACGAGCGGGCCTTCTACTCACCGCTCGTGTCGGACTGGCGCAACTTCGAGACATGGCAGGAGTCGGGTTCGGTCGACGCCACCCATCGCGCCAACCGCATCTGGAAGCAACTGCTCGACCAGTACGAGGCACCGGCCCTCGACCCGGCCATCGATGAAGCGCTCGTCGACTTCGTCGTCCGTCGGCGCGCCGCACTCGACTCGGTGGCCTGACACACCGCAGCCGCCTCAGTCGGGCAGCGTGCCGTAGCCGAGGCGCTCGCGGAGGTCGCCGAACTGCAGCAGCGAGATGATGCCCGCAGTGGGCACCAGCAGCAGGCCGACGACACCGTCGATGAGGTTCACCACCGTGAACGACCAGTCGGTGACCAGCAGCGCCAGCACACCGCATGCCGCCGGGACGACAGTGGCCAGGGTGAACGCAGCGCCACCCAGTGCCAGCGAGCGGAGCCGACGGCGCCTGGTGAGCCGCCGGCTGAGCCACAGGGGAGCGGAGTCGACCAGTGCCGCAGGCACCGCCACGGCCCACATGGCGAGCAGGACGAGACCGAGGGGGAGCAGCACGGTGGAGGCGGTGAGGCCGGCGAGACTTGCCGTGAGGAGCAATGAGAACAAGACGATGCGTCGCCGTTGCCACACTTCCGCTACCACGATGCGCCACGACACGGGCTCGTCGGCATCGATGCGCAGCGTGGCAATCATCGCCGCCACGCTCACCGTCGCCGTGGCCGGGCCGATGAAGAGCGAACCGAGCAACAGGGCACCGATGCTGCCCGATGCCGAACCGCGGTCGGCCACGTCGGCCACATCGCCCAACTCGGTGAAGCGGAGCACCACGGTCTGGATGATCGTCGCGAGAAGGCCGGCGAGGGGGAGCAGCGCACCGATCCGCATGTACAGCAGCGGCCGTCGCCGAACCGTCGAGATGGCGGCACGGATGATCTGGCCACCGGCGCGCCGGGCACGGACGGGTCGGGTGAACACCGGCCGCCACCGGGTGCGCCGCAACAGCACCGTCAGCACCAGCAGCAGACCCACGAAGAACGTGCCGGTGAGCAGCGGCTGCTGCAGCAGCCGGAACAGGAACTGCGAGGCGTAACTCGCCACCGCACAGAACGCGTCGGTCACCTTGGTGCCCTCCGCCGGAAGGTTGGCGGCACCCCGCCGACCTTCCTCATCCACCCACCGAACCGGGTTGGTCCACTGTGTCTTCATGTTCGGCCCGGTGGGCCCGTTGTTGAACGACGGCTGCTTCTCGCCCCAGTGGCCGCGGAAGCCCGCCCACGTAGGCAGCGCATCGTCGTCGAGCAGTACCACTTCGGGCGATACGTCTTCTGAAGGGGCCCGGGTGTCGTCGCAGCCGAAGCCGCTCTGCGCGCTCTTGCCGAACCAGCGCTCGGCCTGGAAGTACGAGGCATGGCTGCCTGCGGCCACGTACACGACGGGCCGCGTGCCGTCGACGACCTGCAGCACGTCGTCGCTCCAGTCCGACACCTCGGCACCCTCGTGCTGGGCGAAGGCCACCAGGCGGGGCTCGGTACCGATGGCCGAGCGTGCGTCGGGCGCGTCGAAGAACAGCTGGATCATCTCCCAGTCGCCCTCGTGGCGGTCGTTCCAGTCGTTGTAGAGGTAGAAGAACCAGTACTGCAGCACCAGCGTCGCGGGGTCGTCGGGATCTGAGAACACGTGGGCATAGATCACCGGCGGGGTGCGCCACTGGTCGAACAACTGCTCGTACGAGCAGCCCGGCGACAGAGCATTGCCCGGGATGTCGAGATACCAGTCGCCGGCGCTGTCGGCCAGGTCGGCCTCGGTGGGCGCGTTCACCGTGCCGTCAGGCGTGCGGAGCACCACGCCTTCGCGGCCGAACAGGGCGTCGACCGCCATCACCCGGTACGGCTCGCCCGGACCGCACGCCACTGGCTGCTGCTGCACCCGCAGGAGGGGAGTGTGCAATGCAGCCAGTTCGGCAGCTGCGTCGTCGGTGCTCTCGGCCTGCAGCGCAGCGGCCGACGACGGTGCAACCGCGGGAACCAGCAGCGCCGCGAGTGCACCCACCACCAGCCCCAGTGCCCACACAGTGCGCAGCCGACCAGTCATCGCACCGATGGTAGATGGCGTTTGTGAGCGGGAGAGCGTGGTGGCGGGGCTGCGCTCACAAACGCTGGGGTTGGCGGGTTGAGTTGACATAACGAGGATTATGGGCGTTGTGTCCGAACCGGGCACGACCCGGAGCGTCACGCGGATGCGGGCAGACGGCGTCCTGCCAGGGGTTCTGCGGCCTCGAGCAGCCACCGCAGGGCGTCGAGGGCTTCCGTGGCGGTCAGCTGGTGTTCGAGGTCGCGTCGGGTGTCGACCACCGCGCACTGCAGCACGTACAGGTCGTCGTACAGCGCGTCGAGCTCGCTGCGCGCCATCACCAGCTCGCCCTCGCTGAGGGCCAGCTCGCGTGCCCGCTGGCGCGACACCCAGTCCCACTGGCGACACCGCTGCGAGCAGAACGCTCGAGGACGCCCCGGGCCCTGCCGTGCCGCGAGGACGATCCGGCACCATCGACAGCGCCGCTCCTCCGGTAACGACGGGTCATCTCCTGATTTCGTCATGACGAAATGGTAGGCGACCCGGCGTCGCCCAGCGGGTGATCAGCGGTCGGTGAGCACTTCGCGCCAGACGGCCTCGAGCCGGTCGAGCCGCTCGGTGGCGTGGGCCCGCAACCGGTCGGCCACTGCAGAGACGAACAGGTCGAACACCGCCAGCGTGCCGGTGTGGCTGTCGAACGGACCGCTCCCGGCAGCCGCAAGCACCACGGTCGCATCGGCGATCTGCGCGAGTGGCGACAGCACGCTGTCGGTGAGCGCCACCGACCACACCCCCGCCGCGCGGGCCGACTGCGCGACGTCGACCACCCATCGCTCGTACCGGCGCAGGTCGAGCGTCAGCAGTACGTCGCCGGCGTGCAGCAGGGCCGCCTGGCGGCGAACGGCGATGGGGTTGCCGTCGATGAGCGTCACGTCGTCGCGGAGCGACCCGAGATCGCCCACGAACTGCAGTGCCACGCCACGCGAGGCATCTCCCGACAGGACGAACACACGGGCGTCGCGGTCGGCCAGGTGGTCGACCACTGCGGCGAGCGTTTCGGCCGACACCGCTCGCAGCGATGCATGCACATTGGCGACTTCGAGCTGCTGATGGCGGGTGGTGAGGTCGGCTCCCGCTGGCTCACGGATGCGTTCAGCGGCAGGACGGAGTTGGGCCGCCAGCTCGGCCTGCACTGCCGCCTGGAGCGCAGTGAACCCGTCGTAGCCGAG
>JBIKLX010000302.1:0-2670 GCA_044359565.1 Ilumatobacteraceae bacterium
GGTGGCATACGGATTCCGCCATCCACGCGGATGGTCTCGGCGTTCATGTAGCTGTTGGTGACGCACTCGACCACCATCGACGCCAACTCTTCCTGGAAGCCGAGGCGCTGCGGGAACAGCACGCCCTTCTGCAGGTTCGACTTGAACGCCTCGCTGGCGTCGCCCTGGCCGTAGATGGGGGTGTCGATGAGGCCCGGGGCAACGGTGTTGACGCGCACGCCGACAGCGGCGAGGTCGCGGGCGATGGGCAGGGTCATGCCCACGACGCCACCCTTCGACGCCGAGTACGAGGCCTGGCCGATCTGGCCGTCGAACGCAGCCACCGACGCGATGTTGACGATGGCGCCACGCTCGCCGTACTCGAGCGGCTCGGTGGTGCTCATCGCCGTGGCAGCGATGCGGATGCAGTCGAACGAGCCGACGAGGTTGATGGCGATGACCTTCTTGAAGGCGTCGATGTTGGCGGCCGACTCGTAGCTGCCGTCCTTGCCGACGGTGCGCTGCGCCCAGCCGATACCGGCCGAGTTCACGAGCACACGGAGGGGGCCCATGCTCTTGGCCATCTCGACGGCGTTGATGATGTCGTCGGTGTTGGTGACGTCGACCTTGCAGAACGCGCCGCCGATCTCGTCAGCCAGGGCGCGGCCCTTGTCTTCCTGCAGGTCGGCGACGACGACCTTGGCTCCCTTCGAGGCGAGAAGGCGGGCCGAGGCCGCACCGATTCCCGATGCTCCACCCGTGACGATTGCGCTTGCACCTGTGATGTCCATGCCGCCGACGTTAGGCCGCAGCACCGCCGTGCGGCCAAGCGGAGCCGAGCCCGGCCGATTGGGTACGGTGCCCCTATGCCTGGACCGCTGACCGGATTCACCGTCGTCGAGGCCTGCCAGATGGTGGCAGGGCCGCTCGCCGGCACGCTGCTCGCCGATCTCGGCGCCGAGGTGATCAAGATCGAGGCGCCCAACGGCGGCGACCGCATGCGCTACCAGGGACACCGGGTGGGCAGCATCGGCGCGATGTGGGCCGGCGTGAACCGCGGCAAGCGCTCGGTGGTGCTCGACCTGCAGCAGCCCGAGGGTGTGCAGGCGTTCCGCGACCTCATCGCCCGCAGCGATGTGTTCATCCAGAACTTCCGGCCCGGCGTGGTCGAGCGGTTGGGTATCGACGAACCGGCCCTGCGCACCCTGCGACCCGACCTCGTCTACGTATCGGTGAGCGGCTTCGGTGAGACTGGCCCCTACATCGACCAGAAGAGTTACGACTACGTCATCCAGGCGCTGTCGGGTATGGCGGCGCTGCAGGCCGATCGGGTCGACGGCAGCCCCACCCTCATCCGCAACATCGTCATCGACAAGGTCACCGCCTACACCGCCGCGCAGAGCGTGATGGCGGCGCTCATCGCCCGCCTGCGCGGCCATGGTGGCCAGCACGTGCGGCTGTCGATGATCGACACCGCACTCGCGTTCTTGTGGCCCGACGGGATGATGCAGCACACGCTGCTCGACGAGGGTCGCTACACGCCCGGCCCGCACATGGCCGACGGCTACCGGGTGCGGCGCACGAGCGACGGCCACCTCGCCCTGATGGCCACCTCCGACCGGCAGTTCCCCGGGCTGTGCGCTGCGCTGGGCACCGAGGCCTGGTTGGCCGACCCGCGCTTCGCCACGATGGCTGCACGCGAGGCCAACACCGCCGCGCTCGACGACCTCATCGAGGCCGAGGTGGCCAAGCACGACAGCGCCTCGCTGGTTGCACGACTGCACGCGCACGACGTGCCGTGCGCCGTGGCGAACCCCATCGACCGGGTGCACCTCGACCCGCAGGTGGTGCACAACCAAATCCTCGTCGAGCACGAGCGGCCGTGGTTGGGCAACGTGCGCGAGCCCCGCCCACCGGCGCGCTACTCGGCCACGCCTACAGCGCTGGGCCGGCACGCACCGAAGCTCGACGAGCACACAGACGAGGTGCTGGCCGAACTGGGACGCTCCCCCGAGCAGATCGCCGACCTGCGCACTCGCGGTGTCATCGGCCTGCGCCGCTGACCTGCTCCCGGCCCCCTTCTTCCCCTGCGTTTGTGAGCGCAACCCGGCTCGGAGACGCCGCAGCTCACAAACGGTCGAGGATCGGGCTCAGAACAGCGAGTCCTGGGCGGGTGCCCCGGCAGCGGGCGACCCGGCAGCGGGCGACCCGGCAGCGGGCGGGGCCGCTACCGCGGCGGCGACGGCGAGGCGGTCGACCAGATCGTTCATCCGGTCGCCCGAGTGGCCCTTCACCCAACGGAACTCGGGCTGGCGCTGCTGCACCAGGTCGATGAGCGGCTTCCAGAGGTCGGCGTTGGCCACCGGCTCCTTCTTCGCATTGCGCCAGCCGTTGGCCAGCCACCGCACCCACCACTTGTCGCGGAAGCAGTTCACCACGTAGGTCGAGTCGCTGACGATGGTTACGGGGCCGTCGGTGGCTCGCAGCGCCTCGAGCACCGCCATGATCTCCATCCGCTGGTTGGTGGTGTGCGCCTCGCTGCCCGAACCGTTCGGCGTACCCTCCGGAGCCTCGGCCCACGCCCAGCCCCCTGGCCCCGGGTTCCCCGAACACGCACCGTCGGTATAGATCGTGCGGGTCGAACTCATTGCGATCACTGTACGTAGTCCCGCTGTTACTCAGCGGTAATCA
>JBIKLX010000123.1:0-9810 GCA_044359565.1 Ilumatobacteraceae bacterium
CTTCGTCGCGGTCGATCTTGACGACCTCACCCGAGACGAGTTGGCCGTCTTCGACGTCGACCATGGTGCCGTTCACCCAATCAGCGAACGAGACGTCGTTCTCGGTGATGGCACGGGCGGGGGCTGCGGCCTCCTCGGTGATGGTGTCGGAGGAGGAAGTGGTGATGTCGGACAAGGAACTGACTTTCGAGAAGGGGACGGAAAGCGGGTAACGCGCGAACCGCCCCACGGAAGGGACCCGGGAACGATACCAGTTCAGGTCGCCGACTGCGAGGGCCGAACGCCTACCACCAGGAACTCGGGTTCCTCGACGGTGGGGGCCCGGTCGCCGTAGGCGCCCGGCTCGACGCTGGCGACCGACTGCACCTCGAGGCCGCACACCCGGAACAGCAGCCGCAGCTCACGCGGGGTGTAGCAGCCGGTCCACAGGTCGACTTCCACAGCACGGCCCGTCTCGTCGCGCACCTCGGTGCGTTCGTGCTGCACACCGGCGTCGGCATCGAAGGTGGCGTCGGTCTGGTACTTCACGGCGAAGTACGAGTTGAACGCCGACAGCGCCACCCGCCCACCGGGTCGCAGCGCCGCGGCGATACCGCGCAGCACCTGCTCGTCCTCCCCCGCCCCGGTCTGCAGGCCGAACGCGCCCTGACACAGACAGATCACGGCGTCGAAACGCTCGTGCAGGTGCGAGGCACCGCCCAGCGCCCGCGCGTCGAGCACCTCGAACGTCGCTCCGTGAGGTGCTGCCGCAGCGGCCAGATCGACGAACCGGCGGCTGATGTCGACCCCGTGCACCTCGATGCCGCGGCGGGCGAGCTCGTGGGCGTGACGCCCCGGCCCGCAGCCCACGTCGAGCACCCGCATGCCCGGCAGGAGTGCCAGCACCCGCACGAGGTGGTCGACCTCCTGCACGGTGCCCTTGGTGAACGAGTAGCGCAGATAGGCGGCGCCGAGATGATCGGCGATCGGCTCGAACCAGTGCGACGGCGGCGCGGGTTCGGGCGCGGTCATGACTTGGCGTCGGCCCAGGTGTCGCCCCAGGCCACGTTCACCTCGAGCGGCACGTCGAGCTCGGCGGCGTGGCGCATGATGTCGATGACCTGCGGGCCCACCTCGTCGCACTCATCGAAGGGCACCTCGACGATGACCTCGTCGTGCACCTGCAGCACCACCCGCGCCCGTCGCTGCGTGGCGGTGAGCGCCTCGTCGATGCGCACCAGCGCGACTTTGAAGATGTCGGCGGCCAGACCCTGGATACCGGCGTTCATCGCCTGGCGTTCGCCGGCCTGACGGATGCGGAAGTTGGGATTCGACAGCTCGGGGATGGGTCGGCGGCGGCCGAACAGTGTTTCGGTGTAGCCGCGCTCGCGGGCCTCGGCCACCGTGGCGTCCATGTAGGCCTTCACCTTCGGGAACGCCGTGAAGTAGGCGTCGAGGATGACGGCTGCTTCGTCGGTGGCGATGCCCAGCCGCTGAGCCAGACCGTAGGCCTCCATGCCGTAGGCCAGCCCGTAGCTGACCATCTTCGCCTTCGACCGTTGCTCGATGCTGACCTCGCCCGGGTCGACACCGAACACCCGGGCCGCCGTGGCGTTGTGGATGTCGCGACCACTGGTGAACGCCTCGACCAACCCGGGGTCGCCCGCCAGGTGGGCGATGCAGCGCAATTCGATCTGGTTGTAGTCGGCCACCAGCAGGCGGTGCCCGGCGGCAGGCACGAAGGCCTTGCGGAACAGGCGACCCTCCTCGCTGCGCACGGGGATGTTGTGCAGGTTGGGCTGGTCGCTGCTGAGGCGGCCGGTGCGGGCGACGGTCTGGTTGAACGTGGCGTGGATGCGACCGTCGGGGGCCACCTCGGCCAACAGGCCCGTGCCGTAGGTGCTGCGCAGCTTCTCGACCTCGCGGTACGCCAGCAGCGGCTCGATGAACTCGGGCCACTCGTCGCGCAGCTTCTCGAGCGTGGCCGCATCGGTGCTGTAACCGGTCTTCGTCTTCTTGCCCGGGGTGAGGCCGCGCTCGGTGTAGAGGATCTCGCGCAGTTGCACCGGCGAGTTGAGGTTGAACGGCCGACCGACCACACCCTGCAGTTCGGCACCGAAGCGTTCGACCTCGGCCGTGAGCTTGGCGTTCAGTTGCCGCAGTTCGTCGACGTCGACGGCGATGCCGACGTGCTCCATCTTGGCGAGCACCGCCACCAGCGGGTTCTCGATGGCGCGGTACAGATCGGCCATGCCCTGCTGCTCGAGCGCCACCTCCAGCACGTCGGCCAGGCGACCCACGGCCAGCGCCTCGGCACCGGCCCGTTCGCGGCCGTCGCCCCGGTCGCCGAAGTCGAGTTGCCCCTGCGACGCCCCGGCGCCGTCGGCCTCGATGCGGTGGTCGGTGTACTTCGCCAGCAACTCGTCGAGCGAGTAGCGGCTTTCGGCCGGGTCGATGAGGTAGGCGGCGATGGCGGTGTCGAGCCGTAGGCCGCCGAGCGAACGGCCCTTCGCCAGCAGCGCCCGCATCACGGCCTTCACGTGGTGACCGCGCACGGCCGGCAGCGCCGCCACGGCATCGAGCACGGCCGGGTCGTCGAGCAGCGGCGAGCCCAACCACAGCACGTCGCCGGTGGCATGGTGGGCCACGACGGCCAGACCGGCCAGCGCACTGCGTCCCGGGTCGCCCGACCAGGTGGCCGACAGATCGGCCTGGGTGATCTGCTGCAAGGCAGCAACTGCCTCGGCGGCGTTCGCCGGCACCCGCAGTTCGGCCGACAGCACCTGACCGCTGGGGGCGGCCGGGCCACCGCCCATGCCCACCGCGCTGCGCAACCGGTCGTACAGCGCACGGATCTCGAGGAAGTCGAACAGGCGCCGGACCTCGGCATCGTCGGGATGCACGCCCAGCGAGTCGAGTTCGATGTCGAGCGGCACGTCGCGGCGCAGCACCATCAACGCCGCGTTCTCGCGGGCCCGCGCTTCGTTGGCGATGAGTGCTTCACGCAGTTTCGGCGTCTGGGAATCGACGTTGGCGAAGATGCCGTCGAGGCCGCCGTAGGTGGCGATGAGCTTGGCCGCGGTCTTCTCGCCCACCCCGGGGATGCCCGGCAGGTTGTCGCTCGGGTCGCCACGCATGGCCGCGTAGTCGACGTACTGAGCGGGCGTGACGCCGGTTCGCTCGAAGATGCCCGCCTCGTCGTAGAAGGCGTAGTCGCTGACGCCGCGGCGGTTGTAGAGCACCTTTACATGCGGATCGTCGACGAGCTGATAGCTGTCGCGGTCGCCGGTGACGATGACGACATCGTGACCGGCCTGCTTGGCCCGCTCGGCCATCGTGGCGATGATGTCGTCGGCCTCGAACCCGACCAGGTCGACGGTGGTGACGCCGGTGGCGGCGCACACCTCGCGCACGAGGCCCATCTGCTGGCGCAGGATGTCGGGCGACGCCTCGCGCTGGGCCTTGTACTCGCTGTACTGCTCGTGACGGAACGTGGGCTCGGGGCGGTCGAACGCCACCAGCACACCGTCGGGCTGGTGGTCCTTCAGCAGGTTCACCAACATCGACGTGAAGCCGAACACGGCATTGGTGACCTGGCCGCTGGAGGTGGCCATGTCGGTGGGCAGCGCGAAGAAGGCCCGGTAGGTGAGCGAGTTGCCGTCGAGCAGGAGCAGTTTCACAGCACCCCGTCAGGGCCTGAGGGTGCCGGCGACGATGCGCTCGGCCACGTCGCGCATACGCGACCGCTCGCTCATCGCCGTGCGCTGGATGAACGTGAACGCTTCTTGCTCGCGCATCGAGCACTCGTCGATGAGGATGCCCTTGGCGCGGTCGACGAGCTTGCGGCTCTCGAGTTGTTCGCCGAGCGAGTCGACCTCGCTGTCGAGCTGCTGCAGCTCGCGGAATCGACCGATGGCCACCTCGATGGCGGGGATGAGGTCGTTCTTCTGGAACGGCTTCACCAGGTACGCCAGGGCCCCTGCATCGCGGGCCTCTTCGATGATCTCGCGCTGGCTGAACGCAGTGAGCATCAGCACGGCGCACAGGCGCTCGGCAGCAATGGTGCGGGCCGCGGTGAGCCCGTCGACGCCGGGCATCTTGATGTCGAGGATGGCCAGATCGGGCCGCAGCTCACGGGCCAACTCGATGGCCTGGTCGCCGCGACCGGCCTCGCCGACGACCTCGTAGCCCTCTTCCTCGAGAGACTCCTTGAGATCGAGCCGAATGATGGCTTCATCTTCGGCGATCACCACACGGATGGTCACGAGCGGCGTCCTTTCGGGTCGGGCATGCGACATTCAACCATGTCGGGCAGTCATCCGGTCGAGGAGTTCGTCCTGCTTGGCCTCGAGCGCAGCGATCGAGTCGACCAGATGGCGGCGGTGCGTATCCATCGCTGCGGCGTGCTCGGCTGCCCGCCGATGCTCGGCCGAGGCGCCCACGACACCGATCGCTGCGTCGACACCGAGGTCGTCGGCGTCGTCGCGGAGATACATCGACTGCTCGTCGGCCAGGCGCAACTCGTCGCGCAGTTCGCGCAGACGCACACTGACGCGCCGCAACCGCCGTTCATCGAGCCACGAGCCCATGGCCGTGAGTGTACGGACGGATACGCATCGAGATGAAGAGGCAGGAGCGCAGAGCGACATCGAGCAGGCAGACTGGCGACGTGCGCGTCCACCCCGACGAGGTCATCACCGACGGTCATCACGACATCGCCGGCGAATGGCACCCCGTCGCACCCGAGGTGCGGGCCGCGCTGCGGGCGGCGATGGGCGATCCCGAACCGAGTCGGCCGATCTGGTTCGTGCCCGTGGGCCACGAGCACCACCTGCTCGGGCCGTGCACGCTCACCCTCGACGACGGAACCACCTGGGGGGTGATCGACCACCTGCCCGCCTCGGTGCCGATCGGCTACCACGACCTGGCCCCGGTCGACGGTGGCCCCGTCACCCGTCTGATCGTGCATCCCACCTCGTGCCCCCCGCTGCCCCGCACCTGGGGCGTAGCGGCGCAGATCTACGCCCTGTGGGACGAGGCCTCGTGGGGCATCGGCGACCTCGGCACCCTGCGCCGGTTGGCCGAAGCGGTTGCCGAGCAGGGCGGCGGCGCCATCCTCACCAGCCCGCTGCACCAGGCCGCGCCCGGCTTCCCGCAGCAGGACAGCCCCTACTATCCCAGCACCCGCCGGGCCTGGAACCCGCTGCTGCTGGCCATCGACGCACCGCCACCGGTGCTCCTGCGTGTGGAACCCGAGCAGTGGATCGACCGCAACCTGGTGTGGGCGCGCAAGCGCGAACACCTCTGGAGCCGGTTCGCCTCACTACCGGCAACGTGGCCCGACCCATCGACGATCGCCCTGTGGAACGCCCGGCGCGAGCGGTTCGGTGCCGACTCGGTCCGGTGGCCCACCGAGGCCGACGACCGCATCACCCTGTCGGCCCAGTTCCACGACTGGATGCAGACACTCGTTGCCCACCAGCTGCGAGCTGTGTCCGATACGGGCGTATCCATCATCGGCGACCTGGCTGTCGGCTTCGCCCCCGGTGGTGCCGACGCCGACGAGTTCGCCCCCCTTCTCGCCCCCGGTGTCCGCATCGGTGCCCCGCCCGACGAGTTCAACCACGATGGTCAGGACTGGGGACTGCCCGCGTTCGTGCCGTGGCGTCTGCGGGCCGCGCTGTACCAACCCTTCATCGACACGCTGCGTGCCGCGTTGCGCGGCGTGCAGGGACTGCGCATCGACCATGTGATGGGCCTGTTCCGGCAGTACTGGGTGCCCGAGGGCGGTTCGGCCCGCAACGGCGCCTACGTGCGCTTCCCGGCCAACGAACTGCTGGCCATCGTGTGCCTCGAAGCCACCCGTGCCGGGGCGTTCGTCATCGGCGAAGACCTGGGCACCGTGGAGGACGGAGTGCGCGAAGCGCTCGCTGCCTGTGGCATCGCCGGCACACGCGTGCTGCTGTTCGAGGACGAGCCGCCGTCGGCCTGGCCGCTGGAATGCCTCGCCACCCTCACCACCCACGACCTGCCCACTGTGGCCGCGACCTGGGCGCTGCCGGCCGACGACGCACGGCGCGCCCGGCTCGAGGCCGTCGCCGCCGGGTGCACCGACGTCGAGCATGCCGTGGGCGCCGCGCACGAGGCGCTGCTGGCGTCGCCCGCCGCACTGCGCCTGCTCACAACCGACGACCTCGCCGGCGCCACCGCGCAGCCGAACGTGCCGGGCACCGTCGGCCCGCCCAACTGGTGCCGCCCACTCCCCCACCCCGTCGACGACCTGCTCTGAGCCCCACGGCCCAGTCCCGGCCCAGCCCCGGCCCACCCCGACCCGGCCACCCGCTCACCCGCTTACCCCGCCCCCGCACCCGCCGTCTGTGTCGTGACACAGACCGAACGTTGCGTCTGTGTCACGACACAGAGATCGAGAATGGTGGGTACGCGACAGCGAGCACTAGGTTGTGGCAGATGTACCGCCACAAGTCAGTTGCACTCGCGCTCGTCATCGGATCACTCGCGACAGTGGCCGCGTGTGGCGACGACGCAGCGGCACCTGCCTCGACCGCTGCGGCGACGACAGCAGCACCCGACACGACGGCAGCCGCCGAGACAACGGTGCCGGCCACGACGGCAGCCATCGACACGACGACAGCTCCCCAGACAACAGCTCCCGACACGACCGAGCCCACGTCGACGGCACCGCCGCCGCGGTTCACGTACCCCGACGGCATCCGCGACGTGCGCTACTGCGAGGTCGTGCTGCTGAAGGCCGACACCGACGGCCTGTACGCCGAGGTGTGGAACACGATGGGACGCAGCGAGTGCCCGCAGGACGAGTGGGAGGCCATCGACACAGCGGCCATCGCCGCGGAGTACGGCGCGGCCACCGCGCTCGCCAACGGTCCTCGCTACTGGACGCTCGACAGCATCGACGCCACGGTTCAGATGACGGCTCCGGTCACGGTCTTCGGCGCGATCGAGATGTTCCTCGGCGCCACCGTCGACCTGGGCGCGGGCCTGCCCAGCACCGCCCCGTACACCCAGCGACCCGTCGCCCGCGACACAGTGTTCTACTTCGACGCAGGCACCGAGGTGTACGAACTCACCGACCCCGACGGCGCGGTGTACGTGATGCAGTCGTACTCGCAGAAGCTCGACCCGACGCTGAGCGCCGACCAACTGGCCGGGCTCGGCGCACGGTTGAAGCTGCCCGCTGGGTGGACGTTCTCCACGCGAGTACTCGATGCCGAGCTCGAGGTGCGCGACGTCGACGGCATCGCTGTCGTCGTGCAGGACGACTTCGAGAACACGTACCAGTTGGAGGCCTGAACCTCTCCCCGGCGCGTCGGTCTACGCTGCGCCACATGAGCGAGACGACGGACCTGACCGAAGCGGAGATGCACGACCTGGGCGACCGCCTGGTCGCTGCCATCGCGGCGGGTGACGCCGAGGCAGTGCGTGGCATCTACGCCGACGACGCCCGCATCTGGCACAACTTCGACCAGCGCGAGCAAGACGTCGACGAGAACCTCCGCACCCTCGCCGACCTGCACCGCCGCGCCACCGGCCTGCAGTACACCGAGATCCGTCGCTTCCTCGCTCCCGGCGGGTTCGTACAGCAACACGTGCTGGTGGGCCAGGCCGCAGGCGGCGCCCTGCAGATGCCGGCCATGATCCGTTTCTGGGTGGCCGACGGACGCATCACCCGGCTCGAGGAGTACCTCGACACCCGCCAGGCCATGGTGCTGTACATCCCCGTGTGATGCGACACCCGTAGTATGGTCGCCGCCGTGCGGATTCGGGTGGCGGCCCTCCTCGCCATGATGGCGGCGACAGGCTGGGTCGGCGCCCTCTCCGGCCCACCGGCTCGAGCAGCGGGCCCGGTCACCTGGGCCATCGTCGGCGACTCCATCATCGGCGGCAACGTCACCTACATCCAGTCGGTGCTCACCCAGTCGAACCTTCCGTCCTGGCACATCGATGGCCGATCCGCTCGCAAGATGGTCAGCCCGGTCGTGACGCCCCGCTGGAGTGCTTCATCGGGCCTCGACGCCATCCGCGCCACCCGCGCTCTCGGGCACAACCCGAAGCGCTGGGTGATCGAACTGGGCACCAACGACGCCGGCAGCGTGACCAACTGCTCGTGCGCCGACCAGATCGCCTACGCCGACGGCCTCATCCGGCAACTGGTCGACGAGATCGGCAGCGGTTCACAGATCCTGTGGGTGAACGTCCGCGGCTACACGAGCGGGGTGCTGGCCATCAACGCTGCGCTCGCAGCACGCGCGAAGGCTTCTCCTTCCACGTTCCAGGTGGCCGATTGGAACGGCTACGCCGCCGGTCGCGACGCCTGGTTCGTCGACGGGGTGCATCCCACGGCCACCGGCGCCGTCGAACTGGGCAAGTTCCTGGTGGCAGCACTTCGGGCACTCCCACCGGTCCCCAGCAGCACTGCATCCTCCACTGCACAGCCGCAGACCGGTCTCACCCCTCGGCTCCGCCCTCTGTGTCGTGACCCAGAGCGAACGTTCCGTCTGTGTCACGACACAGGGATCTGATGTACCGAGGGCCCCGGGGAGTGGTTCGAATAGAGTGCCCCCAGTTCCGAGAGGAGACGCGATGCGACCGATCGCCAGCGACTACATCGACCTCGACCGCTACCCGATCGATCGGCCGGGGCCGGAACGCGATGCTGTCGTGGCCACGGCCCGTGCAGCCATCGACTCGGTGGGTTGCGCTGTGTTGAAGGGCTTCGTGCGGGCCGAACACCTCCCGGCGATCATCGCCGAGTGCGATCGCACCGCCCAGTACGGCCACCGCAACTTCAACCGGACCAACCCCTACTTCACCGTCGACCGCGACGATCTCCCCGAGTCGCACCCGCAACGCCGGTTCTTCGACCGCTCGAATGCGTTCGTGCCCGCCGACCACTTCGGCGACGACAGCATCCTGCGTGCGATCTACGAGTGGTCGGCGTTCGGTCCCTTCGTGCAGGAGGCCCTCGGCGAGGAGCAGTTCTTCCCGTACGCCGATCCACTTGCCGACGTGATCGTGAACCTGGCAGAGGAGGGCAACGGGTTCCCGTGGCACTTCGACACCAACAACTACACGGTCACGCTCGCCATCCAGAACGCCGAGCAGGGCGGCGACTTCGAATACAGCCCGTACCTACGCACGCCCACCGACGAGAACTACCCGGGGGTCGAGCGGGTGCTCGACGGGGATCAGTCGCTCATCCGCACCCTGCGCCTCGAGCCGGGCGACCTGCAGATCTTCAAGGGCCGCTACTCGCTGCACCGGGTGACACCGCTCGCCGGCCTGCGCCTCAGGTACGTGGCCATCTTCAGCTATGTGGAGGAGGCAGGGATGGTTGCCCAGCCCGAGCGGGCACAGCAGCTCTACGGCCGCGTGCTACCGGTTCATCTCGAGCGTGCCGGCCAGCGCGCCGACGCACTGGTCGACTGACGCACCCCACGAACCATGCCGCGCCGTGCAGGTGGTCGAGACCCGACATGACCTGCGCGACGACGAAGCATCAGTGCCCGAGGTGGGACTCGAACCCACACGCCCTTTCGGACAACGGATTTTGAGTCCGTCGCGTCTGCCATTCCGCCACTCGGGCGAGTGACGGCGACAGGCTAGCCGCCGAAGTGGTTACCCGGCGGTAAGGCACCGACCGACACCAGCAGGGTCTACAGTCACGATCTCAGTTCGCTTCGTCCGTACCCGACCCACGTACCCGACCCAGGAGCACCGCCGAGCACATGCTTGCCTTCACCTTTCCCGGCCAGGGATCACAGCGGCCGGGCATGGGCCGACCGTGGGCCGACC
>JBIKLX010000124.1:0-9781 GCA_044359565.1 Ilumatobacteraceae bacterium
CGAGGCAGCGCTGGTCGACCGGCACGATGGCGACACGATCCCAGGTGAGGCGCACGAGGTCTTCGAGGTCGCTGCGCAGCACCGGTTGGTCGAGCACTCGGTCGATGAGGGCGAGCGACTCCATCAGGGTGAGGCCACTGCTGCACCAGTCGGGGTCGGCGGCCATCGCGTCGAGCACCACCTGGCGGGCCGGGGTGTCGAGGTGGGCAGCCACGAGGGCGCTGGCGTCGAGGTAGAGGGTCATGGCCTGGTGCCGGGTCAGCCGCGGATCTCGGCGAGCAGACGGTCGAGGCGGACGCTGCCCCAGGTGGGCACCGTGCCCGAGGGCAGCTTCCCGTCGGTGCGGCGGGGTGGCAGCAACGCCCCCGACGCCTCGAGCGATGAGCGATGTGCGCTGCTGGTGCGCATGTTGCTCATCTCGCCGGGGGTTTGGGTGCCCGGTGTGAGGGGGGCGAGGACGGCGGCGGGTCGGCCGCCGACGGAGACGACGGTGGTCTCGCCGGCAGCAGCGCGGCGGATGTGGGCGGCGAGGTCGCCACGGAGTTCTCGGATGCCGATCATGTGTACACAAGCGTACACACTCGGGTTCGACGGACGCCGGGTCGCAGCGCCAGACTCACCGCCATGAACTTTGCCTTCACCGAAGAACAAGAAGAACTCCGTAAGACCGTGCGTGGGTTCCTCGACGCCAAGAGCCCCGAGACGGCCGTGCGCGAGCAGATGGAGACCGAGGCCGGCTACGACGCCGCGGTCTGGACCCAGATGGCCGAGCAGATGGGCCTGCAGGGCCTGGTCATCCCCGAAGAGCACGGCGGCTCGGGCTACGGCTTCGTCGAACTCGGCATCATCCTCGAAGAGATGGGCCGCGCCCTGCTGTGCGCACCGTTCTTCTCCACCGTGGTGCTCGCCGGCCAGACCCTCATCCACAGTGGCGACAGCGCTGCCCAGGCTGCGCACCTGCCCGGCATCGCCAGCGGCGAGACCATCGCCACCCTCGCCTACACCGAGCCCTCGGGCAAGTGGGACGAGGCCGGCGTCACCATGCAGGCCACCGCTTCGGGCGACGGCTTCACGCTGAGCGGCACGAAGATGTTCGTGATCGACGGCCACACCGCCAACCTCATCATCGTGGCCGCTCGCACCGGCAACGGCGTGAGCCTGTTCACGGTGGCCGGCGACGCGGCGGGCCTCACCCGCACGGCGCTCAGCACCATGGACCAGACCCGCAAGCAGGCCAAGCTCGAGTTCGCCAACACCCCCGCCACGCTGCTCGGCACCGAGGGTGAGGGTTGGACCGTGCTCGGCAAGGTGCTCGACCTCGCTGCGGTGGCCCTGGCCGCCGAGCAGGTGGGTGGCGCTCAGAAGGTGCTCGACATGGCCGTCGAGTACGCCAAGGTGCGCGTGCAGTTCGGCCGCCCGATCGGTTCGTTCCAGGCCATCAAGCACAAGTGCGCCGACATGCTGCTCGAGGTCGAGTCGGCCAAGAGCGCTGCGTACTACGGCATGTGGTGCGCAGCCGAGCTGAACGACGAGCTGCCCTCGGTGGCCTCGCTCGCCAAGGCGTACTGCTCGGAGGCCTACTTCCACGCTGCGGCCGAGAACATCCAGATCCACGGTGGCATCGGCTTCACCTGGGAGCACCCGGCCCACCTGTACTTCAAGCGGGCGAAGTCGAGCGAGCTGCTCTTCGGCGATCCCACCTACCACCGCGAACTGCTGGCGCAGCGCATCGGCATCTGAGCCGACGCCTCGTCACCTCGTTCTGAGTCGAGAGGTCCGGGCTACGGCCCGGGCCTCTCGCCGTTTTCGGCCGCATCGGTAGGCTGGCCCGATGGAGCCGATCACCTGGGTGTTCCTCGCTGCCGCTGCACTCGTCACCTTCGCCATCGCTGCGGGGGTGGTGGGGCGTGAGGCGCACCGGCTCGATGCAGTGGCGCCGCGGTCGGTGTACGTGGTCGACGAGGCGGTCGAGTTCGTGGCGGAGTACCTGCCCACCGACAGCCAGGCCCGGCTCACCCCGGCCGAGTTGGAGCAGTTGCTCACCATCCACATGCGCTGGCTGCACGCCAAGGGTCTGCAGCCCACCAACGTGGTCGATCGCCGGCAAGACATCGCCGACCTCGTCATCGTGGGTGAGAACGACCTCACCGCGTATCTGCTGGCCGAGGCCGAAGAGGCTGGCATCGAGATCCTCGACGACGTCGATGTGGTGAATGTGGTCGATGCGCACCTGGCCTATTTCGAAGCCATCGGCGCCGTCGGCCCCAAAGCCCTCGACCTCTGACCCTCTGCGGGCGTCGCCCGGGCCGCCGCGATGAGCGGGTTGCGCACCGGCTGCGCATGTTGCTCATCGCGCCGGGTGCCGGACCGGGTGCGATGAGCGAGTTGCGCACGGGCTGCGCATGTTGCTCATCGCACCGGGCCTGCCGGCGGGGCCCAGGGGCCCGGGGTCAGATCATCATGTTGAGGCTGTCGAGGCAGCGGCCGCCCAACTCGGTGTCGCCCTCGAGCGTCACCCACTCGCGCAACTCGGAGCCGGGGCGGCGGCCGAGGGCGAGGCAGGCGAACGTGTCGCTGTCCATGCTGAGCGTGGCGACGGGAGCGTTGGTGGGGGTGTCGACCTGTGTGGCCCGGCCCTCGCGCACCTCGTAGGTGAGGGTGCGCTCGATCGGGCCGGTGAGCACGAACCGCACGGCGTCGCCCTCGGGCGTGCCGGCCCGCTTGCCCACCACGATGGGCAGCGTGCGGATGAGGCGGTCGATGGTGTGCGCCGCGCTGGCCGAACCCGAGTTGCCAGGAATGTGCAAGGCGTGGCGCATGTCTTGTTCGTGCGCCCAGCAGTCGAGCACGCGGATGTGCAGGAAGTCGCCGCGGGTGCCAGGCCCGGTGGGCGTCATTGCCGGCACGGCGAAGTAGTCGTCGTCGGCCGAACGCAGTGTGGCCAGGCGCACGGCGACGATGTCGTTCCACTCGGCCAGCACGTCGGCGCCGGGCAGGGCACGGCGGACATCGACCTCGTGTTCGTTGGCCTCGCCGATGGGGTTGCGGGTGTGGCCGAGCGCTGTGGTGCGGTGCTCGGTGGAGGGCAGCCCCTGCAGCGCCCGCTCGGTGCCGATGAGGTGCGAGAGGTTGTCCTGCACGTTCCACTCGGGCAGCACTGTGGGTGTCTTCCACTGTGCTTCGGTGAGCCCGGCGCACAGGTCGCTCAGCGAGCGCCAGATTTGCTCGAGCTTGTCGATGGTGTCGGTGGGGATGGCCATGCGCGTGACCGTAGCGAAGCGGTGAACCATGCATCGCACCGGCCTCGCCCGGTAACGTCGTCGTCCATGGAACGGCCGTCTCGCTTCGAACACACTCGCTTCCTGGGCGACAAGCGCACGCAGCTGGTGTACGACCTCGACACATGGACCGATGCGGCGGTGATCGACGAGATCGTCGAGTCCGAGGTGGGGTTGTGCTTCGGCCCCGACACATTGGCCGAGGCCCGCAACCGCGGCTACACGTTGGCCACGCCGGGCGCCAAGCGTCGCCATCGCACGCCGCGGGCCTGACCACTCGGTGAACGGCGCTTTCACCTCGGGCGGGCTGCAGCTGGCCCGGTACCTGGCGGTGCCGGCCGGCCGGAACGACGGGCTGCCTGGTGTGATCCTCTGCCACGGGTTCCCCATCGGTCCGCTCGACGCGCGTCAGAGCGGGCTCACGTTCCCGGAGTTGATCGACCGCATCGCCAACGAGCAGCGGTGGGCGGCGATGACCTTCAACTTCCGCGGGTGTGGCACCAGCGAGGGCGACTTCTCGTTGCAGGGCTGGGTCGACGACCTGCGTGCTGCGATCGATCACCTCATTGCCGAGGCGACGCCGACCGGCGTGTGGTTGGTGGGTACCAACACGGGCGGGGCGCTGACGGTGTGCGCCGCGGCCGACGACCCGCGCATCCGCGGGCTTGCACTGCTGGGGCCGCGTGCCGATTTCGACGACTGGGCGGGCCAACCGCGTCGCTTCCTCGAGCACGCCCGCGAGATCGGTGCGGTGCGCACGCCCGGGTTCCCGCGGCAGTTCGACGAATGGTCGCGCGAGTTCCGCCGGTTTCGTCCACTCGATGCGGCGCGCCGGTTCGCGCCGCGGCCGATGCTGGTGATGCACGGTGCCGACGACGAGAGCGTGCCCGTCTCCGACTCGCGCCGCTTGGCCGCTGCTCACGGCAGCGCTGAACTGCGCGTGTTCGACGGTGCCGGCCACCGACTGCGTCTCGACCCGCGGGCCCTCGCTGTGCTGCTCGGCTGGCTCGACCGCCAGAAGTCGCTGATGCGCTGACGAGCTGGGCCCAGGCTCAGTCGGTGCGGTTGTAGCCGTCGAGGTGCGTGCTGTGCCAGTGCCAGGCGCTGGCGATGATGTCGTCGAGGCCGTGGCGGGCCGTCCAGCCGAGCGTGGCGTTGATCCGTGTGGGGTCGGCGTAGGTGGCGACGGCATCGCCGGCGCGGCGCTCGACGAGTTCGTAGGGCACGGCCTGGCCGCTGATGCGTTCGGTGGCACGGATGACGTCGAGCACGCTGCTACCCACGCCGGTGCCCACGTTGAGCGAGATGGTGTCGCCCCCGTCGGCGAGGTACGTGAGAGACCTGATGTGCGCATCGGCCAGGTCGTCGACATGGATGTAGTCGCGGATGCAGGTGCCGTCGTGGGTGGGGTAGTCGGCGCCGAACACCTGCACCGGTGGGCGGCGGCCGAGGGTGGCCTTCATCACCACCGGTACGAGGTTGATCGAGTACGTCCAGTCCTCGCCGATGCGTGCGTCGGTGCTGGCGCCCGAAGCGTTGAAGTAGCGCAGGCTCACCGACCGTAGGCCGTGGGTGACGCCGTACCAGCCGAGGATCTTTTCGACCATCGCCTTCGATTCGGCGTAGACGCTCTCGGGGTTGATGGGTGCGTCTTCGGTGACGGGTACGACGGCTGGGGTGCCATTGACCGAGCAACTCGACGAGAACACGATCTGCTTCACGTCGGCGGCGAGCAGCGCCTCGACCAGTTCCACTGTGCCCGCCACGTTGTTGCGCCAGTACTTCTCGGGGTGCTGCATCGATTCGCCGACGCTCTTGTAGGCGGCGAAGTGCACCACCTGGGTGACCCCGTGATCGCGGCACACCTGCTGCACCAGATCGCCGTCGCGGATGTCGCCCACGACGAGGTCGGCGCCGAGAAGCGCGGCGCGGTGGCCGAGCTCCATGGAGTCGAGCACGACCAGCGGTCGGCCCTGTTCGCGCAGCATGCGCACGGTGTGCGAACCGATGTAGCCGGCGCCGCCGGTGACGAGAATGGTCATGGGTCGATCAGATTCCAGGGGAGACGGGCCGACACGTCGTCGGCGCTGAGGTGGAGCAGGGCCGAACGCTCGGCCGTCGAATAGACGGTCCGGAGTTCGTCGAGCGCGAGCCAGGTGACCGTGCGGGTGTCGGGAGCGATGAGCAGCACCTCGTCGACACGATGGCGGGCGTAGAACGGCAGTTTGGCGATCGTCTCGTCGTTCGGCGAGACGACCTCGATCACCAATCGGGCGGTGGGCACGAATGCCTCGGTGGGGAGTGTGTCGACGTAGCCGGTATCGGGGATGCGGTAGTCGGTGGGTGTGCCGATGTTGAACTCGCCGAGCGGTACCAGGCCCTGCGCCTCGGCCCGTTCGTCGAGGAGGCGTTCGGCGTAGCGCAGCAGAAAGCTGTGCCGTGGATGGGGTGCTGCGTTCACGTGGTACCGCCCGTCCCAGATCTCGTCGAATCGGTCGAGGCCGAGGCGGTGCCGTTCGGCGATCTGGTCGGGGGTGGCGACCACGGACATGTGACTGATCCTACCGAACGGGTGTGGAGTCGTTCGGCGGCCGTTCGGCCTGTCGGTTCAGCCGAGCGACTCGTGGGTGCGGAAGTGGGCGATCATGCGGGCGAGGCCGTCGCGCAGCGCGATGGTGGGTTCCCAGCCGTAGGTGGAGTTGATCAGGGTGATGTCGGGCTGGCGTTGCAGCGGGTCGCCCTCGCGCTCGGGGGGCAGCGGCACCGTGACGATGGTGCTCGTCGATCCGGTGAGTTCGATCACGTGCTCGGCCAGTTCGCGCATGGTGAACTCGCCCGGGTTGCCCACGTTCACCGGACCGGTGAGGTGGCCGTCGAGCACTGCCAGCAGGCCGCGCACCTCGTCGCTGACGTGCACAAAACTGCGCGTCTGGACGCCGTCGCCGTGCAGCGTGATCGGCTGGCCGTTCAGGGCCTGCACGATGAACGTGTTCACCACCCGGCCGTCGTCGGGCCGCATGCGTTCGCCGTAGGTGTTGAAGATGCGCACGATACGCACCTCGAGGCCGTGCCAGCGGTGGTAGGCCATGGTGAGCGCTTCGCTGAACCGCTTGGCTTCGTCGTAGCAACTGCGTGGGCCGGTGCAGCTGACGTTGCCGAGGTAGGTCTCGGGCTGGGGGTGCACGAGCGGGTCGCCGTACACCTCGCTGGTGGAGGCGAGGAAGAAGCGGGCCTGTTGGGCAACGGCGAGGTCGAGCAGGTTGCGGGTACCGGTGGAGCCGACGGCGAGGATCTCGAGCGGCATGCTGGCGAAGTCGAGCGGCGATGCCGGGCTGGCGAGGTCGAGCACGGTGTCGTAGCTGCCGTCGGTGATCGATGGGGGCAGGGCGACGGTGACGTCGTGTTCGATCACGCTGAGGCGCGGGTGGTGGGCGAGGTGGGCGATGTTGCTGCGGCGGCCGGTGCAGAAGTTGTCGACGATGGTGACGGTGTCGCCTCGTTCGAGCACGGCGTCGATGAGGTGCGAGCCGATGAAGCCGCCGCCGCCGGCTACCAGGTGGTGGGCCATCAGCGGCCGATGCCCTGGTGGATGAACCCGGCGCGTTGCCAGTCGTTGCGGTCGAGCAGGTTGCGGCCGTCGACCACGATGCGAGCACGCATCGCGGTGGCCACCTTGCGCGGTTCGATCCAGCGGAACTCGTCCCATTCGGTGAGCACAGCCAGCACGTCGGCCTCTTCGACCGCTTCGGACGGGCTGGAGCAGATGGTGATGCCGGCAGGCACGCCAGGGCGCATCTCGGTGACGGTGGGGTCGTAGGCGCGGATGGTGACGCCGTCGGTGAGCAGACGGTTGATGATGGCAACCGCTGGCGAGTCGCGCAGGTCGTCGGTGCGGGCCTTGAAGGTGAGCCCCCACACGGCGATGGTTTTGCCGTCGAGCGAGTCGCCTGCCGCAGCGCGGATCTTGTCGGCCACCCGGTCGAGCTGCTCTTCGTTCACGGTGATGACGCCGGCGAGAAGGTCGAAGCGATACCCCGCCTCGTTCGCGATCTTCAGCAACGCTCGCGAATCTTTCGGAAAACAGTTGTGGGCAACGAGGCCACCGGTGGTGACGACTGAGTGATTGCGGGCCACTTCGACGGAATACACCAACTGATCGCTGTGCCGTCGTTGCAGGTCGGTGACTCGGACCCAGGCCGTGCCCTTGCGATCGACGCGGTATCCGGTCGGAGCGATGCGCTTGGACTGAGCGTTCAGTTGTGTCTGAACACTCTGGCGCTCATGTGGTTCGAGCAGCCAAGAGCAGTGCTCGATCTGATCGGGGCCAGAGATGACCAGCCAGTGGGTGTCGACGGTACTCCTCGCGGTTCGGCCGACCTTCTGGCGGGCCACGACACCTTGTTCCGCCAAGAGACGCAGCGTGCCATCGGCCAGCGCGGGCGACGCTGTGCCATACTCGAGAGCGACAGATGGGCCACCGTTGAGGAGCGACCAGGAGCCGTCGCCCGCCCACAGGCCGCGAAGCAGGGCCTGCTTGGCTTCGTCCGATGCTGACCACAACGCGTCCGGGATCCGGTGGTTGTAGCAGTTGGTGCCGGCGCCGAGGCATTGCTCGAACCAGGCGGCGAGGATCCGAGACGAGATCGACACCTGCATCGCGGTGGACATTCGCCGGACAGTTGTCTTCACGCCCAACGAGCGCCAGTAGTCGGCGACGAACTGAACCAGATGCGGCTCGGCGGCAGGGTGGAACGACCAGGCCAGGCGACGACGGGCGCCGTCGGTTGCCAGGTGGCCTTCGGCGAGGTACAAGCCGATGACTTCCCAGAACGTCTCGGTGAACTCGATATGCGCGGGAACGTAGGTTCCGTTCGTCGCCGATCCGAGCAGGGCTGTGCGAAGGGGCAATCTGAGCAGCGCAGCCTCGTGAAGCCGAAGGGTTTTCGAGCGCCGGTAATCCCAGCGACGGTTCGCCGGGAGAATATGGTCGACGGTTCGTGCAATGCGCATCTGCTCATCGGTGAGGCGCAGGATCACCTGGTTCCACTCGAGTCCGGCGTGGTGAACAGCGTCGAACATCGAGGCGTGCTCGGGCCACAGGGTGTCGCCGAGTGGAGCACCGAGGGAGACGGGCAACCAGTCGTTCGTCGTGAGCGAGCCGGCTTGGCGCACGTCGACGTCACCGTCGGCGGAGCGGGTGAACATCGGGTGATCTGCCGTGATGGTGAGGCGGCGGCCCATCTTCGTGCGTAGCTCGATCATGTCGCCGGAGTACGGGCGCTGCGTGACCGCGATCGCGGGCTGGAACTCGGGGATCACCTGACCCTCTGCCCAACTGAGAACCTCGAGATCGTCGAGCGGCAGGTCGACGAGTTGATCGAATCGGACGAGCCGGATGGCACCCTGCGAGCGGACCAGCACCGTTTCGGCGCCGTCGAAGCAACTTCCACCCCAGCCGGGGCCGGGGCGCAGGAACTCGGTGCCGATGCGCTTGTCGTAACCCATGCCCACCACGACGTCGTTCACGTCGGCGCCCACGCCCTCGCAGATGGCGGCGATGGCGTTGATGAAGCTGAGCTTGGTGGCGAGGAAGGCGTTGGCGGCGTACTTGATGGTCTCGGCCGATGCAGGGTCGGTGACGATGATCTGGGCGCGCACCTTGTCGTACAGCGAGCCGACGGCGATGGCGGCGGCGCGGTCGTCGGCGCCCACCACGACCCGGTCTGGGTTGAGGAAGTCGTCGACTGCCGAACCCTCGCGCAAGAACTCGGGGTTGCTGACCACGCGTACATCGGGGCGCTTCATCACCCGATCGACCACCTTGGTGCTGCCCACGGGCACGGTGGACTTGTTCACCACGATGGCTTCGTAGGGCAGGACGGGGGCGATCTCGGTAGCGGCGGCCTCGACGTAGCTGAGGTCGGCCGAACCGTCTTCGCCCTGTGGGGTGGGCACGCAGAGGAAGGCGATCTCGCAGTCGGCGACGGCGTTGGCCGCACCGAGCACGAAGCGGAGGTTGCCGTTGCGCAGGCCGTCGGCGACGAGTTCGTCGAGGCGGTGTTCAACGATGGGTACCTCGCCACGGTTGAGTCGTTCGACCTTGTGGGGATCGATGTCGGCACACACCACCTCGTGCCCGAGGTGGGCGAAACAGGCCCCGGTAGTGAGGCCGACATAGCCGGTCCCGATGATTGCGATGCGAGTCACGACGGAGAACGTTACCGGCGGGGCGCCAACGGCAAGGAAGGTGCTGCTCAGTCGGGCGCCAGCGCCGATACCGGCGAGCGCTGTGTGCGGCTGAGGATCAGGGCACACAGCGCTGCGACCAACACGATGTCGAGGGCGATCAGGAGCAGCGGTGCCACCGCAGGGCGTGCCAGAAGCCGCCCCACCCCGAGCGTGGCGGCTGCCTTCTCCGGCTCGCCGGTGGTGAAGACGGTGCGCGGGGTAACGTCGCGGCGTCATGGGTCGGCCGAGCCAAGCCTCATTGCGGTGCATGGTGG
>JBIKLX010000125.1:0-9756 GCA_044359565.1 Ilumatobacteraceae bacterium
CACGGCCCCACCGATGTGGAACACCGCGGAGCCACGTTCAGCTTCGCCTTCCGCGGCATCCATCCCCACGACCTCAGCCAGGTGCTCGACCAGCGCAACGTGTGCGTACGCGCCGGGCACCACTGCGCGAAGCCGCTGATGCGCCTCCTCGGCTGTGCCGCCACCGCCCGTGCCAGCTTCTACCTGTACAACGACGAGGCCGAGGTCGACGTGCTTGCCGATGCCCTCGACAGCGCCACCGATATCTTCGGGTTCTGAACGAAAGGGTCACCGACATGCCAGGACTCGACGACCTGTACCGCGAGATCATCCTCGACCACTACCGCAGCCCGCGTAACCGCGGCGAACTGCCCCCTCCCGCCTCACACGCCGTGGGCCACAACCCGCTGTGCGGCGACGAGATCGAGGTCTACCTCGACGTCGACGCCCAGGGCATCGTCACCGACATCAAGGTGGGCGGCCAGGGCTGCAGCATCTCGCAGAGCTCGGCATCGATGATGAGCCAGGCCGTGAAAGGCAAGCCGGTGGCCGAGGTGCGGGCCCTGGTACACCGCTTCAAGAGCATGATGAGCATCGAGGACGCCACCGACGACCCAGCCGTGGCCGCCGTGAAGTTGGGCGACCTCGAGGCGCTGCAGGGTGTGGTGAAGTTCCCGGTGCGCATCAAGTGCGCCGTGCTGGCGTGGAACACGCTCACCGAAGCGCTCGACCAGTCCACCACCTCCTGACCAGCCCAGCACCTGCGCCCGCGCCGGTGCGAGCCGCGAGCCACTGCCCGCGTACGCTCGGCCGCATGACGACCATTCCGGCGCAGGTTGCCGACATCACAACCGACTGGCTGAACGAAGTGCTCGCAGGCAGCCCCGTCGGCCGCATCGAATCGTTCACCGCCGAGCGACTCGGCGAAGGCGTGGGCATCCTGGGCGAGCTCGCCCGCATCACCCCGCAGTACGCCCCTGGCGAATCCGGGCCGGCAACCCTGATCGCCAAGTGCCAGTCGCCCGCCCCCGAGAACCAGTTCCTCGCCATGGCCATGGGCTTCTACATGCGCGAGGTGAACTTCTACCGCGAGGTGGCCACCAGTCTCGACATCCGCGTGCCCCAGCCGTACTTCGTCGATGCCGGCCCCGATGGCCTGCCGTTCGTGCTGCTGATCGAAGAGATCGTCGGCAGCCGCTGCCCCGACCAGAACGAGGGCATCACCCCCGACGAGGCGCGCGGCATCCTCGACGTGGTGGCCACCCTGCAGGCCCGTTTCTGGGATTCACCCGAACTCGAGACCATGGCCTGGCTGCCGCCCATGAACAATGCGCTCTACAAGGCAGGGCGAGAGATGGCCCTCGCCCGCTTCCCAGCGTTCAAGGAGCGCTTCGCCGACCGCATCGATCCGGCGATGATGGACGTGATCGAGCGCCTGTGCGACCAGTACCCGCAACTGCTCGACCACCTCGCCGGCCTCGACCACCTCACCTTCACCCACACCGACTGCCGCGCCGAGAACTACCTGTTCGGTGGGTCGGCAGGCGACGACGCGATCACGATGATCGACTTCCAGCTGTCGACTCGACACATGGGGCCCTGGGACGTCGCCAACCTGCTCGGCGGCTCGATGACCCCCGAGGTGCGCCGCAGCTGCGAGCAGCAGTTGCTCGAGGAGTACCACGCCAAGCTCGTTGAGTTGGGCGTGCCGAACTACTCGATGGAGCGCTGCTACCTCGACTACCGCCGCAGCCTGCTGCAGATCTGCGTCGCTCAGGTCATCGTCAGCGATCTGCAGGGCGGCAACGACCGCGGCACGCTGCTGCTCGAGAACCTGAACCTGCGGCCCATCATCGCCGCCACCGAGCACAACGTCGGCGACCTGCTGGCGGAGTTCTGCTGATGGCCTTCGAAGCACGGGCGGAGGTGTTCGACGACATCTGCCCGCATCCCGACGGGGTCGACGCCACCGACGAACTCATCCACGAACGCGCCTACGTGGTGCGCTCGTACTTCAAGAGTGCCGACCGGTTGCTCATCCGCGGCGCTGTGCGCGACCAGAAGCCCCCCGGCCTCTATGTGCCCGAAGATCCCGAAGCGCTCACCGTGCACCACATGGTGGTCGACCTGGAGATCGCCATGCCCACCCTCGAGATCGTCGGCGCCAACGCTGCGCTCGAGGTGCACCCGCACGCCGCCTGCCCGCGCATCGAAGACCACTACCAGAACCTGGTGGGGCTCTCCATCGCCCGCGGTTTCACCCACAAGGTGCGCGAACTGTTCGGCGGCCCTCGCGGCTGCACGCACACCACGGCGTTGCTGCAGGCGATGGCCCCGGTGGCCATCCAGTCGACCTGGTCGTTCCGCGCTCGCGTGGCGCGGCTCACGGGCGAGGGCAGTTCGCCCTGGAACACCCCCGAGGCCCGCGAGCGGGGCCTGATGTTCAACCTGAACACCTGCCACATCTGGGCCGAAGACGGCGAACAGGTGGCCGCCGTGCGCGCCGGTGAACCGATGGAGGTGCCGGTGTGGATCCAGAAGCGATTCGAGAAGCTGGGCCTCGACCCCAACAGTTGGCGCGAGCGGGAGTAGCCCGATGACCACACGCAAGATCATCATCGACACCGACCCGGGCATCGACGACGCGATGGCCATCTTCTACGCGCTCGCCTCACCCGAGCTCGATGTCGTCGGCCTCACCACCGTGTTCGGCAACGCCTACGTCGAGCACTGCACCGAGAACGCGCTGAACCTGCTGCACATCGCCGGCCGCGCCGACATCCCCGTGGCCCAGGGCGCCGACCGGCCCATCTACGGCACCTTCCGCGGCCCGTCGTCGCACGTGCACGGCGACGACGGTGCCTCGAACCTGTTCCTGCCATCGGCACCGAACCGGCCGATCAACCAACACGCCGTGCAGTTCATCATCGACACCGTGATGGCGGCGCCGGGCGAGATCACCCTGGCACCCGTGGGGCCACTCACCAACATCGCCCTCGCGTTGCTGCAGGAGCCACGCCTGGCAGCCAACCTGGCCGGCATCGTGCTGATGGGGGGCAACGCCTTCTGCCCCGGCAACACCACACCGGCGGCCGAGGCGAATATCTTCAACGACCCCGAGGCGGCCGACATCGTGTTCGGTGCCGAGTGCCCCATCGTGATGGCCGGCCTCGACGTGACCGAGGCGACGCTGATGACCAACGAGCAGATCGCCTCGCTCGCGACCATCCCCACCGAGCGCGCCCAGCACCTGGCCCGCATCGTGCCCTTCTATCTCGACTTCCATCACGAGCGCGGCCACCCCGAAGGCATCCACGTGCACGACTCAACCGTCGTCAGTTGGATGATCGCTCCGCAGCACTACCGCAGCGTCGACCTGTCGGTGCGCGTCGACTGCAGCTTCGGGATCGGCCGCGGCAAGACCTGGCCGGCCAAGCGGGATACCGACTCGTCGACGGCATGGTCCGATCGACCGCTCGTCACCATCCTCACCGAGGTCGACTCGCAGGCCGTGGTGGCACTGGAACTCGAACGCCTCGGACTGCCGCTCCCCACTCGCTGAGCGCCCGGCCGACGATGGGCACGAGCGTGGAGGTCGGCGAGGTGGTGTCGGCGGTGAACGGCGGCCTCAGGCAGTCGACCTGACGCTGAGCACCAGCATCACGCCGCCGATCACCACTGCGCCCCCCAACGCTTGTGCCAGGGTGGGCACCTCACCGCGCACTCCCCACGCCACCAGCACGCTGAGGGGCGTGACGACGGTGGAGATGGCCGTGGTGGTGGTGGCCGACAGCACCCGCATCGTCCGTGCCAGGGCGTAGTAGATGAAGGCCGAACTGGCCGATCCGAGCCACACCACCACCAGCCATCCCTGCCACGACAACGAGCCGTACTCACCGAGTTCGGGGGCGGTGATGGCGAGCATGAACATCGCTCCCACCACGGTGCCGGGGGTGTTCAGCCACCACGAGTCGTAGCGTTCGCCGATGTCGCGGGTGACGAGCGTGACCGCCGCCCAGGTCAGTGCTGCTGCGGCCACCGCGAGGGCACCCCACAGCGATCCGTCGCCGTCGCCCACACCGCCTGTCACACCGATGGCAATGCAGCCTGCCGTGCTGAGCACGACGCCCACGGCCTGCACCCGGCGCAGCCGATAGCCGAGGAAGAGCACCTCACCCACGGTGGTCATCACCGGATAGGTGGCCATGATCACCGCGGCGATGGCCACGGGCACCTTGCTCTGCCCCCAGTTGAACAGCAGGTGGAACACGGCCGAGCCGCCGAAACCGATGGCGAACACCCGCCAGCGTTCGTGACGCGGGATCGGGGTGCGCAGCCCCGGCCGGGCCAGCACGATGAACGAGAACATCAGTGCCGACACCGTCACCCGACCCGTGGCCAACGCCATCGGCGACAACTCGTCGAGCCCACGCTGCACCAGCGTGTACGACACGCTCCCCACGGCGATGCTGGCCGCGAGCATCAGATACGCGCTCCGCCGACCGTCACCACTCACAGGTGGCGACGCTACCCCCTCGCCTCCGTGCGGGCAGCAGCAATCGCGGTACCGTGGCGGGCGTGTCGTACCAGTTCGCCCACCGCACCCGAGGTCTGCGCTCGTCGGCCATCCGCGACCTGTTGAAGGTCACCGAGATGCCGCACATGCTGTCGCTGGCCGGTGGGCTGCCCACGCCCGACAGCTTTCCGCTCGCCGACCTGCGACGTGAGGCCGATCGCCTGCTCGGCGAGTTCGGGCCACGGGTGGTGCAGTACTCGGCCACCGACGGGGTGCCCGAACTGCGCCGCTGGATCGCCCAGCACCACAGTGCCGAGTTCGGCCGCCCAGTGGCAGTCGACGGCGAGATCGTCGTCACGCACGGCTCGCAGCAGGCGCTCGACCTGCTCGCCAAGGTGTTCATCGACCCGGGCGACGTGGTGGTCAGCGAATCACCCGCCTACCTCGGCGCGGTGCAGTCGCTCGAGCTGTTCGAACCTCGCTTCGAGGTGATCCCTGGCGACAAGCACGGCATGCAGGTGGAGTTGCTCGCCGAACGGCTCGCCGCCGGCCTGCGGCCCAAGCTCGTGTACGTGGTGCCCAACTTCCACAACCCGTCGGGCGCCACCCTGTCGCTCGAACGCCGCCAACTGCTGGCCGAGTTGGCCGACCAGTACGAGCTGCTGGTGGTGGAGGACGACCCCTACGGTGCCATCCGCTTCCACGGCGAGCCGCTGCCGCCGGTGGCCGCGTTCTCCGAGCGGGTGGTGCATCTGAGCACGTTCTCGAAGGTGGTCGCCCCGGGCTTCCGCGTCGGCTGGATGGTGGGGCCTCCCGAGGTGATCGCCATGGCCGCTCGCGCCAAGCAGGCCGCCGACCTGCACACCTCCACCTACGCCCAGTTGCTGCTGGCCAACGTGGTGTCGCAGCCGGGCTGGTTGGCCGAACAGAAGGCCGCCATCGTGCCGCTGTACCGCGACCGCTGCCATGCGCTGGCCGACGCTCTGGCCGCCACCGTGGGCGAGCGCATCAGCTTCCACCTGCCCGACGGCGGCATGTTCCTGTGGACCACCGTGGCCGGCGTGCCCGACACCCGCGAACTGCTCACCCATGCGGTCGAGGCCGGTGTTGCCTTCGTGCCCGGTAGCGCGTTCACGATCGACCAGTCGCCCGACTCGAAGGTGCGCCTGTCGTACAGCACGCTGTCACCGGCACAACTCGGCGACGCAGCCGAGCGCCTCGCCAAGGGCCTGGCCGCCTACGACGCAGCACACGCCTGACGCAGGCGACCCTGACTCAGCGCAGTCGCTGCTTGTCGAGGGTGTAGTCGGCAGCGGTGAAGGCTCCGCTCTGCTGTTCGAACGGTCCGCTCTCGGGTGGTAGCGATGCTGCGAACGACTCGGCGTCGTCGACCGGGCGGAACCCCAGCGCAGCACCGGCATCGAGCGACCAGAAGCGGCGGGTGTTGTTCGACACGCCGTAGAAGGTGGCGTAGCGCACCTGTGGCGCCGTCATCGCGGCGACGAACGCAGCGACACAGTCGGCGGGGCTGAGCCACGTGCTGAGGTGGCGTACGTTGCGCGGTTGTTCGTCGTACGAACCGATGCGCACGTTCACCACCTCGACTCCGAACTTGTCGGCGTAGAGACGGCCGAGAGCCTCCACCGCAACCTTGCTGACGGCGTAGAACGAGTCGGGCCGCACCGGCATCGCCGGGTCGACCTCGGTGGCAACGGGGTAGAACCCGGTGGTGCGGTTGGTGCTCGCCACCACGACACGGCGCACGCCGGTGCGCCGCGCCGCTTCGAGCACACGGTGGGTGCCGATGATGTTGGTGTCGACCAGGTCGTCGACGTCGGCCTCGTCGGGGATTCCGGCCAGGTGCACCACGCCGTCGACGCCGCGCATCGCCGCCTCACATGCGGGCAGATCGCGCACATCGAACGCCATCGACTCCACGGCTTCGACAAGCGCGTCGCCCAGGTCGGGCACGGTGAGGTCGGCAACTCGGAGCAGCCGCACTTGTCCGAGCAGACCCGCTACCACGCACCGACCCACCCGACCCGCAGCACCTGTGATCAACCACGTCTGCTCGGCCAGCGGCGTCGCTCCGGCCGCACCCTCAGGCATCGCCGTCTCCACGGGTGAGCAGCAGTGCCGACGCATCGACGGCGCGCCGAGTGCGCAGACCCAGCACATCGGCCGTGTAGAAGGCGACGATCGCGGCGGCGATACCCGCCACCGCGGCCGCTCGCGCACTCCACACCGCCACACCCGCGTACACGCCCGACGACAGCACGGCCACCAACGCGTTCGGCGCGCTGGTCAGCAAGATGCCCGGCACCTCGTCCTTCATCACCGACACCAGCACTCCCCCGCCCACTGCCGACACGGTGCCCACGAACACGGCCGAGATCACCGGCAGGTCGGCGCGCAGCGCAGCCGAGGTGCCCGACACGGCGAACAACCCCAGCGCCAACGCGTTCAGCAGGGTGACGAGCGGGGCCACCTTCGCCAGACGCTGCCCCACCACCAGCACCAGCACGATGCAGCCGAGCACCGTGGTGAGGAACCACGGGGTGCGCAAGCTCTCGGCCGGCAGGTTGCCGATGAGCATGTCGCGGATGAAGCCACCGCCGAGTCCCATCAGCAGCGCGAAGGTCGACAGTCCGACGATGTCCCAGTGCCGACTGTCGTCGATCGACGCCCGCAACGCACCCACCACGGCGTTCACGCCGACGGTCAACAGCGCCAACCACAGCGGGGCACTCGTCGCGAGATCGGGAAGAAAGGTCATGGGTGCACGAGTCGCCGGAGCAAATCTCCGCCGAGCGTACCCCGGGTGGTCGATGCTGGCTCCACGTATCCGTTGCGAGGCAGCACGGGCGGAATAGCCCACCACACGATGTTGTTCTTCCGCTCGGTCACCGGCCCCGGCGACCGCAGCGCCACAGGGAGAGCAGCACGATGAACGCACTGGGATACATCGGGGCCGTGCTGTCGGTACTGGCCGGGGTGATGGGGCTGCTGTGGCCTCGCCAGGTCAGCGCTCGGATCGGTCTGGCGCTGCCGTCGGCGCTCGGCGTGTCGGAGTTCCGCGCCACCTACGGCGGGTTGTTCATCGGTGCGGGTGGCGCCGTGCTGCTGAGCGGCTCGACCACAGCGGCAACCGTGCTGGGCGCCGCTTGGGGAGGCACCTTCGTGGCGCGTGCGCTGTCGGTGGTGATCGATCGATCTCGTTCGAAGGAGAACGCCGCCGGTCTGGTCATCGAAGGCGTGATGGCTGCGCTCCTCCTGCTCGCCTGAACTCCGGCCACAGGCGCCAACCGCCGGGGTCACCGTCGGGCCTTTCGCTCATGGCTAGCCTGCGCCGCATGGACCCCCAGATCGCCAAGCTCCGCCGCCTCAACATCGGGGCGGGGTGTCTGCATCTGGTGTCGTTCGTCGCCATCCTGCTGCTGGCCAACGACGCCAAGCTGCCGGTGCGCGCCACCTACCTCACCGAGGCGCCCGGTACCGGCAACTTCTCCGAACCGATCCACCTGTTCGACCTGCGCATCGGCGTGATGGTGGCAGCGTTCATGGCGCTGTCGGCGTTCTTCCACTTCTTCGTCAGTTCGCCGGCCATCTTCCCGAAGTACGCCGCCGGCCTGGGCAGGCACATCAACATCTACCGCTGGATCGAGTACTCGCTGTCGTCGTCGATCATGATCGTCGTCATCCTGCAGTTGAACGGTGTGGCCGACTACATCGCCCTGCTGGCCGTGTTCGGTGTGAACGTGTCGATGATCCTGTTCGGCTGGTTGCAGGAGCGCTACGTCACCCCGGGCAGCGGCGACATGCTGCCGTTCTGGTTCGGGTGCATCGCCGGCGCCGTGCCGTGGGTGGCCGTCGCCATCAACGTCGCCTCGCCGAAGGGCCCGGCCGACACGGTGGTGCCCGGCTTCGTGTACGGCATCGTCATCTCGCTGTTCATCCTGTTCAACTGCTTCGCCATCGTGCAGTGGAAGCAGTACCGGGCGAAGGGCAAGTGGGCCGACTACCTGCACGGCGAGCGCATCTACATCGTGCTCAGCTTCGTGGCGAAGTCGCTGCTCGCCTGGCAGGTGTTCGCCGGCGCCCTCGCCTCGAACTGAGCCGCTGCGGGCCGGTTCAGGAACCGGCCCGCTGCTCGAGCACGGCGAGGTCGCGGCGGGCATAGCGCAGGTGTTCGAACGACTCTTCCAGCACCACGTACACGCACTCGGTGCCAGGCACCGCACCGTTCTCGAGCACCTCCACCTCCGCGGGCAGCGATGCCATGTCGAGTGCTTCGAACGACGCCCGCACCCGCGCAGTGAGCTGCTCCCAGGCGCTCAGCACCTCTGCCGTGGTGGGTGACGCCGACAGGTCGAGCCCGGGCCAGGGGAAGCTCCGCGAACCCGTGTTGGGCAGGCCGATCGGCGAGAACTCGGTGGCACCGAGCAACGGCAACACGAACCACTTCTCGATCGCGAACAGCAGATGGCGGATCGTGTCGCGCATCGACCACTCGCCGTTCACCGACTCGGTGAAGCCGGCATCGCCCAGCCGCCCGGCCCGCTCGCAGTTGACGGCCCACTCCGCAGCGATGCGGTCCCAGGCCGCCGAGGCACCCGCCGCATCGGCCGGCCGCAGCATCGTGCGCAGCGGGAACCAGGTGTCGTGGGTGTTCACGTAGTCGGTGACGTCGACGCCGTTCACCACCAGTCGCTCGACGATGCCGTCGATGTCGACATCGGTGAGTTGCGCATGGAACACCTTCACCCCGGTGAGATCGGCGTCGCGGAACAGCGCCCGACGCAGATCGACACCCCAGAACACTGCATGGCTCAGGTCTTCACCCTCGAACTCGCGCGGCTCGTCCTGCTGTTCATCGCTCATCCCGCCATCATGGCCGACCCACCGCCCGACCCACGAAGGCCCAGTTGGACCGCAAGGGTTACGCTCGATTCCGTGTACGTGCCCCGCCACTTCGAGATGTCCGCCGACGATGCTGCGGCGTTGGCCGGAAGCATCGGCATTGGCCATCTGGTCACGTCCACCGATGCCGGCCTCGACAGCAGCTTCGTGCCATTCCTCGTCGACCGTGCCGACGGCAACCGTGTCGGCTGCGATCTCGTCGTCCGTGCCCACATCGCCGCGGCCAACCCGCAACGGCACGCAGTCGCAGCCGGTGCCGCAGCGCTGCTGATCGTGCAGGGCCCCGACGCCTACGTGTCGCCGAGCCTCTACCCGAGCAAGGTCGAACACGGCCGCGTGGT
>JBIKLX010000303.1:0-2634 GCA_044359565.1 Ilumatobacteraceae bacterium
TACTACGACCATGTGATGAACCGGCAGTTCCTCCCGTCGGGGCGCGTCCGGTACTTCCCGATGTGCGACTACAGCGAGAGCGATGGCCGGCGAGGGTTCGTGTGGCGCGTATCGGGCCAGCAGTTCGAGGTCGCGCCGTCAGCCACGATCGTCGACGCCACCTACATGAACGTCACCGTCCCCTCCGTGCGGCCCCCGCAGTACGACGTTGCGGCCGGTGTGCGCTGCATCCCGCCGAACGACCTCCCCACGATCAATCGCCCGACCGACGGATACGTCGTCGTCGGCGCCGGCAAGACCGGTGCCGATGCCTGCCTGTGGCTGCTCGCCAACGGTGTCGACCCGGATGAGATCTCGTGGATCATGCCGCGCGACTCGTGGTATCTCGATCGGGCGCAGATCCAGCCGGGCGAGTTCTTCGCGAACACGGCGCGCGGCTTCGTCGAGCAGTTCCGGCACATCGCCCAGTCGACATCGATCGACGACCTGTTCGACCGACTCGAAGCAGGGGGTCTCCTGCTCCGGATCGACACGTCGGTGCGGCCCACGATGTACCGGTGCTCGACGGTCACCCGCGCCGAACTCGAGCAACTGCGGCGCATCACGAACGTCATCAGGATGGGTCGCGTCCAACGGATCGAGGCCGATCGCATCGTGCTCGATGGGGGAGCGGTGTCGACCTCGCTCGACACGGTGCACATCGACTGCACGGCCGATGGCCTCGAGCGGCGTCCACCGAAACCGGTGTTCGACGATGGACGGGTGACGCTGCAGACGGTGCGGCACTGCCAACAGGTGTTCAGCGCCGCCTTCATCGCCCATGTCGAGGGCGCGTACGACAGCGACGCCGACAAGAACCGGCTGTGCGGCGTGGTGCCCCACCCCGACAGTCACACCGACTGGCTGCGCACCGCGTTCGGCAACGCGATGAACACGGCCCAGTGGGGTGCCGACCCGGCGCTGCAGCAGTGGCTGGCGCAGTCGCGGCTCGACGGCTTCAGCAGCACGGCCGCACCGAGCGCCGAACTGATCGCCGTGGCCCTCGAGTTCGCCGGGCCCGCCATCGGCAAGCTCCAGCAGTACATCGCCGAGCTCGACGCAGGCTGACAACGCCGCATCGAGGCCACGACCTTTCCCCGAGCGCCAACGCCGGCTCGTTAGACTGGCGCCTTCACCACCGACGTGGGAAAGGGATGTGAACCATGGGGCTCATTCAGGCGGCACTCGGCTCGATCGGCGGCGCGATGGCCGATCAGTGGAAAGACTTCTACACCGTGCCAGAGGGCCTGCCGCCCACGGCCGCACTGTTCGCAGCGGTGCCCCGCGGTCAGAACGCAGGGCGCGGGTCGAACACTCGTGGCTCCGACGGGGTCATCTCGAACGGCAGTCGCATCGTCGTACCCGAGGGCTACGGCCTCGTGCTGATGGAGCAGGGCGCGATCACGGGTCTGGCCGCCGAGGCCGGCGCCTACGTGTGGAACAGTGACGAACAGGACTCGAAGTCGATCTTCGCCGGCGACGGCATCCTGAGTCCGTTGATCAAGACCTCGTGGGAGCGCTTCAAGTTCGGCGGCCGCCCCGGTACGCAACAGCGGGCCTACTTCGTGGCGTTGAAGGAATTGCCGAACAACCGTTTCGGCACCCAGTCGGAGATCTACTGGGACGACGCCTACATGAACGCCCAGGTCGGAGCGGTCACTCGCGGCACCTACACGATCAAGATCGTCGACCCGCTGCTGTTCATCAAGGCGTGGGTCCCCGCGAAGTACCTCGAGCCGGGCCAGGTGTTCGACTTCACCGACCTCGACAACGACGGTGCCTCGCAACTGTTCAACGAAGTGGTCGGCTCGCTGGCGCCGGCGTTCTCGATGTACACCAACGACCCGTCGAAGGGCAACCGCATCACCAAGATCCAGCAGGACTCGATCGGCTTCGCGAAGAGCCTGTCGGCTGCGGTCGAGCAGAACTATCAGTGGAGCACCGCACGGGGCCTCGAGATCGTGTCGACCGCCATCATCGCGATCGAGTACGACGAGGCGACCCGCGAACTGCTGCGCAACGTCCAGCGCGCCGACGCGCTGTCGGGTGCTCGCGGCAACTCGAACCTGCAGGCATCAGTTGCTGCGGGTTTCGAGGCTGCGGGCGAGAACAGCGGCGGCGCCGGCCTGGTGGGGCTCGGCATGGCAGCCGGGGCAACAGGCCTCGGTGGCCTGCAGCAGCCGGTGCCCGGTATCGGTGGACAGAGCACGCCGCCCCCGTCGCCCGGTGCGCCGCCCCCGCCGCCTCCCCCCGCTCCTCCCGCAGCACCCGCGGCCGAAGACCCGGTGGACAAGCTGGCGAAGTTCAAAGAGATGCTCGACGCCGGCCTCATCACCCAAGAGGATTACGACGCCGCCAAGAACAAGGTGCTCGGACTCTGAGACCGGTCCGGCACACGCTGCGATGACATCCCTGCCTCCCCCCAGCGTTCCGGGTGATGGGCCTCTGCCGCCGGCGCCCGACCCCGTCATCGACACACGGAACGAGCGTCTCGACGACGGGGTCAATCGCTGTCCCAAGTGCGGGGCGACCGACATCAAGTTGCGCCCGTCGGTCGGCATGCTCGTCTGCCTGTTCTGCCGGCACGAGTGGGCC
>JBIKLX010000304.1:0-2616 GCA_044359565.1 Ilumatobacteraceae bacterium
CCCAGCACCACCCGCATCGCACTCGAGACGCTGATGTTCGCCCTCGTGCCCACCGTGCTGTCGACCCTGTTGATGTTCCAGGCGATGCGCGACGTGTCGGCCGCCGTGGTGTCGATGATCATGCCGCTCGAGGTGGTGCTGGCGATGGTGTGGTCGGTGATCTTCCTCGGCGACCACATCCGCCTCATCCAGTGGCTCGGCGCGGCCGTGGTCATCGCCGCCGTGCTGCTGGCCCAGTGGCTGAACGCCCGCTCCATTGCGACTGCCGCCACCCCCTCGGCCGAAATGCCCCCCGCAGCAGCGCCGCCGGCCTGAGCAACCCCCGCTCGATGCCCTTAACGAGACCGACATCGAACACCAGGTTGTCGGCGCACAGCGCCAGCAGGTCGGCCCGGTCGGTGCGTTCAGGTGTGGCCGTCAGGCCGAGCAGGAACTCCAGCCGGAAATGGGCGATCACCAGGCGGTAGGTCGGGGCATCGGCGTGGTGGAACTCGTCGACAACCACGTAGTCGAACGTGGTCGGGTCGAAGGCGGCGAGGTTGCCGGTGAGCGACTGGATGCTGGCGAACACCACATCGCCGTCGGTCTCAGGCAGCCGCCACCACATGGTCGCGTGTGCGGCCGGCGGCGGTGAGTACTTCGTCGACGGTGCGCGCCACCTCGGCGGCCATGGCCGGCAGGCCGACCGACTCCCAGTTGCTGCCCCCGCCGGTGGCGCTGCCGAGCACGGCGCAGTGCAGGTCGGCCACCAGCACGTCGGTGCTGGTGCCACCCCCGTCGACCCCGATGACCACGTGCTGCTCGTCGGCCTGACTCACCCGGGCGAGGCTAGTTGCGACGACGCCCGATCGCTGCCGACGTCAATGCCGAACGCCGAGGTCTGGGGTGTCGGCCGATCGGAGTTTCGTGCTACCCGGGAGCCGATCGATACCGACTCGACGACCACGTCGAAAATCCCCCTGCATCCACGTTCGTATAGCTCGGGGGCGGACTGCAGCGCGGCAAATCCTTCCGGGGCCCAACTCGTCAGAAGCTCAGCAATGGATCTGACCTCACGTCGCGCGATGTCACGGGAGGTAGCGCAGGGCGCCGACGGCCCGCGACTCCATCCTTGCGGTCGATCTGGCGCTCGCTGCGGGCACTGCACGGCACTTCCCGGGTTGACATGTCCCTTAAGACCAGCATTATTCTTCTAGTTATTCTGGTTCAACGTTGACGAGAGAAAGCGAGATTCCATGAAAGCGGCTCACGTCCTTGGCCTGTCGGTAGTTTCGAGCGTTGCCCTGACCCTCATTGTCGCAGCGTCAGCCGGTGCCTCAACGTGCACCGTTATCCGCGAGGGCAAGTGCGCGCCTGATGCCTCGCAGGTTTGGAATCCGATCGACAAACCACCGGAATTCCCGACGGGATCCATCTTCCCGCCGGCCAGTACGCCGCCGCCCACTCCCCCTCTCGGGCCCCGACCTCCGGCCCCCCCTGCCCCGACTCTCCCCGGGCAAATCGTCCGAGTCACCGCAGTCGTTACCCTGAATGTGCTTCCGCCAAAGCCAGTAGAGCCTCGCTCCGTCACCGGACCAAGGCCCACGGCTACGGCTTCGCCTGCCGGAGGCGGAGGCGGGCGGGCCGGGGCCGGTGCAGCAGGTGGTGGCGGTGGCAGCGCTCCCACGTTTATCTTCGGCCGATCAGGGACACCGAAGAGATAGTGCTCCTCGTCAAGTCAACCAGCACCCGACACCGCCCGGCTCAGGCCAGGATGCCGGCCTCGCCGGCGCGCACCTGCGCCGCGTAGAGCCCGTCGCGCGCCATCAACTCGTCGTGCGTGCCCTGCTCGGCGATGCGGCCGGCATCGAGCACCACGATGCGGTCGGCGTCGCGCACCGTGGTGAGACGGTGAGCGATGACCAGCGCGGTGCGGCCACGCAGCGCATGATCGAGCGCTTCCTGCACATGCGCCTCGTTCTCGTTGTCGAGATGGCTGGTGGCCTCGTCGAGGATCATCATCGTCGGGTTCTTCAACAGCAACCGGGCGATGGCCAGGCGCTGCTTCTCGCCACCGCTCATGCGATAGCCACGCTCGCCCACCAGCGTGTCGTAGCCGTCAGGCAGCGACCGCACCGTGTCGAGGATGCGCGCACCGCGGCACGCCTCGTCGAGCTCGGCATCGGTGGCGTCGGCTTTCGCATAACGCAGGTTGGCGCCGATGCTGTCGTGGAACAGGTGCGGGTCTTGACTGACCACACCGATGGCCGCACGCAGCGAGGTCTGGGTGAGGTCGCGCACATCGTGCCCGTCGATGCGCACCGCGCCGTCGCTCACGTCGTACAGGCGCGGCAGCAGCGAGGCGAGGCTGGTCTTGCCCGACCCCGACGACCCCACCAGCGCTACCGTCTCGCCCGGCTCGAGCACCAGCGACACGTCGACCAGCACATCGCGGTCGGGGTCGGTGCCGCCCAGCGCAGACGGCGCCTCGAGCGAGCGCACCGTCACCTCGGCAGCAGCCGGGTAGCGGAACCGCACGTGGTCGAGTTCGATCCGGCCCACGGGGTCGACCAGATCGACCGCACCCGGCCGGTCGGTGATCGACTCGGGCGCGTCGAGCACCTCGAACACCCGGTC
>JBIKLX010000305.1:0-2615 GCA_044359565.1 Ilumatobacteraceae bacterium
AACACGGCTGCCACCACGTCGTCGGCGTGGGGACCCTGCACGGCCAGTGGCCACACGTCGGGTTCATGCACCTCCACGTCGAGGCCCATGCCGAGGGCCAGACCACCCGCCCACAGCACCACGTCGGAGTCGGACACCGAGAACCAGTACCGGTCGTCGGCGATGCGCAACGCCACCGGGTCGTTGATCAGCCTGCCGTCGCGGTCGCACACCGGGGCGAACACGCAGCGCCCCACATCGAGCGAGCGGAGGTCGCGCACGGTGAGCAGCTGCGCCAGACGTGCGGCGTCGGGACCGACCAGCTCGACCTGGCGCTCGCAGCCCACGTCCCACACCTGCACCGCCGAGCGCAGATGCCAGTAGTCGTCCTCCACACCGCGAAAGCGGGTGGGCAGCAGCATGTGGTTGTACACCGTGTAGGCCTGCAGGCCGAAGGCCTCGATGCGGCTCGACCAGGGCGTGCTGCGCAGTCGCTTGGTGAGCGCGATCTCGGGCGCGCTCACGGCCCTTCCCACCGGATCGAACAGATCTCGGCGCTGCGTCCCTCGAAGTTCCACACCCGGCCGAACGCGCGCACCCGGCCGACGGTGGCCTCGGCCACGGTGACCTCGGGGCCCATCCAGTACTGGGTGTTGACGATGCTCACGTCTTCGCCGCTGCGCGCACCGGAGATGGGCGTGACCGAACCCTGGATGTACTTCCCCACCGACAGCGAACGGGTGTCGCCTTCGGTGGTGAACGCAACCGGTGCGCGTTCGGCGCCGAGGTACTGCCCGACGAGCAACTTGAACAACCCGGTGGTGCCGCGACCGCGGCCACTCATGATGGTCTCGATGCGCTCGAACTGGGCGTCGGTGGCCCGTTCGTCGATCCACAGCGCGAGCGTCCAGTTGCCGCGCTCCATCTTGCCGGGGATGTCGAGCAGCATGGCGATGTTCAGCCCGCCGAGGTCGACCTCGCCCGATCGGCCGCGGTCGATGCGGATACCGGCCCACGCCTGGCAGTAACCCTCGGTGGGCGGGTGCTTGCCGAGCGATACCACGCACGGGCAGAACACCGTGCAGTTGCAGTTGAGGATGAGCTCACCCTCGATCGACCAGGGTTCCATGGTTGTCCTCTCCGTCGTGGGCCGCGAGCGGTCCGGTGTGGGGCAGATGGGTGGAGTGCGTGTGCTGGTGGGCAGGCGCTTCGGCAGGCGTGGCCACGGCGGCGACGGCGGTGAGCGCGCCCGCCACCAGCAACGCAGCGCCGAGCGGCACCGAGATGCGGCGGCCGATGGCCGGCACCTTCTCCACCGCCATCACCACGGCGCACAGCAGCATGAACCACACGTTGGCCGCGCCGGCCACGAACGCGAGCAGCATCAGCAGCCAGCAGCAGCCGACGCACACGGCGCCGTGGCGCAACCCCATGCGCACCGCACCGCCGGTACCGCTGCGCCAGTGGCGCCAGAAGAACGTCATGGGTCGCTCGCACTCGGTCTGGCAGCGGTGCTTCAACGTCGAGAACTGGTAGCCGCCTGCAGCCACCAACAACGCTGCCGTGAGCCAGTACGAGGTGCTGGCACCTGTCGGGTCGAGCAGCCCCGCCCCCGACAGCCACCACTGCGCCCCCGCCATCGCCGTGGCAACGACCGACCAGACGACGACGTAGCCACCGAGGAACAACCACCACGTGGTCATCGAGTCGTTGCGCACGATGTCGCGCAACGATGCGAGCACCGGTACGGCGGTGGGCGCCATCATCGCCAGCACCATCACCAGCCACATGGCCACCACGGTGCCGAGCGACGCGTGCGAAGCGTGGTCGCCCGATCCGAGATGAAGCACCATCAGCAGCACCCAGGCGAGGGCGACGAGCGTTCCGAACCAGAGCCACGGCGAGCGCACGAACTGCACCCCGGACGGTCGATCGACGATGGGGTTCGAGCCCATGGTGTCAACGCTTTCGGTGGAGCTCACAAGCGATCACTATAGTGATCGCATTGTTGCGTCACGAACCCCCCGCTCCCCCGACGGTCCGGTCGAGTTCGACCCGGTGGCCTTCGCGCGAGCGCTGCTGAGTGGACGCCGCAGCCTCGGCTGGTCGACCCGCGATCTGGCTGCCCAGGCATGCATCTCGCAGCCCTACGTCGTGGCCCTCGAACAGGCGGCCGCTCATCCGGCCCGGCCGGGCCGCACCCCAACGGTCGACGTCGTCGCTCGCCTGGCCCATGCCCTCGGACTCGACGCGACGGAACTGTTCGCCCAGAGCATGCGCGGCGTGGGCCGACACACGCTGCTCGTCACCGACGACGGTCAGGCTTCGGCGGTGCAGTTGGCCCGCCGCAGGGTGGGCCGGGGTCTCGATGCCTGGGTGGTGGCCCGCACCAGCGACACCGACGACGACACCCTGTCGATCGACCTGCGGCGCGGCGCCGGCCGCTACCGTCCCGCTGCCATCACTGCGGCACTCGGCACCGAACTACGCCGCCTCGCTCCCGCAGTGGAGGGGCGGCACATCGGCATGGTGTTCGCCGAGACATCGGCAGTCATGTCGAACCTCGACGACCCGGGCACGATCTTCGACTTCGAGCACCGATGGGGCGAGGTGGTCGGCGCCGCTGCAACCACCGT
>JBIKLX010000306.1:0-2612 GCA_044359565.1 Ilumatobacteraceae bacterium
GTTCCACGACTCGCCGCGCCGGGCCCACTCGATCGCCGCCCAGGGCGGTATCAACGCCGCCAAGAACTACAAGGGCGACGGCGACTCGGTGCACCGTCTGTTCTACGACACCATCAAGGGCGGCGACTTCCGCGCCCGTGAGGCCAACGTGCACCGTCTGGCCCAGGTGAGCGTCGACATCATCGACCAGATGGTGGCTCAGGGCGTGCCGTTCGCCCGCGAGTACGGCGGCCTGCTCGACAACCGCAGCTTCGGTGGCGCCCAGGTCAGCCGCACGTTCTACGCCCGTGGCCAGACCGGCCAGCAGTTGCTGCTCGGCGCCTATCAGCAGTTGGCCCGCCAGATCGGCCTCGGCAACGTGCGGCTGTTCAACCGCACCGAACTGGTCGACGTGGTCACCGTCGACGGCCGCTGCGCCGGCATCGTCGTGCGCGATCTGCTCACGGGTGCCATCCAGTCGCACGCCGCGCACGCCACGGTGCTGTGCACCGGCGGCTACGGCAACGTGTTCTTCCTCTCCACCAACGCCATGGCCTGCAACGTCACCGCGGCGTGGCGGGCGCATCGCAAGGGCGCGTACTTCGCCAACCCCTGCTACACCCAGATCCACCCGACGTGCATCCCGCAGAGCGACGACACCCAGTCGAAGCTCACGCTGATGAGCGAGTCGTTGCGCAACGACGGCCGGGTGTGGGTGCCCACCAACCCCGACGAGAAGCGCGCCCCGCACGAGATCCCCGAGAGCGACCGCGACTACATCCTCGAGCGGCTGTACCCCAGCTTCGGCAACCTGGCGCCCCGCGACATCTCGTCGCGTGCGGCCAAGCGCTCCGTCGACCAGGGCCGCGGTGTGGGCCCGCTGAAGAACGGCGTGTACCTCGATTTCGCCGACTCCATCAACCGGCTCGGCAAAGACGTCGTGGAGGAGCGCTACGGCAACCTGTTCCAGATGTACGAGCGCATCACGGGCGAAGACCCGTACGAGACGCCGATGCGCATCTATCCGGCCAGCCATTACACGATGGGTGGCCTGTGGGTCGACTACGAGTTGATGACCACCATCCCCGGCCTGTACGCCGCGGGTGAGGCGAACTTCAGCGATCACGGTGCCAACCGCCTCGGTGCGTCGGCGCTCATGCAGGGTCTGTCCGATGGCTACTTCGTGCTGCCGTACACCATCGGCAACTATCTGGCCCCGATGCTGAACAAGCCGATGCCGGGTGTCGACCACGAGGCGTTCAAGCTCGCCGAGAACGACGCCCGGGCCCGCTACCAGGGCTACCTCGACATCAAGGGCACCCGGTCGCCCGACTGGTTCCACCGCGAACTCGGCAAGATCATCTGGGACTACTGCGGGATGGAGCGCACCGAGCAGGGCCTCGAGAAGGCACTGTCGGAACTGCCCGCCCTGTACGAGGAGTTCCAGAAGGATCTGCGGGTCACCGGCAATGCCACCTCGGTGAACCAGACCCTCGAGAAGGCCGGCCGTGTCGACGACTTCTTCCAGCTCGGCATGTTGATGTGCCGCGACGCGCTCGAGCGCCGCGAGAGCTGTGGCGGCCACTTCCGCGCCGAGTACCAGGACGATGAGGGCGAGGCGGTGCGCGACGACGTGAACTTCGCGCATGTGGCCGCGTGGGAGTGGAACGGCGACCCGATGCAGTCGATCCGCAACATCGAGCCGCTCGAGTTCGAAACCGTCCATCTCGCCACCCGGAGCTACAAGTGAGCGCGTCACCCCAGGCCGGCCACGCCCGGCACCTCACCGACATCAAGCTGAAGATCTGGCGTCAGTCGGGCCCGTCCGACCGCGGCCACTTCGAGCATCACCTCGTCGACTCGATCAGCGACGAAGCGTCGTTCCTCGAGATGCTCGACGTGTTGAACGAGCGGCTCATCAGCGAGGGGCGCGAGCCGGTCACGTTCGACCACGACTGCCGTGAGGGCATCTGCGGCACGTGCTCGCTGATGATCGACGGCCAGGCCCACGGTCCGCAGCGCGGCTCGGCCACGTGCCAGTTGCACATGCGCACCTTCCAGTCGGGTGCCGAGATCACCATCGAGCCGTGGCGGGCGTCGGCGTTCCCGATCATCAAAGACCTGATGGTCGACCGCTCGGCCTTCGACCGCATCATCGAGTCGGGTGGCTACATCACCGCCGAGACCGGTGGCGCGCCCGACGGCAACCTCATCGCGGTGGCCAAGCCGGTGGCCGATGCGGCGATGGACGCGGCTGCGTGCATCGGCTGCGGCGCCTGCGTGGCAGCGTGCCCCAACGGTGCAGCCAACCTGTTCACGGCGGCGAAGATGACTCATCTGAACGTGCTGCCCCAGGGTCAGGCCGAGCGCTACAAGCGGGCCGAGGCGATGGTCGAGACCATGGACAGCTACTTCGGTTCGTGCACCAACCACGGCGAGTGCGAGGCGGCGTGCCCGAAGGAGATCTCGATCGACGTGATCGCCCTCATGAACGCTGATTACCGCAAGGCGAAGTTCAAGAACCGCAAGCTCATCGCCCGTATCTGAGGCCCTCGCCGGCTCGATCACGCTCTGGATCACGGGCTGAACGGCGGCGGTTAGGGTGGTGGCCGTGGGTTCACTGGTGTCGTTGG
>JBIKLX010000307.1:0-2582 GCA_044359565.1 Ilumatobacteraceae bacterium
GTGCGATGATGGGTCCGTGGTCGACGTGCTCGAACAGTTCGCCGATGCCGGCCGGTCGCTCGAGTTCCGGGCGCGCTCGGATCGACGTGTGCTCGCCGGGGTGGCGGGAGGCTTCGCCGACCAGCACGGTGTCGATCCGATGCTGATGCGGGTGGTCGTCGTCGTATTGGGCCTGGCGGGTGGCGTGGGCGTGGCGCTGTACGCGCTCGGGCACGCCGTGGCGGCACGCGCGACCGAGCCCCCGCCGGTGCTCCCCCACGATCGTCGACGCGACGCAGCGGTGGTGCTGATCACCGCTGGCCTGTTGCTGGTGGTGCGTTCGACCGGGGTGTGGCTGGGTGATGCACCGATGCTGGCAGCGGTGGTGATGGGTGCCGGCGCGTTGGTGCTCGCCCGGGGCGACGGCCGCTGGGTACAGGGCCGAGTGCTGATCGGCGCGGTGCTGGTGGCCGGCGGGGTGCTGCTGGCCGGTGGCGCCGGTGGCCTCTGGCAGGGCGACACCCCGGTGAGCGTGCGGGTGGGCGTGAACGCGGCAGCGTTGACGTTGGTGGGTGTGGGCATCGTGGCCGGACCGTGGCTCGCCCGGCTGGCGCAGAACGCGACCGAGGAGCGGCGCCAACGGATCCGCGCCGACGAGCGTGCTGCCGTGGCCGCCCACCTGCACGACTCGGTGTTGCAGACCCTGGCCCTGATCCAACGCACGGCCGACGATCCGCGCCGCACGGTCACCCTGGCGAGGCGTCAGGAACGTGAACTCCGCGAGTGGCTGTACGGCGACGGTGCAGCGCAGCAGATCACCGACTCGTTCGCCGCGTCGTTGCGAGCGATCGCGGAGGAGGTGGAAGACGCCTACGACGTACCGGTCGACGTGATCGTGGTCGGTGACTGCCCACTCGATGACCGGTGTGCGGCGCTTGTCGCCGCGACGCGCGAGGCGTGTCTGAACGCGGCCAAGCACAGCGGTGCGGCGACCGTGTCGGTGTTCGCCGAGGTCGGGCAGGAGGTGGTGGAGGTGTTCGTCCGTGATCGCGGTGTGGGATTCGACCCGTCGATGGTCGACGCCGATCGACGCGGGATACGCGACTCCATCACCGGCCGGCTCACCCGGGTGGCTGGCGGTGCGGCGGTGATCAGCACACCGGGTGAGGGTACGGAGGTGTCGATGCAGGTCGGCCGTCCGAGGTTCGTCGGTGAGGCGGTGGCATCGTGATCCGCTGCTATCTCGTCGACGACCACGCACTGTTCCGGGCGGGGGTGCGCAGCGAGTTGGCCGCGGCCGTGGGGGTGATCGAGGTGGTCGGCGAGGCGGGCGAGGTGGATCGTGCCGTCGCCGACATCCTGAGGCTCCGGCCCGATGTGGTGCTCGTCGACGTGCACCTGCCCGGCGGCGGCGGGCGGGCGATCATCGAACAGGTCCGCCGCACCTGGAGCGAGGCCGTGTTCCTCGCGCTCTCGGTCAGCGATCAGGCGAGCGATGTGGTGGCGGTGATCCGGGCCGGTGCTCGGGGCTATGTGACCAAGAGCATCGATGGTGCCGAACTGATCGATGCGATCCGGCGGGTGCATGACGGTGATGCAGTGTTCTCGCCCCGCCTGGCCGGGTTCGTGCTCGATGCGTTCTCGGGCGAGGTGGCGGCTCCGGTGGATCCCGAACTCGACCTGCTCACGGCGCGTGAGCAAGAGGTGATGCGGCTGATCGCTCGCGGCTACACCTACCGCGAGGTGGCCAGCCGCCTGCACCTGTCGGTGAAGACGATCGAGACCCACGTATCTGCCGTGCTGCGCAAACTGCAGTTGTCGAACCGGCACGAACTCAGCGCGTGGGCTGCCGGTCGCCGTCTGGTGTGAGCGCGAGACTCCGGTGATGGCCACCGATCATCCACACGGCGCGCAACTCGACTTCTCGCGCGACATGAGTTACGGCGACTACCTGCACCTCGACGAGGTGCTGGCGGCACAGCACCCGCTGTCGCCCGAGCACAACGAGATGTTGTTCATCGTTCAGCACCAGACCAGTGAGCTGTGGATGAAGTTGATGCGCCACGAACTCGGCGCTGCGATTGCCGCGATCGCCGATGATCGACTGGCCCCTGCGTTCAAGATGCTGTCGCGGGTGAGCCGAATCATGGAGCAACTGGTGCACGCGTGGGACGTGCTGGCCACGATGACCCCGTCGGAGTACTCGGCCATCCGCTCCTATCTGTCGAACAGCAGCGGGTTCCAGAGCTGGCAGTACCGCTGCATCGAGTTCGCCGCGGGGAACAAGAACGAGCTGATGCTGCGCCCACACGCTCACCGACCCGAGTTGCTGGCCGAGGTGGAGGCCGCGTGGCGGGCGCCGTCGCTGTACGACGAGTCGCTTCGGCTGTTGGCCCGACGCGGCCTGGCGGTACCGGCCGACTGCGTCGACCGCGACTGGAGCCGGCCGTATGTGGCGTCGGAGGCCGTAGAGGGGGCGTGGCTGCAGGTGTACCGCGATCCCGAGGCGCACTGGGACCTCTACCAACTCGGCGAGGAACTGACCGACTTCGAGGACGCGTTCCGCCTGTGGCGCTTCCGCCATCTCACCACCGTCGAACGGG
>JBIKLX010000309.1:0-2578 GCA_044359565.1 Ilumatobacteraceae bacterium
GGTGCCCTCGAAGGCCTCACCCAGGCGTCGGTGCGTACGATCCTCGCCGACCTCGGCATCCCGCTCGTGGTCACCGATCTGGCCCGCACCGACCTGTACATCGCCGACGAGATGTTCACCTGCGGCACCGCAGCCGAGGTGGGGTCGGTGCGTTCGGTCGACGACCGCGAGATCGCCTGCCCGGGGCCCATCACCACCGCCGTCGCCGAGGCCTACTCGCGTGCCACCCGCGGCGAAGACCCGCGGTACCTGCACTGGGTGGAGACGTGCCGATGAGCGGTCGGCTGTCGCTGCCCGGCGAGTGGGTGCCCCACGAACGCACCATCATGTTCTGGCCCTGCCGCGAGAGCATGTGGGGCTCGTTCTTCGCCGAGGTGCAGGACGAGAGCGCCCGCGTGGCCAACACCATCGCCGAGTTCGAGCCCGTCACCATGGTGGCGGCCGACGAGGCAGGCGCCGCAGTGGCCCGCCAGCGCCTGCACCCGGCCACCGACATCCGCGTCATCCCGATGGACGGCAGTTGGTCGCGCGACAACGGCCCCATCTACGTCACCGACGGCCAGCACATCGAGGCCCGCCACGTCGTGTTCAACTCGTACGGCGAACGCCATGCCAAGCGCGACCGCGACGCCCGCGCCGGTGCCACCCTGGCCGAACAACTCGGCCACCGGGTCGAGAAGATCGACGTCGTGATGGAGGGCGGGGCCATCGCCACCAACGGGCGCGACACGCTGGTGGCCACCGAGCACTGCGTGCTCAACCCCAATCGCAACTGGCACCTCGACAAAGAGACGGTCACCGAGCGGCTGCTGGCCGGCTTTGGGCTCGACCGCATGGTGTGGCTGCCCGGTGGGCCGCTGTTCGACCGCGGTCCCACCAACAGCGACGGCCACACCGACCTCATCCTGCAGTTCGTCGACGAGCAGCGCGCCCTGCTGATGGCTGCCTACGGACCCGACGACGAGAGTGCCGACATCTACGCCACCAACAAGGCCATCCTCGAAGCGGCGGGGTTCGACATCATCGACGTGCCGCTCCTGCCGGTCATCCGCCACGGCGATCTCACCGTGCGGGCGTCGTACCTGAACCTCTACCTGTGCAACGGCGCGGTGCTCATCCCGGTGCCCGAAGAGGATCCGGAGCTCGACGCCGAGGCCGTGCGCATCATCGGCGGCGCCTTCCCCGACCGACAGGCGATCCCGTTGCGGATGCGCGCCCATCCGGTGCACGGCGGCGCCATCCATTGCATCACCCAACAGGTGCCGGCCGTCTCCGGCGGGGGAGTGTCATGAACCTGTTGCTCACCGACGCGCAGCACGCCGAGATGGCGCAGCGCCTGTATGCGGCCAAGCGCAGCGGGCTGGGCGTCGACCCGCCCAGCGAGTCGACGCAGTACACGATGGACGACGCCTACTGCGTGCGCCGCAAGTTCGTCGACCTGATGATCGCCGACGGGCGGCGGCCGAAGGGGCACAAGATCGGCTTCACGTCGGAGGCCATCCAGCGCCAGTACGGCATGACCGGCCCCGACTTCGGCCAACTGCTCGACGACGTGTTCGTGCCCGTCGGCCAGCCGGTGCCGGCCAGCACGCTGTCCGACGCGCGGGTCGAGGCCGAGATCGCCTTCGAGCTGTCGGCGCCGTTGCGTGGCCCCGGTGTCACCGTGGCCGACGTCGTCGCCGCCACCCGTGTGGTGCGCGCGGCCATCGAGGTGATCGACAGTCGTGTCGGCGCCATGCGTGCGAACGCGGTCGACTCGATCGCCGACAACGCGGGTGCCGGCCTCGTGGTGCTCGGTGAGGTCGAGATGTCACCCCTGGCGCTCGACCTCGCCGACATCGCCATCCGCATGGAGGTCGACACCGAGGTGCAGGCGGGTGTGAGCGGCGACGTGATGGGCAACCCGGCCGCAGCCGTCGCCTGGCTGGCCAACACCCTGTATGCCATCGACGGCCTCGGCGGCCAGCTCGAGGCGGGCGACATCGTCATGTCGGGCTCGGCCGTGCGCTCGGTGGCCGTGCGCGCCGGCTCGCGACTCGCGGCCACATTCGGACCGTTCGGAACCATCGAGGTGGAGTTCTCGTGAAAGATCAGTACCGCGTCGTCGTGATCGGCGGCGGCATCGTCGGCGTCAGCGTGCTCTACCACCTCGCCCGCGCGGGGTGGACCGACATCGCGCTCATCGAGCGCTCCGAGCTCACCGCCGGGTCCACGTGGCACGCTGCGGCCGGGTTCCACGCCATCAACGACGACCCGAACATCGCCGCGCTGCAGGAGTACGGCATCCGCCTCTACGAGGAGGTCGAGGCCGAGAGCGGCCAGGCCGTCGGCATGCACATGACCGGTGGCATCAGCCTGGCAGGCACCACCGAACGGTGGGAGTTCCTGCGTCACGCCCATGCGTTGAACGCCACGCTCGGCATCCCGTCGCGGCTGATGACCCCGGGTGAGATCGCCGAGGAATGCCCGATCGTCGACGTCACTGGAGTGGTGGGCGGCATCTACGACCCGCACGAGGGCTACGTCGACGCGCACGGCGCCACGCACGCGTTCGCCATCGCCGCCCGCCAGCGCGGCG
>JBIKLX010000308.1:0-2578 GCA_044359565.1 Ilumatobacteraceae bacterium
GATCTCGGCGGCTTCGAGCGACGCCACCCGGTCGCGTACCGCCACCACGGCAGCGACCGCGTCGTCGATGCTGCCCATGCCAACCAACGCCGTCACCCGTTCGGCGTGGCGGGGCACGAGCCGCAGTCGGGCACGGGTGAGCACCCCGAGCGTGCCCTCGCTGCCGCACAGCAGGCCGGGCAGGTGGTAGCCGGTGTTGTCCTTCAGCAGCCCGCAGAGGCGACTCACCACCGCGCCGGTGCCGAGTACGGCTTCGATGCCCACCACCTGCTCGCGGGTGCCACCGAAGCGCAGCAGGTTGATGCCGCCGGCGTTGGTGGCGATGGAGCCGCCGACGGTGGCGGTGTCGCGGGCCCCGAAGTCGACGGCGTAGCGCAGCCCGGCAGTGGCAGCGGCGTGCTGGAGGTCGGCCAGGCGCACACCGGCGCCCACCGTCACCTGACGGGCGGCCACGTCGACCGGCTCGATCGTGTCGAAGCGGCGCAGGTCGAGCACCACCTCGCCGTGGCGCGGCACGCTGGCCCCCACCAGGCCGGTGTTGCCGCCCTGGGCGACGAGGCCCACCCGGTGCGCACGGCACACAGCCACCACCGCGGCCACCTCGGCGGCGGTGCCGGGCCGCACGACGGCAGCGGCTTCACCGTGGAAACGGCCGGTCCAGTCGGTCTCGTGCGCTGCCCGCGAGGCCGGGTCGGTGACCACCCACTCGGCACCCACGGCACGCCCGAGCGCACGGAGCAGATCGTCGGTCATCGCCGCACAGATTCGCACACCGGCCTCTTGGCGGCGCCGATCGGCGTAGTAGAACAGGACGAACACATGGGGGTGTGAGATGACGACGATCGATGATCCGAACACGGTGCCGGCGTTCGACCCGGACGCCTTGCGCGACCGCTACCGCGCCGAGCGCGACAAGCGCCTGCGCGCCGACGGCAACGAGCAGTACGTCGAGATCGCCGGCCGCTTCGCCCACTACCTCGACGATCCGTACGTGGCGCCCATCGAGCGCGAGCCACTGTTCGACGAGGTCACCGTCGCCATCGTCGGCGGCGGCTTCGGAGGTCAGTTGGCCGGCGCTCGCCTGCGCGAGGCAGGCGTGAACGATCTGCGCATCATCGAAAAGGGTGGCGACTTCGGCGGTACCTGGTACTGGAACCGCTACCCGGGCGCGATGTGCGACATCGAGAGCTACATCTACCTGCCGCTGCTGGAGGAGATCGGCTACGTCCCGCGCGAGAAGTACACCCGGGCGCCCGAGATCCTCGCCCACAGCCGAGCCATCGGCGAGCACTTCCGCCTCTACGACAACGCCTGCTTCCAGACCGAGGTCACCGAGGTGCGGTGGGACGACCAGGCGTGCCGGTGGATCATCCACACCAACCGCGGCGATGCGATGCGCGCCCAGTACGTGGTGATGGCCAACGGCCCGCTGCACCGGCCGAAGCTGCCGGGCATCGCGGGCGTCGAGACCTACGCCGGGCACTCGTTCCACACCAGCCGATGGGACTACGGCTACACCGGCGGCACCTCCGATGGCGGGCTCGCCGGGTTGGCGGGCAAGCGGGTGGGCATCATCGGCACCGGCGCCACGGCGGTGCAGTGCATCCCGCATCTCGGCGCGGCGGCCGAGCACCTGTACGTGTTCCAGCGCACCCCGTCGTCGATCGACGTGCGCGACAACCGTCCCACCGACCCCGAGTGGGCGCAGTCGCTGCAGGCCGGATGGCAGAAGCGGCGGATGGAGAACTTCAACAACCTCGTGTCGGGTGTGCTCGAGCCCGAAGACCTGGTGAGCGACGGCTGGACCGACATCATCGGCAAGTTGCTGATCATCGCCCGCCGGGGCGACGGCGACTTCACGAGCGCCGACGGCATCGCCAACACGATGGAGCTGGCCGACTTCGAGAAGATGGAGCAGATCCGCGCCCGGGTCGACGCGCTCGTGGCCGACCCGGTCACCGCCGAGCTGCTGAAGCCCTACTACCGCCAGTTCTGCAAGCGGCCGTGCTTCCACGACGAGTACCTCGACACCTACAACCGGGCCAACGTCACGCTGGTCGACACCGACGGCAAGGGCGTCGATCGCATCACCGAGCACGGCGTGGTGGTGGGCGACACCGAGTACGAACTCGACTGCCTCATCTATGCCACCGGGTTCGAGGTGGGCACCGACTACACCCGCCGGGCGGGCTACGAGGTGTACGGCCGCGACGGTGTCACCCTCACCGAGAAGTGGAGCGAGGGGGCGGCCACCCTGCACGGCATGCACAGCCGGGGCTTCCCGAACTGCTTCATCTTCAGCCCCACCCAGGCCGGGTTCACGGCCAACTTCCCGCACCTGCTCGACGAGCAGAGCCGGCACCTCGCCTACATCCTCGGCCACGCCGCCGAGCAGGGGGTGGAGATGATCGAGGCATCGCAACAGGCCGAGGACGACTGGGTGCAGCGCATCATCGACATGGCCCAGTTCAACATGCGGTTCCTCGAGAACTGCACGCCGGGCTACTACAACAACGAGGGCAAGCCGGCCGAGCGCAGTATCCGCAACTCCAGTTATGGGGCGGGCTCGATCGCGTTC
>JBIKLX010000126.1:0-9476 GCA_044359565.1 Ilumatobacteraceae bacterium
CCGACAGCGACCGGAACAGGCACGTCATGTCGACCCGTTGGGCACCGAGCAGTTCGAGCAACTCGCCGATCAGCGCCTCGTCGCCGTCGTGCTCGTGCACGAGGCCCAGCTTCGCCCGGCCGCCGACCGTCCAGTGGGCGGTGAACCGGTCGCGGAACGACTGCAGCACCTCGGTGGCAGCGGCGATGGCGGCGTCGGTGTCGTCGGCCAACAGCGGCAGCAGCGCCTCGCCGAGACGGGCGAGGTTCCACTGGGCGACGTTCGGCTGATTGCCGTACGCGTAGCGGCCGCCGTGGTCGATGGAGCTGAACACCGTGGCCGGGTCGAAGGCATCCATGAAGGCGCACGGCCCGTAGTCGATCGTCTCGCCCGAGATGGTCATGTTGTCGGTGTTCATCACACCGTGGATGAACCCCACCTGCATCCACCGGGCGATGAGCGATGCCTGCGCCTCGACCACTGCTGTGTAGAACGCGAGGTACGGCTGCGGGGCATCGGCGGACTGCGGATGATGGCGGGCGATGGCGTAGTCGGCGAGGCGGCGCACCACCGCCGGGTCGCCCATCGACGCTGCGTACTGGAACGTGCCCACCCGCAGATGACTGGCCGCCACCCGCACCAGCACCGCACCCGGCAGCGGGATGTCGCGGCGGATGCGTTCGCCCGTGGCCACGACGGCCAGCGAGCGGGTGGTGGGGATGCCGAGCGCGTGCATCGCCTCGCTGATGACGTACTCGCGCATCATCGGCCCGACAGCCGCCTTGCCGTCGCCCCCACGCGCGAACGGGGTGCGCCCGGAACCCTTCAGGTGCACATCGCAGCGCGCCCCGTGCACGTCGATGACCTCGCCCAGCAGCAGCGCGCGACCGTCGCCGAGGCGGGGCGAGTAGCCGCCGAACTGGTGGCCGGCGTACGCCTGGGCGATGGGCGTGGTGCCTTCGGGCAGCGTGGCGCCCACGAGCAGGGCGACGCCCTCGGGCGACCGCAGCGCGTCGGCATCGACGCCCAGCTCGGCTGCCAGCGCCTCGTTCAGCACCAACAACGCAGGGGCCGGCACCTCGGCCGCCTGCCACGGTTCGTACAGACCCTCGAGGTCGCGAACGTACGAGTGATCGAACACGAACAGCGGGTCGGCGGCGACGCTCACCCTGCTGAGGCTAACGGGGGCCCAGTGGTGAGCGCCCGAGGGTTGTTTGCCCCCCCGTGTGTACGAACAACCCTCGGCCGCACCGCTGCGACTCGGGTGGGTCGCTGCGACTCGGGTGGGTCGCTGCGACTCGGGTCAGGGGGTGGGGGTGGGGGAGGCGGCGTGTTCGCCGGCGAGCCAGCCGAACGTGACGGCCAGGCCGAGCGTGGTGCCACCACCCCAGTAGGCCTGCCCGGCGGGTGAGGCGATGCAGTTGCCCGCACCGTAGAGGCCGTCGATCGGGCTGCCGTCGGGGCGGACCATCCGTCCGTGGGGGTCGATCATCGGGCCGCCCTTGGTGTCGAGCGTGCCGGCCACCAGCAGCACCGCGTGCCACGGCCCGGCGTGGTCGAACGGGTGCATCGTCGGGTTGGGGAACTCGTCGCTGCGCGGTGCGCCGCTGCGCGCCCGCTGGGTGCGGGTGGTGCCGCGGTGGAAGTCGGTGTCCACCCCGCTGCGGGCGAACCCGTCGAACCGTTCGATCGACGCCTGCGCCTCGGCCACCCAGTCGTCGGCCAGGCGCAGGCCGGGGAACCGGTCGTGGTGCCGGGCGAGTCGCTGGTCGATCATCGTCGCCAGCTCGTCGAGCGTGTCGGCCTGCAGTTCGTGGTGGTCGTTGCCGCCCACGCGGGCGAGCGGATTGCCGCCACCTTCGTCGATGGGCGCATCGCCCGGCATCGCCCGGCAGCGCTCGCTCACCGACTCGTCGAACACCATCACCAGCATCCGCGCCGGGTACTCGCCGCGAGCCTCGTCCCAGCGCAGCATCGCCCGCGTCATCTCGTTGTAGGTGACCTTCTCGTTCACCACCCGGCGGCCCAGGCGGTCGAGCAACACCATCGAATCGCCCGGCAGCCGGAACGCCCCGCTGGCGGGCGCCGCACCATGGTCGAGCACCATCGGCGTCATCCACGCCTCGTTCATGTTGGCCAGCCGGGCACCGAGCGCCGAGGCCAGGTGCACCAGGTCGCCCGTGCTGCCGGCGGCTGCGAGACCACCCGTGATGGGCGCGGGTAGATGGGCGCGGCGCAGTTCGGGCGAGTGGGTGAACCCACCGGTGGCGAACACCACGCCACCGCGCGCCCGCACGAGCGATGCGGTGGCCGCGCTGGCCCCGGCCTGCACGCCGATCACCCGCCCGCTGTCGGTGTCGACCACCAACCCGTGCGCGGGGCTGGCCGTGCGCACCCGCACGCCGAGCCGCTCGCCCGCGGCAGCCATCGCCTCGATGATCTCGGCCCCGGTGGCCTCACGGCCGTCGGGCAGCGGCGTGTAGAGCGCGCGCCCGCGGGGCGTCCGGTTCTCGGGCAGGTCGGCCCAGTAGTCCCAGGTGCCGGCCAACGGCCGCAGTGTCGGTGCATCGAGGGCATCGAGCGCCGCCACCACCCGCGCACCGTTGTCGTAGAACGCCTCGAGCAGGGCGTACTCGTCGGCGGGCAGGCCCAGTGTGGGCGACACCGGGTCGTACATCGTGGGCCGGGCCAGGCGCGCCAGGTACTGCAGCGCCTCGGGGCGCGGGTCGGTGTGGCCGAGGTCGGCGAGCCACGGGTGGTTGCAGATCCACAGCCACGTGCCGGCCCGCTCGGGTAGCGCACCCGGTGGCGCACCGCCCGCCTCGCCACCGGCCTTGGCCGTGGTGCCGCCCAACTGGCCGAGCTTCTCGAGCACCAGCACGTCGGCACCGGCCGAACGCGCCGCCAGCGCGGCCGCCCATCCGGCGGCACCGCTGCCCACCACCACGACGTCGGCAGTGTCGGTCCAGGGCACCTCGTCGGCTGCAGCGAACACCACTCGTCCGCCGGCGTGTTCGATCACTCGATCACCGGGATCTCGTGCACGAACAGCCGCTCGAACCGCGACACGTGGGCCAGGGTGTCGGCACGGGTCTCGGCCGCCGACGGCCGTCCGTACACCTGCTCGAAGGCGGCCTCGTCGGCGAACCACTGCTCGGCCACGCCGTCCCACTCACAGTCGGTGCCGGGGTGGCCCGCCAGGGTGTCGGTGTCGCTGGTGCGGATGTTCACCGTGTAGCGCAACAGTTGCGGGCGCTGGCGGTCGGCGATCATATGCAGGTGTTCACGCCACCACGCGTCGAACTGCTCGAGCGTGATGCCCTCGGCGCGCTTCAAGAACCACATCACCTTCAGCATTCAGGACTCCATCTCTGAGGGGGGTCGTGAGGGCGGGCGTTCGCCCGCCAGCCAGCCGCCGTCGACGGCGACGAAGGCACCCGTGATGTACGACGCGTCGGGCGACGTGAGGAAGGCGACGAGAGCGGCCACCTCGTCGGCCTGCCCGTGACGGCCGAGGGGGGCACGCCCCGCGTAGTACGCGATGCGCACCGGGTCGGCGAAGCTCTGTGCGTTCATCGGCGTGTCGATGACGCCAGGGCCCACCACATTCACGCGGATGCCGTGCGGGCCCCAGTCGACGGCGAGGCCGCGACCGAGTTGCAGCACTGCACCCTTCGACGCCACGTACGCCACCTGGCCCGGCATGGCCATCATCGAGTTGATCGAGCCGAACAGCACGATGCTGCCGGGCCGACCGGCATCGATGAGGTGACGCCCGACGGCGCGGGCCATGAAGAACGACCCGTCGACGTTCACCCGCTGCACCCGCGACCAGGTGTCGTCGTCCATCTCGTGTGCAGGCCCGGTGAGTTCGATGCCCGCAGCGACGACGAGGTGGTCGACCTGCCCGAACCGCTTCACGGCTGCCGCCACCGCGGCATCGCACGCAGCCGACGACGACACATCGGCCACGAGGCCGAGTTCGCCACCGAGGGCACGAACGTGGGTGTCGACCGAGGCAGCGATGTCGACGCCCACCACCCGGTCGCCGCGCTGGGCGAGACGGCGCACGCACGCCGCGCCGATGCCCGACGCAGCCCCCGTGACGATCGTGACCGGTGCCGTGCTCACGAGGCAGCCGCGGCAGCGAGCGGGAGGTGGATCACCGAACGGTGCTCGCCCGAGTGCAGCAGGTCGACGGTCGCCACCCGCACGTCGTCGGGCGTCTCGAACCCGTCGGGCCGGCCGGTGTGGTGGTTGCGGTCCATGCGCAACGACCCCGTGTGGCGCACGGCCAACTGCAGGCGAGACCCGGCGGCCAGGCGGCGGGCGAACCACTGGAAGTTGCGGAACTGCACGAGCGTCGGCTCGCCCGGCACCATCAGCTGCACCCCGCGGGCCGGCTCGCGGTGCCGCAGCCGTTGCACGGCCGGCGACAGCAGGACACGCGACCCGTCGACGCGCAATTCGTACAGCAACGCGCACAGGTCGGCGTCGGGCTGGTCGAGCACCACCCAGGCATCGAGCTGTGGCTCACCCGCCAGGTCGAGCGGCTCGGCCAAACGGGCGGAGGTGTACACCGCACCGAAGCCGTCGACCGATGCCACGAACACGCCCGAGGTGGGATCGACACCCATCAGGTGGGCGCCGAGATCGTGGTAGTTGGGCGGCAGTTCCATGAGCGGGTTGTGCGACTGACCCGCCGGGTTGGGCTGCTGCTCGATGAGCATGGTCGTGCGCTCGTCGGGGTCGCACACGAAGCGGAACGCCGGCGAGTCGACGGGCTCGGGCTGCAACCAGCCGGGGTGCGCGGCACTGTGCCGGCCGTCGTGGCCGACGAGGTACCACGGCATCGTGCCGGCCGTGGTTGCCTCGAGGCTCGCTGCCGTCCTCCACTCCTCGGCCCCGGTGACGTAGTAGTGCACCGGCTCGGTGAGGAAGCTCGGCTTGTCGCCACCGCACATCACCCAGCGGTACCAGTCGATCGTCATCTGCATCATGTCGAGGTGCGCCGCAGGACCGAACTCGAGGTCGCCTGCCTGCGGGCGGCCGTCGAAGGCGGCACCGTGCTCCCACGGCCCGAGGACCAGATGGTGATGGGGGCGCTGGCCGGCAGGGCGAGCCCTGCCATAGCGACGGTGGTGCTCGACCGCACCGCGCACGGCGAGGTCGTACGGTCCGGTGATCTCGAGCACGGGGATGTCGATGTCGGGTAGGCCCGCTTCCGACGGCCCCCACTCGGGTCGCCACGGCGCGAACTGTGGCGTGGTGTTCATCTCGTCGGGCAGGCCCCACGGCCCTCCGAGCCGTGCGTTCAGCGACCGGAACGATTCGTGCGCCTCGAACGCCTCGGCCAGGCGGGCGATGTGCATCGCCGCCTCGGCCACCACACGGCTCGACAGCGTCTTGCCCGCCGTGAGCATGCCCCAGTTGAACTGGTGGTCGATCGGGATGCCACCGGCTCCCGGCGCCAGGCCACCCATCGACGCGACGGCCGGGATGATGGTGCGCAGGTGCGGGGGGTGCGCCGCTGCGGTGGTCCACTGGTTCTGCCCGGTGTACGAGCCCCCGAACAACGCCACGTCGCCGGTGCACCAGGGCTGAGCAGCCGCCCACTCGACCAGGTCGTATCCGTCGTCGGCCTCGGTGGCACCGTGGCCATGGAACTCGCCCTCGGAGTCGCCTCGGCCGCGGCAGTCGACCGACACGAACGCGAAGCCCTCACTGGCGAAACGCGCTCCCTCGGGCGACCCGGTGTCGCGCGAGTACGGAGTGAACTCGATGATCGCCGGTACACCGCCGGCGCGCTGCTTGGGTAGGAACACGTTTGCGGCGAGGTGCACTCCGTCGCGCATCGGGATGCGCACGAGGAACAGCAGGTCGACCTGCGATCCGGGGCCGGCTGCGACCTTGTTGGCGCTCGTGACCATGTTCCGACCTTACATCAGGAACTTACGCACATCAGCGGCCCGCTCCAACGCCGCCTCCACGACCCGCTGGTGTAGACCACTCGGCGATGGATCCGTTCGAGGTGCTCGGCGTGGCGCGTGACGCAACGGCAGAGCAGGTGGAGGCGCGTTGGCGGGAACTGGCCCGACGACTGCACCCCGACCAGTACCCCGCAGCCGGCGACGCCGAACGCGCCCGACTCACCGCGGCGATGGCCGAACTGAACCAGGCCCGCCACGCTGCGCTGGCCGCGCTGCGCCGGCCCGACACGACTGGGGCGGTGGGCCCGACGATGGCGCGTGCGGCGGCCGCCTCGCGGTCGGTTCCCCAACCACCCCCGGCGCCGCCCGGCGCGGCATGGTTCGTCACCGCCATCGTGCTGGGCGCGGTGCTGCTGCTGGTGGCGGTGATCGTGGTGGTGGTGCTCGCGTCCTCCGACGATCGGCCGGCTGCCACCACGACGACGCCGACCATCGACAGCACAGTGCCGCCGGGCCCAGCCACCACCCTGTTCGTCGACTGGGCGATCGGAGCATGCATCGGCGACGGTGAGTTCGTCGTGCCGGTCGACTGCGGCGCGCCGAATGCGGGCCGCATCGTGCTGCGCACCACCGCCCCCGAGTTCTGCCCCGCCTGGTCGGAGTCGTTCGTGCGGGTCGACGCCGATGTGTGGTGCGTCGACGACGACGGCTGAGCGGCGGACCCCGGCGAAGCTACGACGCCTCGACCGTGAACTGCTCGACCAGGGCGACGATGGCGTGCTGCACGACGGTTCGGCCGCCCGAGCGCCGGTTGGCCACCTCGGGGTTGGTGCGTCGGCGGATGAGGTAGCCCACCTCGATCGCCTCGATGGCCCATACCAGATCGGCGATCGTCCGTCCCGGCGCCATCCGGCGACCACCGTGGCGGATGATCCGCTTCAGGATCTCGCCTGTGGCAGCCACATAGCGGGCGTTGCCCTCCTCGTTGGTCGAGGCGATCTTGTTCGGTGCGGCCAGTGCCGACACGCCGATCATCAGGAACATCGTCGGTTCGTCGAAGCTCACGTCGAAGTCGACACCGAAGCACCGCGCCACCAGTTCGCGCCAATCGGCGCCCGCAGCGAGCCCTTCTGCGAGTTCGGCCTGCACGCGGGCGATCTGGGGGATCGCTGCCGCAGCCATGGTGCGGTCGAGCAACGCCGACTGGAAGTCCTCCTGGTTCGGCCAGATGTTGTAGACGGCGCCGGTGGTCATCTCAGCGGCCTGCGGATCCACCTCACGCAGTTGCCGGTTCACCTCTTCGAGCGCGTCGGTGATGCGCACGCCGGCCAGCGGGTTGGTGGAGTTGCCGTGGTCGCCGTTCGATCGGCCCAGCGCCACGCGCAGCGCCGCATCGAGCAGCAACTCTCGGGTCTCTTCACGCGTCCGCCGCTTGCGCGTCATGCCGTCCTCGTCTCGATACGGGCGAGGAAGTCTGCCACCAGCAACATCGTGAGGGCTTCCTCTTCGCTGTGGCAACTGTGCGAGCTCTCCTCGAGCACGTGCCACTCCGAACCGGCGATCCCGTGGTGCAGCGTCGACATCACCGCGGGGGTGGCCTCGTCGTAACGGCCCGACAGCAGCAGGGTGGGCACGTTCACCTCGGCCAGGCGCGGCCGCACGTCCCAGCCGTCGAGTTCGGCCGAGGTGTCGCCGGTGGGGAACTCGGCGCCGCCGGCGACGAGGTCGTACACCCGGCTGTCGCGCTCGAACAGGGCCACCGCCTGGGCCTCCCACGGCGGAGCGGATTCGAGGCGCAGCACGTGCGTGCGCTCCCACACTGCGTACGCCTCCTTGAACGCCGGGCTGCCCACCCGGCCCGCGGCCTCTTCGGTCTCGAGCACCTCACGCACATCGGCCGGGAGTTCGCTGCGCAACCGGGCGGTCTCGGCGTGCCACTCCTCGATGCTCGCCAGACCGCTCATCAGCACCAGGCCGCGCACGCCCTCGGCGCCGGCGAGCACGTGCTCGAGCGCGAGCATGCACCCCCACGACTGGCCCACCAGCACCACCTCGTCGAGGCCCAGCGTGGTGCGCAGCCCCGCCAACTCGCGGCGGAACACCTCGACGCTGAACGTGCCCGGCACATAGTGCTGATCGGCCACCACCGAGCGCCCGCCGCCGATCTGGTCGTAGCGCACGACACGCCGACCCGTGTGGGCGAACTGCTCGAACCGGCGGAGGTACTCGGAGTTGAAGCCCGGTCCGCCGTGCAGCAGTACGAGCGCCGGGCGACCCGACACTGCGCCCACCTCGCGGCACCACGTGGAACCCAGTTCGGGCACCAGCGGCAGCGCCAACTCGCGTTCGGGAACGACCGCCGTCATGACAGCCAGTCTCCGCCTGCCCGCGGCATCGATGCGACGAGCCGCTGCGTGTACTCGTGCGTCGGAGCGTCGAGCACTGCATCGGTGGCGCCCTCTTCCACCACCAACCCGCGATACAGCACCAGCACCCGCTCGGTCACCTGACGCACCACACCGAGGTCGTGGGTGATGAACAGCAGGCTCGTGCCCTGCTGTTGGTTCACCTCACGCAACAACTCCAGCACCTGCGCCTGGACCGACACGTCGAGCGCGGCCACCGGTTCGTCGCACAGCAGCACCTTCGGCTCTACAGCCAGGGCCCGGGCGATGGCCACTCGCTGGCGCTGACCGCCGCTCAACGCCACCGGTCGCCGCCCGGCCAACTCGGCCGACAGCCCCACCTTGCCCAGCAGCGCCGCCACCTCGGCGGCGCGGTCGACGACCGGCCGGGCCCGATGGTCGAGCGCCTCGGCCAGTGTGGCCCCCACGGTGTGCATCGGGTTGAGGGTGCTGTAGGGGTCTTGGAACACGCACTGCACCACCTGGGCAGCAGCTCGGCGCTGGGCCGTGGACCTGCGACCACCGACCACACCCACACCGGTCAGCTCGATCTCGCCCGCCGTCGCCGCGGTGAGGCCGAGCAGGCAACGGGCGATCGTGGTCTTGCCCGATCCGCTCTCACCCACCACCCCGAGCGCCTCACCCTGGCGCAGCTCGAACGACACCCCGTCGAGCGCCGCCCGTTCCGCTCCCGCCGACCGGTACACCTTGCGCAGGTCGCGTACTCGCAGCACCACATCGCCCACACGGCGCTCGGCGCGAGCCTGCGCCGCATCGCCGGGTGAGCGGTCGCCCAGCTCGATCTCACCGATACGGCGGCAGGCGCTGAACCGACCCGGCGCCACCTCCACCAACGCCGGAGCGCCCTGCACGCACTCGTCGGCGCGATGCGCGCAGCGGTCGGCGAAGGCGCAGCGGTCGAGCACGGTGTGGGTGGGCGGCACCGAACCCTCGATCCCGAGGAGGCGCTCCTGGTAGTGCTCGGTCGAGGGCACCGAGGTGAGCAGACCGGCGGTGTAGGGGTGCATCGGCCGTTCGCGCAACGCCGCCGCAGTGGTGTGTTCGACGATCGACCCGGCGTACATCACCATCACCCGGTCGCACACCGAGAACGCCACGCGCAGGTCGTGGGTGATCAGCACCAGGCCCATGCCGCGCTCGG
>JBIKLX010000310.1:0-2560 GCA_044359565.1 Ilumatobacteraceae bacterium
CACCCGCCGAACCCGACCGCTCAGCGTGAACTTCGCGTTCCGGTCGCTGGTGGGCCTGGCGATGGTGGGTGGCATCTTCGGCTCCGCACCCGGTTGGGCCGCACTGCTGTCGACCGGTCTCGGCATCGTCATCGGCGCCGACACCTCGCTCACCGCCTACGCGATCGGCTGGCAGCCATCGCCACGCCAGCTGTGGTGGGCGCTGGTGTCGTCACCCATGCATCTCGGTGTGGTCGGTGGCCTCCTGGGCACCGCCCTGGCGGTGCCCGACATCGATGTCGGCGACACGCTGCTGCCGGTGTACCTCACCGTGCATCTCTGGGTGGCGGTGGCCTGTTTGACGGCATGGGCAATCAGCCGGATGATCAGGGCCGAGGAGGCGCGCAGCGAACTGATCCGCATCGAGACAGCGCGCAGCGAGCACCGGCGCAGCGCGCACTGGCTGCACGACGACGTCTGTGCCCAGCTCCGCCTGGTCACACTGCGTCTGCACCGCGGGGCCGTGCCCACCGACGAGGTGGTCGGCATGCTCGACGAACTCGACTTCGCTCTCCGCCTGCGCCAACTCGACGAACTGCTCCAGTCGGGCACGGCACGCCTCGCCGAGGTGCTGCAGCCATTCGTGCGCAACGCCCAGAACCACGGCGTCACCGTCGAGCGTGTGCCGTCGTACGAAACCGCCTCGGCCGTGGTCGACCGCGAGGCCGGACAGATGCTGCGCCATGCCGCCTCCGTGCTCACGTCGAACGCGCTGAACGCCGGGGCGACGCGACTGAGCTTCGACGTGGCGGTCGATGCCGAGCAGGTGCACGTTGCGTTGGTCGACGACGCCGGGGGTTTCGACCACGACGACCTCACCGCGGGCCGCGGCCTGTGGAGCCTGCTCCACGAACTCGGACCGGGGAACCTCACCATCGACCGGGTCGACGGTGGTAGCCGGGTGACGGCCCACGTCGACCGCCACCAGCAGCGACCACGCACCCCCGCGATCACCGACGCCACACTCCAGGAAGGACGCCCCCGTGCCGCATCTGCTGCTGGTTGACGATGCAAGCGCGCTCGCCGAACTGTTCGCCGACGCCATCCGCGCCCGCCTCGGGTACGAGGTCACCGTGGTGGTGGCACTCGCCGACGTGGGCGACGCACTGGAGGCCGTACCCGGCATCGACCTCGCGCTGGTCGACCTGTCGTTCCCCCAAGAACGCGGCAGCGGGCTCGACGCACTCGTCGAGGTGCACCGGTCCTGCCCATCGGTGCGGCTGGCGATCATCACCCAGGGCGACGAGTGGGTGGCTCGCATCCTGCGCGACGCGTGGGATCTGCTGCCCATCGCCACGGTGGTCTCCAAGAGCGCACCGCTGACCTATCAACTCGAGGCGATCGAGCGGGTCGTCACGGTCGGTAGTGCGCCGGTCGACCCTGCCATCCAGCCCCTCCTCCCGGCCCGCAAGTCGCCCTACCGCACCAAGGAGAGCTTCCGCTCGCTGGTGCAGCACGGCGGTCACGCCAAGTTGTGGCGAGCGCTGCTGGCTACCGACGACCCCACCTACAAAGAGCTTGCCGACGTGTCGGGGCTGAAGTTGAACACGGTGAAGAACTACCGCGCCCAACTGGTGCCCGACCTCGAGCTGCACGGTCTGCGCGACCCCTCGCTGAAGGAGATGGGCGAGTTCGCCCAGCGCTGCCAATCGTTCCTGGTGCCCTACCTCGAGCAGAGCGGTAGCCGATGAGACGACTGCTGCTGGCGCTGTTCGCGTTCCTGCTGGGCTTCGGCGGTGCGATCGCCGCCGCCCAACTCACCGGTGCCGCCAACACCCGTTCCCAGGGCTACCCACTCGGCACGATCGACCTCGACCGGTACTGCCAGTCGATGTACGGCGAACGAGCCATTCCGTTGCTGAGCCGGCCGACGGCATCGGGCTGGCAGTGCACCTGGCGGCCGAACGGCATCTTCGCTGCCGAGCCCGTCGACTTCGACCGGGCCTGCGCGGTGCAGTACGGCGCACCCGCGTTCGCCCAGTCGACCGACCCCGACCTGCCGTACAGCTGGCAGTGCCGCTACGGCTCGGCGCCCTGACCCGCTCACCCAGCGGCCGACAGAGGCTCGGTCGATTCGGCGGCCGGATCAGCACCTCCCGATGGTGCGGGGGCTGGGGCACCAGCGGGGGGCTGATGCGATCGAGAGGTGCCGATCCGGAACGCTGGGATATCGAACCATCGGACGTCGGCTGCAGGGAAGGGTCATCCGTACCCAGCCCTGAGACAAAGGTCCTCGAGCGCAGACCACTGCCCGCGGACCAGTCGCTCAGTAGGGCAGCGGTACCGACCAGGTGAGGCGCGAGCCGATGCGCTTGCTGCCCGGGCGCAACCAACACCACCCGCCCTGCAATCGGGCCCGTTCGGTCATGTTCATCAGACCGCTCATCCGCGAATACTCGGCAGGCGGACCGACCCCGTCGTCGGTGACCGTGACCAGCAGCCACCGCCCGTCGATGGCCACCCGAACCTGGCATCGCGCGGCATGCGCATGGCGAGCGACGTTTGCCAGCGCCTCGAGCAC
>JBIKLX010000127.1:0-9460 GCA_044359565.1 Ilumatobacteraceae bacterium
CTTGGTACGAGCCGTCGGTGCACCGGCTCGAGACGGTGCAGCGCTCGCTGCTGTGGCGCCATCTCACCGGCGACAGCGGGTTCGACGTCGACTGGTACCTCACGCGCACCGAGCGCCGCGCCGCACTGGTGGCGCCATGAGCACCCGACAGCAGGTGCTGATGATGTGGCTGGCCAGCTCGTCGCTCGACAGCCGGGTGCTCGGCTGGTCGTTCTTCGATGGCACCGCGGGCACCGGCCCGCAACCCGCCGGCGACCCGCCGTACCCCACCGGGGTGGCAGCACTCGTCGACGGATGGCGATTGCTGCAGATGTCGCCCCTCATCCCGCCGATCCCCGGCCACGAACGCGACACCTCGTTCCTGAAGCACGAGTTCGTGTTCGAGCGCCTCATCGACGGCAACGCCTGAGACCCGACCGCGCCGGGGCGCGATGATGGGGACATGCATCGCAACGGCGACCGCGCCTCCGAGGTCGACGACCCGATCCGCGGCTTCCTCGTCGCCTGCGCCGAGCGACTGACCCGTCACGCCACCACGGCACCTGCCGCCGATGGCGCGGCTGCGTTCGCCGGCGCTGTCGAGCGATCGACACCGCTGCCGCTCGAACCGTCGTGGCTGCCAGTGCTCGACACCATCACCGAGGTCGACCCCACGCCGCTCGGGCAGCGCTTCGCCGGGGTCGCTCCGCTGCTGCACTGGGAGCCCACGTTCCGCACCGACGACCACGGCATCGAGATCGCGCTTGCCCCACTCGAGCGCATGTGCGACCTGGGCGAGCTGACGGTGGGCGTGATGTATGTCGCCCCGGGTTGCTGCTATCCGCTGCACGCCCATCCGCCGCACGAGCTGTACATCACCCTCGCCGGCCACGGCGAGTGGCGCTACGGCGGCCACGACGGATTCCGCACCGTCGCGCCCGACGCCGTGCTCTACAACCGCCCCGGCGACCTGCACTCCGCCGTTGCCGGCGCCACCCCCCTGGTGGCCCTCTACGTCCTGTGGCCCTGACCAGTACGCCCGCCGCACCCCGGCCCCGTACCCCGCCCTGCAGCCGCACCCCGGGCTCGGCTGTCTGTGTCGTGACACAGAGCAGACGGTCGCTCTGTGTCACGACACAGAGAACGAGGCACGGGGTCAGCGGAAGGAGGAGTGCGCATGTCTCGTGTCGAACACCATCAGGTGTCGATGCGGCAACAGCGATGACCGACGCGACCTGCTCGCCTCAGCGGAGGTCGCTACGGTACGGAGCGATGACACCGCTCAGCCGACGACAACTGGTGGCATTCGCGGTCCTCACGGTCGCCGCCGCGGGCTGCGCCTCGGGTGGCTCCACCGACAGCACCACATCGACGGCAGCTGCTGCCGAGTTGACCGGCGTGCGGTTCGACGTGCATCGCGACCCTGGTTGAGGCTGCTGCATCGAGTGGGTCGTGTACCTGCGCAACCGTGGAGCCACCGTCGAGGTGAACGACGACCCCGAGCGCGACGAGTTCCGGGCGTCCAAGGGCATCTCCGACGACGTGTCGTCGTGTCATACGGCCGAGGTCGACGGTTACCTCGTCGAGGGCCACGTTCCGGTCGAGGCCATCACCCGGTTGCTGGCCGAGCGACCCGACGCCGTGGGCCTGGCGCTGCCGGGCATGCCCGGCGACTCGCCCGGCATGGGCGGTGACGAAGCCACCTGGGCGACGCTGCCGGTGGTGCTGATCGGTAACGACGGTTCCACCACCGCCTGGCAGTTCTGACAGCACGCCCCGTGGCGGGCACGAGCACGCTCCGGCTGCGGGCCTGATGTGACACCCTCCTGTCAGGGTGGAGTGATGCCACGGATCAGCGAGTTCTACGGGATCGCCATCTACATGTATTTCGCCGACCACCGGCCGCCGCACTTCCATGCCATCTACGCCGAAGACGAGGCGCTCATCCGCATCGACGATGGTTCTGTCATGCTCGGTCGTCTCCCCACGACCGCATCCCAACTCGTCGAGCGGTGGCGCCTGCTCCATCGCGAAGAACTGCTTTCGAACTGGGCGCTCGCACAGGTGCCCGCGCCCCTGTCCGCCATTGAGCCGCTCCGTTAGTCTTCGGCCATGAGCGAAATGACGCGAGTGACTCAGGTCGACCACCTCGGCGGCCGACTTCTGCGCGTGACGTTCTCTGACGGGCTCGTTCGTGAACTCGACTTTGCCGACGCACTCATCGGACTCCTGGCAGCGGTTGATGACGACATGACCTTCGCATCTGCCCACCTCGACGCTGTCGCAGGAACGGTCTGTTGGCCGGGCGGCATCGACCTCGATCCTGACGTGTTGCACGGCGACCACGCAGCGGCCTCTGAGGTCGAGCCCCGCTTGGTCCGCGAGTACCGCCTGCGCCAAGCCGGCTGAAGTCGCGGTACGTCGTGCAGCCGCGCGTCAGTCGCCGCGGCGGGCGCGCCCGATGGCGGCGATGTCGATCTTGCGCATCGTCATCATCGCCTCGAACACCCGCTTGGCGGCCTGCGGGTCGGGGTCGGCCATCCCGTCGCTGAGCGCACGCGGCGTGATCTGCCACGACAGACCCCAACGGTCCTTGCACCAACCGCACTGGCTCTCGGCACCGCCGTTGTCGACGATGGCGTTCCACAGTCGATCGGTCTCGGCCTGGTCGTCGGTGGCGATCTGGAACGAGAAGGCCTCCGACTGGCTGAATGCCGGGCCGCCGTTCAGGCCCAGGCAGGGGATGCCTGCCACGGTGAACTCCACCGTCAGCACATCGCCCTCCTTGCCGTCGGGATAGTCGCTCAGCGCAAGGTCGACGCGGCCGACCGAACTGTCGGGGAAGGTGGCCGCGTAGAACTCGGCCGCCGCGAGCGCATCGCGGTCGAACCAGATGCAGATCCTGTTCTTCGGGGTCATCACATGTCCTTCGGTGCGAGGGATGGCGGGCATCCGAGCGTACGCAGGAATGCGGTGTGCGCACCCTCCGGGTCGAGGTCGGTGGCCACCTCGATGAGCGACGTCTCGTCGGGTGTGCCGCGCACCCGGCCGTCTGCCTCCACCGCCACCGCCATCCGGGTGAAGGTGAACCACTCGGGCGCGGTCAGGGCGAGCAGCGTCAGCGGGTCATGCGCCCAGCTCCGGTCGTTCGGCACGCCCTCGCGCAGGCCCGACAGGAACTGCCAGAACCGCCGGGCCTCGTCGGCCATCAGCGGGCCGATGGCCAGCACGTCGAGCGAGCCCGGTTCGGCCGCCGCCAGTTCGATGAGCACATCGACCGCGTCACCCGGTTCGTAGTGGGCGTCGGTGCACCACGCCGTCACTCACCGGGACTGACGAGTCCCGTCTCGTACCCGATCACCACCAGTTGTGCCCGGTCGCGGGCGTTCAGCTTGCCGAGGATCCGGCTGACGTGCGTCTTCGCCGTGAGCGGCGACATGTACAGCGATTCGCCGATCTCGGCATTCGTCTTGCCCCGTGCAACCTCGGCCAGTACCTCGCGCTCGCGCTCGCTCAGCACATCGAGCGGGCCGGGTGTGCCGGGACGACTGACCGGCCGGTTGACGAGGTCGGCGACCAGACGTCGCGTCATTGCGGGAGAGATGAGCACATCGCCCTCGACAGCGGCCCGGATCGCCTCGAGCAGGAGCCGAGGCGGCGTGTCTTTCAAGAGGAACCCGGACGCACCTGCCCGCAACGCCTCGTAGACGTACTCGTCGAGCGCGAACGTGGTCAGCACGAGCACCTTGGTCGACCGCAGTCGGTCGTCGCCGCAGATCGCACGCGTGGCGTCGAGCCCGTCCATCCGGGGCATGCGGATGTCCATCAGCACCACATCGGGCCGGACGCGCCACGTCTCGGCGAGCGCCTCCGCACCGTCACCGACCTCGCCGACCACCTCGATGCCGGGTTCGTTGGCGAGCAGCGCGGCGAACCCGCGGCGAACCAGCTCCTGATCGTCGGCGAGCAACACGCGGATGTCGCGCCCCGCTACGACCGGCGGCACACTCGCCGCAGTCACTCGCCGCTCCCGTCCGACGACTGGTACGGCACGAACGCACGCACGACGAACCCGCCATCGCCGGTGTGACCGGCTTCGACAGTGCCGCCGAGGAGTTCGGCCCGCTCGCGGATGGCGACCAGACCGATGCCGGTGCTGGGCGCCGCAGGGGCCGCAACTGCTGGCGCATCGTTCGCCACCACGACGTGCACACCCGCGGGCGAGTGACGCAGCGTGACGACGGTGGGCACATCGCCGGCGTGGCGAGCGACGTTGACGAGGCACTCGTGCACGATGCGATGCACCGTGACCACGGTGCTCTCGGCCACACCTGTGGGATAGGCACCATCCTCGACGACGTGCACCCTGGTGGAACCTTCGGCAGCCGCAGCGACGACGTCGTGGAGCCCGGCAGGATCGGCCGGCACTGGCCGCAGCGGTACGGACTCGTCGGAGCGCAGGAGTCCGAGGAGAGATCGCAATTCGTCAAGCGATCGTCGGCCGACGTCGTTGATCTGCTCGAGCGCGGAGCGGGCGGCCACCGGATCCCGCTCGAAGACGTGGGCGGCGACACCCGCTTGCACCGTGATGGCCGACAGTGAGTGGGCAACGATGTCGTGCAAGTCGTGGGCAATCCGAAGACGTTCGGCCTGCAGCCGCTCGGCGACCTCTCGCTCGACAGCCTCCGTTCGGCGTCGCAGATTGGCGCGGCGGGCGTCGGCAGCGGCGACCGGCAGGAGCAGCACAGCCGTATCGGTGATCCACTCGAACCAGAACTGCTCATCGCCGAATCGCGCCCCCAGTCCGGCAACCGTGACGGCCACGCCTGCCCCGAACCAGATGACCGACCGTTGGTCGCTGCTGCGCACCAGTCGATACAGCGCCACCACGAGCAGGGGCCGCAGCGCAAGGTGACTCGACGTGGTCGCCAGCGTGACCACATCGAGCACCCCGATCACGACCACCGCGAGCCGACCGAATCGATCGAACCGACCGACGACGTCGACCAGCGCAGCCGCCACGACCACGAGCACGATCCCACCCGCTCGCCACCCCGACTCGACATCAGGGGCGAAGGCCAGCACCCCGATCGACACCGCCGCCGCCACGACGAGGGCAGCCAGATCGGCGCGGCGCGGGTTCAGCAACGGGCGCATCATCGCTCGCGGCTCACGAGTTCGAGCACCGGCACCCGCGACACCCGGAATGCCGGCCAGGCGGCCGCTGCCACTCCTGCAGCCACCGCGACGACGAGCGTCACCGCAAGGCGAGCCCACGGCACGATGACGGACGGGAGATCACTCCCCCCGGTCACCTCGATGAGTGTGGATCCGAAGGCGACCGCCATGACGATGCCGATCGACGCTGCCACGAATGACAGCAGCGCTGCCTCGATGTGCACCATCCCACGGAGTTCGCGCCGGGTCGCCCCGACTGCTCGCAGCAACCCGATCTCACCGGCGCGTTCGCTGATGGCGAGCGCCGTGGTGTTCGCGACTCCGAGCAGGGCGATGAAACCTGCCAGGTAGAGCATGCCGTCGATGAAGTTGCGGAAGGCGTCGACCTCACTGCCGCTGTTCGCAATGTGCGTAGCGCGAGTGGCGAGGAACGATCCGGGCGTGGCGCGGACCAGGGTGCGTACGGCCTCCTCGGCCTGCGCCCGATCGTCGTCACCCTCGCCGAGGCCGACGAACACCAGCGAGTCGAGGAGGCCGCCGACGTAGGTGTTCAGCAGGCTGCGGTCGACGAAGTACGCCGGGGCGTCGAATCCGCCGGTGCTCCTGGCGACGACTGCGACGATGGGCGCTTCGAGCGTGGACCGTTCGAACTCGACCACCAGCGTGCTGCCGAGGAGCGACGCGTCGTCGCCGACCACGGCGATACCGCCCGACCGCAGGTCGTCGAGATCGCCGGCGACCAGGTCGAGGTCGAACAGCGATGGGAGAACTGCGCTGTCGATGCCGCCGAGCGCGGCAGGCTCTCCGGCCATGATCCCCTCGGCGATGGCGAGCGAGGCGACCGACTCGACCTCCGGCAGCGCAGCGATCCGCCCGATCAGGTTGGGATCGATCGTCGCGAAGTCGGCCGTTGCCGAGGTGACCACCAGATCCGCCCGCAGCCCCTCGCGGACATCGGTGCCGATGGCACTCGTGAGCGAGCTGGCGATGACGGAGAACATCGTCACCATGGCCGTGCCCAGCATCAGTGCCAGCGCGGTCGACGACGCACGGCGAGGACTCGATGCCAGGTTGCCCGCCGCGATCACGCCCCGCACCCCCGCCACCCGGCGGGTGAGCGGTGCGCTCCAGCGTGCTGCTGCGGTTACGATCGCGGGCCCGCACAGCACGAGCGCGGGGACGATCGCTGCAGTGAACACGAGCCATGCCGCGCTGGTTCGTACCACCGCGGTCGCGCCGCCGACAATGGCGATCGCTGCGAGCACGAGCCCGATCCGGGTGCGCGTCGTGCTGACGACCCGCTGCTCGGCGGCGCCATCGCGCAACGCCTCGATCGGTGGCGTCGCTGCGGCACGTCGAGCCGGGATCCAGGCCGAGAGGAGCGTGGCGCCGATTCCGACTGCCGAGGCGATGACGATCGAGGCCGGCTGCACGATCGCCGGGCCGGTGAGCAGGGTCACCCCGGTCAGTCCCAACAGCCAGCGGAGCACCCCCACACCGGCGAGACCGAACAGCAGGCCGAGCGCTGTTGCGACCGTCCCGATGAACAACGCCTCCATCACCACACCACCGAGCACCTGACGCCGTCCTGCACCGATCGCCCGCAGCAGCCCCGACTCGCGGCGGCGACGGGCGACGGTGAGCGCGAACGTGTTGAAGATGATCGTCACACCGATCAGCACGGCCATCACGGCGAACGCCAGCAGGAAGACGGTGAGGAACTGCAACGGCGATGTCGCAGCGTCTTGCATCGTCCGGATGTAGTCGGACCCCGGCGTCACCTCGGCGCCGGGCAGGGTCGAAAGTTGACGGAGCACTTCGGCACGATCGGACCCTTCGGCGAGGGCGACGAGCACCTCGGTCGGGGCCGCCGCATTCAGCCATGCCGCCACTGCAGGGTCGGGCAACAGCACCGTGCGCTGCAGTGGCGCAGTGTCGGCCGACGCAAAGGTGACGATGCCGGTGACGGTTGCGTCATGCATCCCTGTCGGGGTGAGGACCTGTACGACATCGCCCGGCGCAACGCGGGCGTCGCGTGCAAGTGCCCGATCGATCACGACCTCACCGATGTCGGTCGGAGCTCGGCCGGCGACGAGCCGGAACGGATTGAGCGACGGATCGGCGATCCAGTTCCGACCGACGTCGCTCGCCGTGCCCGTGCCGACCGACGACCCGTCGACCACCAGTTTGGCGAAGCCGGCCCACTGCGGGACTGCCGACGCGACACCATCGACCGCCATCGCCCGATCGGCGATGTCGGCATCCAGCGCCCGTCGAACCGAACCGCCCAGCTCGCCCGGACCTCCGTCCGACTCGCCCAGGATCACACCTTGCACCACGGCATCCGTACCGGCCAGGGCTTCGGCGATGTCGTCGGCCGCACGGCCCTGCATCGAGTCGGACAACACCAGCGTCGCAAGGAGGAAGGCGACCGACAGCATGATCGCCACACCGGTGAGCAGGAATCGACCTCGACTCGCGAGCACGCTCCGAGTCGCGCTCTTCATCATCTCGATCATCGTCCCAGACCCTTCATCACGTCGAGCAGCCCATCGGCCGACGGGTGCTCGACGACATCGTGGACGCGACCGTCGACCACGAAGACGACCTGATCGGCCCAGGCCGCAGCGTTGGGATCGTGCGTGACCATCACGATCGACTGACGGTGCACGTCCACTGCCGACCGGAGGAAGCCCAGGATCTCCTGGCCGGTCCGGGTGTCGAGGTTGCCGGTCGGCTCGTCGGCGAACACGACCTGCGGTCGGGTGACGAGTGCTCGGGCCACGGCGACGCGCTGCTGCTGGCCTCCCGACAACTCCATCGGCCGATGGTGCAGGCGGTCGCCGAGACGCAGCAGCGAAACGACCTGGTCGAACATCTCGGCCTGCGGCCGACGGCCCGACAGGGTTGCCGGCAGACAGATGTTCTCCTCGGCCGTCAGGGTCGGCACGAGGTTGAAGGCCTGGAAGACGAAGCCGATCCGCTCGCGCCGGAGCAGGGTCAGTTCCCGGTCGTCGAGGGCCGACAGATCGGTCGTACCCACGAAGGCGCGACCCGACGAGAGGCGATCCAGTCCTGCTGCGCAGTGCATCATCGTCGACTTCCCGGAACCCGACGGTCCCATCACGGCCGTGAAGCGGCCGGCCGGAAAGGCGATGGACACATGGTCGAGGGCCATGACGGCCGACGGACCGGCACCGTACTGCTTGACGGCACCGACCAGCATGGCTGCAGCGTCGTCGGCGCCCGAGGGAAGGGCGCCCTCGAACTCTCGATCGACGACGGTGGAAGTGGAATGGGCGGACACGAGACCTCCGATGTGTGGTTGGTGTCCACCACGATGACGAAGGCGGCCGCACGGCGCATCCGCCCACGGGAGGCTACGCGTACTCGCACAGGAGTACAGACGCAGGGTCGATGGGGAGCCGTTATCCATCGCCCTCCGCCCGGTGCTCGGCCCGCGCCACAGCCTCGTGCACCGTGGCACGCAGCCAGCGATGAGCGGGATCGTGGTGATGACGTGCGTGCCACAGCAGTTCGACACCCACTCGGGGCAGGACGAACGGCGGCGTGAAGGTGCACATCGTCGACTGTCCACCGAGCACGTCGGCGAGGCGGGCCGGGGCGAGGGTTGTCAGATCGCTGGTGAGGCACATCCCGATCGCTGCCGCGAAGGTGGGCACCACCGCGGCGATCTCGCGACGAAGTCCCGCTTGGCCGAGAAGATCGTCGACCGGGCCCCGCGCGATACCCCGCCGGGAGGTGACGACGTGGTGCAGCGAGGCGTACCGCTTCGGTGTGATCCGCGTCTCGGCCAGCGGATGACCCGCTCGGAGCACACCGATCAGTTGCTCTTCCACCAACAGTTCGTGATGCACGTCGTCGGTGAGGCCGCTGTACGAGCCGATGACCAACGAGACATCACCGCGTCGGAGCATCTCGACATCGTCGACCGCCTCGCTCTCGAACCGCAGCGCGATGCCGGGCGCCCGCGCAGCCACGATCTCGAGCCACGGCCCGGCGAGCACGGCCAGGATCGCCTCGTTGGTCCGCACCGTGTACTCGCCGCGGTGACGGGAGGGATCGAACTCGTCGGGCCGGCGCAGTGCACGCTCGACCGCCGCCAACGCTGCCTCGATCTCCGGTAGCAGTTCGGCACCCCGTGGCGTGATGCGCAGCGCCCGTCCTGCACGCACGAGGAGCGGATCGTCGAAGGTCGACCGGCACCGATCCAGCGCCCGGCTCGCCGCCGGCACCGACAGGTGCAGACGAGCAGCAGCTCGGGTGACGCTCCGCTCCGACA
>JBIKLX010000128.1:0-9451 GCA_044359565.1 Ilumatobacteraceae bacterium
CGGTGCACACGCTCACCCGCCAGCTCGCCGCCCGACTGGTGAAGCGCAACATCATCGTCAACGCCATCGCGCCGGGGCCGTTCCCCACGTGGATGCTCAGCACGGGTGTGGGTACGGGCGGCGACGTCGACAACACCGACTGGAGTGCGATCGGTCGGCACAACCCCCGTGGCCGGGTGGGCACCCCCGAAGACATCGCCGGCCTGGCCATCTTCCTGTGCTCGCGTGCGGGCGCCTTCACCGTGGGCGAAGTCATCACCTGCGACGGCGGCACCGCCATCAGCTGACCCGTCGCCGCCTGCCCCCGGCGGCCGCCGCCCCCGCCGCCCCCGCCGCCATGCGGCGTTTGTGATCAAACCCCGGTTGTACAGGGACGCGCTCACAAACGCAGGGCCGAGGAGTACGCCGAGCTGCGGTGTTTGTGAGCGGACCCCGGTTGTACAGGGTTGCGCTCACAAACGCAGGGGAGGGGTGGGTCAGGCGCGGGAGAACTCGCGCAGGACGCGGCCGGGGCGGGCGCCGGTGTGGGCACCCTGCTGGGTGACGACCTGGCCGTTCACGATGGTGGCGGCGTAGCCGGTCGAGCCCACCCGCAGGCGACCCTTGCCGCCGGGGAAGTCGTTCACGTACTCGGGCTGGCCCACCTGGATGGCATCGGCGTCGAACACGTTGATGTCGGCGAAGTTCCCCGGGGCAAGCGTGCCGCGGTCGACGAGGCCCAGCACCGCGGCGGCCTGGCCGGTGAGCTGGTGGACGGCCTTCGGCAGGCTGACCACGCCACGCTCGCGCTGCCAGTAGGCGAGGTAGTGGGTGGTGGCGTCGGCGTCGCAGATCTGCCCAGCGTGGGCGCCGGCATCGCCGAGACCCGGGTACACGTGGTCCATCGTGAGGAACTCGCCCAGCAGGTGGGTGCCGCGGTTGAAGTACCACATGTTGAACATCTCGTGGCCGTCGCTGGCGATGAGGCGGTCGATGATGACCTCCACCGGGTCGACACCTGCGGCCGCAGCGAGGTCGGCCACCGACTGGCCGCCATCGATGTGGTACTCGGGAACCGAGCCGACCCCCAGCGGATACACCTGGTCGGCGCGGTGGTTCAGTCCCTTCGCCATGCCTTCGGCCACCAGGTCGGCGCGGGTGGAGGCATTCTTCAGTGCAGCGACGCGATCGGCCAGCGTGGGCAGCGCCATCACCGCGGCCCAGGCGCGGCCGCGTACCGGAGGAATCTGGAACAGGCCCATCAGGCTGCCGCTGGGGCGGGTCATCGAGGCAGTGGTGACCCGGCCGGCGTTGGCGCGGGTGTCGTTGAGGAACGACTGGTAGAAGTCGATCGTGGTGGGGCTGCCGTCGCCCACGCCACCCGAGAACAGCACGTCGCCACAGCGCTCGGCCATCGCCTTCACCAGCCCCACCTCGTGGGCGGGCTTGGTCTGGAAGTCGAGCACGGCCTGGAACAGGCCGCCGCCGGCGTCGTTCATGCCGTCGGCGATGGCGAGGTACTCGTCGACCGGGGCGAACGTGCCGGGCACACAGCGGCCATCGGGCACGCGGTGCAACAAGATGCGCGAGGTGGAAAAGCCCACGGCGCCGCCGGCCACCGATTCGGCCGCGATGTCGCGCAGTTGGGCCAGTTCGTCGGCGGTGGGGGCCTCGTCGCCCATCGAGCGATCGCCCATCACGTGGTAGCGCATAGCGCAGTGACCCACCATGCCGACGACGTTCAGTGCCGGCTGGAGGCGCTGCACCGAGTCGAGGTACTCGGGGAACGTCGACCAGTCCCACGGCAGGCCGTCGAGGATGGCCTGGCGCGGGATGTCTTCGACGCTCTCCATCATCTCGGCGAGGTACTCGCGGCTCTCGGGCCGCACCGGCGCGAACGTGACACCGCAGTTGCCCATCAACACGGTGGTGACCCCGTGCCACGAGCTGGAGGTCATGTACGGGTCCCAGCCGATCTGGGCGTCGAGGTGGGTGTGCAGGTCGACGAAGCCGGGGGTGACGGTGAGGCCGGTGGCGTCGATCTCGGTGGTAGCCGTGGCACCGCTGAGGTCGCCGATGGCGGTGATGCGATCGCCATCGATGGCGATGTCGGCGCGGATGGCCGCCTTGCCCGTGCCGTCGAAGACGGTGCCGTTCCGGATGATCAAGTCGTGTGCCACGTTCGCCCCAATGCGTGTCGTCGGTTCTCGCTAGGGTACTGAAATCAAGGCTCCGACTTCAGATCGGAGTGCCGGGTCCGAGCCATTGGGGGCACTGATGGACACCATCGTCAACATCTCGTCGGGGGCCGTGCGCGGTCAGGTGGACGGCGGTGTGCACTCGTTCCGCGGCATCCCCTACGCCGCGTCGGTGGGTGGCGCCAACCGGTTCCGTCCGGCGCAGCCGGTCGAGCCCTGGGACGGCGTGCGCGGCGCCACCACCGGGGGCCTCATCCAGCCGCAGCCCATGATGCCGCCGCCCTTCGGTGGCCCGCTGCCGCCAGCTGGTGACGACAGCTTGAACCTGAACGTGTGGACGCCCGACCCGACCGCGAGCGGCCTGCCGGTGCTGGTGTGGATCCACGGTGGCGCGTTCGTGAGCGGCAGCGGCATCGAGCCCACCTACGACGGCACATCGTTCGCCCGTAACGGCGTGGTGTGCGTGACCATCAACTACCGCCTCGGCGCGCAGGGCTTCATGCACCTCGCCGACCACTTCCCCGAGTTCGCCGACTCGGGCTCGCTCGGCAGCCAGGACCAGGTGGTGGCGCTGCGCTGGGTGCAGGACAACATCGCAGCATTCGGCGGCGACCCGACCCGGGTGACCGTTGCCGGTGAGTCGGCGGGTGGCATGAGCGTTGGCGCACTGCTGGCGATGCCGTCAGCGAAGGGTCTGTTCCAGCAGGCGGTGCCCCAGAGTGGCGCCGGCCACAACGGCATCAGCGCCGCCACGGCCAGCCGTATCGCGGGCTACATGCTCGAGGCAGTCGGTGTCGCCGCGGGCGACACGGCTGGGCTGCTGGCCGTCACCAGCGAGCAGTGGCTCGAAGCGCAGGTGGCGCTGACCACCGAACTGCAGACCACCCGCAACGCCGAGAAGTTCGGCGAGGTGGCGGGCGCGGCGATGCCGTTCCAGCCCACCTACGGCACCGCGGTGCTGCCGCAGCGGCCCATCGACGCCATCGCTGCCGGCTCGGCTGCCGACGTGTCGATCCTCGTCGGCACGACGATGGAGGAGTCGCTGGTGTTCGTCGTGGCGATGGCCGAGATGTTCAACGACGTGATGGTGAAGATGACGATGGACGCGGTGTTCGCCGGCCAGGGCGAGGCTGCACTGGCGCAGTACCGGTCGGCGCGGCCCGATGCGGCGCCGCACGAGATCGTCGCTGCGGTCGAGACCGACCGCATGTTCCGGGTGCCGGCGGTGCGACTGGCCGACGCCCAGTCGGCACACAATCCGAACGTGTGGATGTACCGCTTCGACTGGCGCACTCCCACGCTCGGCGGCATCTTCGGTGCCTGCCACGCGCTGGAGTTGGCCTATGTGTTCCACACCCTCGACAGCGACCTGGCTGCAGCGTTCAACGGCCCCGATGCGCCTCGCTCGCTGGCCGACTCGATGCACGGCGCGTGGGTGCACTTCGCCACCCATGGCACTCCGGGTCACAGCGGCTTGCCGGAGTGGCCGCGCTACACATCGGCTGACCGGTCGACGATGTCGTTCGATGCGGAACCGAGCCTGCTGCGTCAGCCGAACGAAGCCGAACTGGCGCTGTGGGACGGTGTGCTGTGACCGGCCGTCACTTCGAGGACGGGTTCGACGGGTGCGTCGCGGTGGTCACCGGTGGTGGCACCGGGATGGGTCGTGAACTGGTACGCCAACTGGCTGCCGACGGCTGCGACGTGGCGATGTGCGACGTGATCGAGGCGAACATGCGCGAGACCGCCGATCTCGTTTCGGCCGACGGCAGCCGTGGCGCGGTGCTGTCGGCGGTGGCGGATGTGGGCGACGAGGAGCAGGTGCTCGCGTTCCGCGACCAGGTGGCCGCCTGGCGCCCCACGGTGAACCTGCTGTTCAACAACGCCGGCATCGGCGGTGGCGGCAGCCTGGTAGCAGGCGAGCGCAGCCAGTGGGACAAGACGTTCGCTGTGTGCTGGGGCGGTGTGTACTACAACACCCGCGCCTTCCTGCCGCTGATGCTGGCCGCCGATCGCGGACACATCGTCAACACCAGTTCGGTGAACGGCTTCTTCGCCTCGCTGGGCCCGGCCAACCCGCACACCGCCTACAGCGCCGCCAAGTTCGCGGTGAAGGGGTTCACCGAAGCGCTCATCACCGACCTGCGCGTGAACGCGCCCCACATCCACGCGTCGGTGGTGATGCCGGGCCACATCGGCACCTCCATCGCCATCAACTCGATGAAGCTCCACATCGGCACCACCGAGCTCGATCCGATGATGCAGCAGATGGGCGAGATGTTCCGCGACAACGCGCCGATGTCGGCCGGTGAGGCTGCAGCCGTCATCCTCGACGCCGTGCGCCGCGACCGCTGGCGGGTGCTGGTGGGTGCCGACGCCGAGCACCTCGACGAGATGGTGCGCGCCGAACCCGAGCAGGCCTACGAGGTCGAGTTCTTCACGCGCAGCCCGCTCAACCGCCTGGGCTGAGTCGGGCCGCCCCGTCAGCGGGCTCGTTGCTGGCGGGTCTGGGCCCAGGTGAGGCCGCGCTCGGCATCGGGCTCGCGGGGCAGGCCCAGCACCATCTCGGCCACGATGTTGCGCTGTACGGCGAAGGTGCCGCCGCCGATGGTGAGTGCGGGGGCGAACAGTTGGCTGTAGAACCACACCGGGTCGACGTCGGGGTACTGGCGGTTGGTGACCCGGTTCTCGGTGGGCGCCGAACGCGACGAGGCAGGCAGATCGCCTGCGGGTCCAGAGCCGGTGAGCATCGCGTGGGCCCCCGCCAGGTCGGCCGCCAGTGCGGCGACGCGCTGACCGTGTTCGTCGGCCATCAACTTCTGGATCGACGCCTCGGGCCCGGGGGTGCGCCCCTGCAGGCGAGCGGTGAGTGTACGCATCCGGTTGAGGTCGAGCACAGTTGCCTCGGAATGCAGCCGGGCGATCTGCTGGCGCAGCACCGGGTCGGTGGTGCCACCACCGGCGACGACCAGGTCGAGCAGGTCGCGCCACGACGGTCCGGCGCCCCACAGGATGCCGCCCGACGAGAGTGACACCCGTTCGTTGGCCAGGGTGACCTTGGCGAGACGCCAGCCCTCACCTTCCTCACCCACGCGCAGGCTGGCGGGGATGCGCACGTTGTCGAAGAACACCTGGTTGAACGAATGTGCCCTGGTCATGTCGATCACCGGGGTCATCGTCAGGCCCGGCAGGTCGGTAGGGCAGATGAAGTAGCTGATGCCCTTGTGCTTGGGGGCATCGGGGTTGGTGCGGGCGATGAGGATGCCGAACTGGCTGTGGTGGCCGCCGCTGGTCCAGATCTTCGAGCCGTTCACCACGTACTCGTCGCCGTCGCGCTCGGCACGGGTGGCGAGAGAGGCCAGGTCGGAGCCCGAGTCGGGTTCGCTGAACATCTGGCACCAGACCTCCTCGCCGCTGAAGATCTTCGGGAGGAAGCGCTGCTTCTGCTCGTCGGTGCCGGCGAGGAAGATGGTGGGTGCCGCCCAGCCGATGCCGATGGCGTTCCCCGGCCGCTTCACGCCGGCTCGGCGTAGTTCGTCGTCGATGATCAACTGGTGCAACGGGTCGGCCTCGAGGCCGTACGGGCGGGGCCAATGGGGTACCACGTACCCCGCTTCGGCCAGGGTGCGGCCGTCGGGGTCGGGGTGCTCGGCCAACCAGCGGCGCACCTCGATGCGGCGCGGGTCGTCGTCGGGCGGCAGTTCGAAATCCATCGGGTCTCCTGGAGGCGCGTTCGGCCGTCAGTCTGGCGCGCCCCCGAGGGTTGTTCGTGCACCCGGGGTACGGATGCGACTCGGGTGGGCGGCTGGGACTCGGGTGGGCCGAGACGACTCGGGTGGGGGGCTGGGACTCGGGTGGGGTGTGACGGGCGTCGGCGGCGGGTGGCGGGCGGCGGTGTGATTGAGAACGAGTGCGGTGGTTCGGGTACGTTCGCACCAGGGGAAACCCCTGAACACGCGGCTCGGTACAGGGCTCAGCACGAGGAGGACCGGACATGGTCGGTGGCGCACTGAAGATGTCGAGCATGGACGATCTCGACCTGCGGATGTCGGACAAGGTCCGCCCGCTGTTCGAGGCCGTGCGGGCATTCATCCGCGACGAGGTCGACCCGATCACCGAGGAGTTCTACCGCCTGGGTGAGGGTCGGGCCGATCGCTGGAGCTGGGCCCCGGGTCAGCTCGAACTGCTCGACACCGTGAAGGCCAAGGCCCGCGCCCAGGGCCTGTGGAACTTCTTCCTGCCCGACGCCGACACCGGCGAGGGCCTGAGCAACCTCGACTACGCGTACATCGCCGTCGAGTTGGGCAAGAACCGTCTGGCCAGCGAGTGCCTGAACTGCTCGGCGCCCGACACCGGCAACATGGAGGTGCTCGAGCGGGTGGGCACCCCCGAGCAGAAGGAGCGCTGGCTCGAGCCCCTGCTGCGCGGCGAGATCCGCTCGGCGTACGCCATGACCGAGCCCGGCATCATGAGCAGCGACGCCAAGCAGATCCAGACCGCTGCGGTGCTCGACGGCGACGAGTGGGTCATCAACGGCGAGAAGTTCTACATCTCCGGTGCCGGCGACCCGCGCTGCAAGATCATGATCACGATGGTGCGCACCAGCCCGCACGCCGACACCTACAAGCAGCAGAGCCAGATCCTCGTGCCGATCGACGCCCCCGGGGTCGAGATCGTCGGCCCGATGGAGGTGTTCGGCAGCGACGACGCACCGCACGGCCACATGCACATCCGCTTCACCGACGTGCGCGTGCCGAAGGACAACATCCTGCTGGGCGAGGGCCGTGGCTTCGAGATCTCGCAGCTGCGCCTCGGGCCCGGCCGCATCCACCACTGCATGCGTTCGGTCGGCGTTGCCGAAAAGGCGATCGAGATGATGGTCGACCGTGGCCTCAGCCGTGAGGGCTTCGGTAAGAAGCTGATCAACCTCGGCAAGAACATGGAAGTCATCAGCCGCTGCCGGATCGAGGTGGAGGCGATGCGCCTGATGGTGCTGCGTGCAGCGAAAGCCATGGACGTGCTCGGTAACGCCGAGGCGCGGGTGTGGGTGAGCGCCGTGAAGGCGATGGTGCCCGAGAAGTGCTGCCAGATCATCGACGAGGCCATTCAGATGCACGGCGCCGCCGGTATCTCGCAGTGGTTCCCGTTGGCCGATATGTACCACAGCCAGCGCACGCTGCGGCTGGCCGACGGCCCCGACGAAGTGCACCACCAGGTGGTGGGTCGCGCCGAGGCCAAGAGCCGCGAGAGCGACCGCAGCAACGCGGATCAGCACATGACCCGCGGCTCGATGTTCACCGGCCCGGCCTGACCGGCGCCGGCACTCAGCCCTCGAGCTGTGCGGCGAGGCCCTGGACGGCCTCGATGAACTCGTCGATCATGTCGAACACCACCTGGGCCGCGGGCTTCACCGTGTTCATCGTGCCGACGATCTGGCCGACGAAGTAGTTGGTGAGCTGCTCGGCACCTGTGCCGGGGCGGTGCGCGGCGCGGTCGATCCGCGCCAGTGCCTCACCCACCAGGATCGGCTGCATCGGCATACCGAGCGGGGCCGGGTTCGCTGGGTTGTCCCACTCGTCGGTCCATGCGGTACGCAGTTGCCGTGCCGGCTTGCCGGTACGCGAACGCGACCGCAGCGTGTCGGACGAGGTGGCGGCGAGGAACTTCTGCTTCACCACCGGATGCGTCTCGGCCTCCTCGGTGGTGAGCCACACCGAGCCGCACCACACACCCTGCGCGCCCAGGGCCATTGCGGCGGCCATCTGCCGACCCCGGCCGATACCGCCCGCGCCGAGCACGGGCACCGACCCGACGGCGTCGACGATCTCGGGGATGAGCACCATCGTGCCCACCTCACCGGTGTGGCCCCCTGCCTCGGCGCCCTGGGCGATGATCACGTCGACACCGGCGTTCACGTGGCGCTCGGCGTGCTGTGCCTTACCTGCGAGTGCGCCCACACGGCGGCCCTCCTGCTTGGCGCGCTCGATCATGTGCGCAGGCGGCGGGCCGAGGGCGTTCACGACGATGGCCGTGCGGTGGGCGAGGGCGATCTCGAGCTGCGAATCGGCCTGGTTGGCCGAGAAGGGCACCGGTGCCGTGTCGGCGCCGCTCCCCGACAGGCTGCTGTCGCGGCGGCGCGAATCGTCGGGCAGGGTCGGGACGTCGTAGCGGCGCAGCAGTTCGTCGACGAAGGCGATGTGCTCGGCCGGGATGAGCGCCCGGATGTCGCCCATGCTCACCCCGCCCTGGTCGGAGCCGGCGTACTTGGCGGGCACGATCATGTCGACGCCGTAGGGGCGGTTGCCCACCTCGGCTTCAATCCAGGCCAGGTCGATCTCGAGCTGCTCATCGGTGTGTGCCACCGCGCCGAGTACCCCCATCCCACCGGCCTTGCACACTGCCGCCACCACGTCGCGGCAGTGCGTGAACGCCACGATCGGCACATCGATGCCGAACATCTCGGTGATAGCAGTCTTCACCAGGTGACCTCCCCAGTCGGGCCGCGCCTTGGGTGGCCCCGGCAACGGCGATGGTACTTGTCGGGGGTGGACCGCCTCCCAGTGGTTGGGTGTGCTTGTGACGACATGCGCGGCGTGCAACAATCCGGGCGTCGATGCGACGGGTTGCGATAGACGCAGCCCTGGGGACGCCTCGACAGAAGGAGTTCACATGAGTTCGCACCGTTCCGGTGCCCGACGCTCGGGTCATGTGCTGCTGGCAACCGTCGCAGCACTCGGCCTCGTCGTCGGCGCCTGCAGCAAGAAAGACGAGGGGGGCTCGACGGTCGACACCACGCCGGTCGAGACCGCCGCGCCGGTCGATTCGGGGGCACCCGTCGAGACCACGGCACCAGCAGCCGAGACCACCGCTGCGCCGGAGACCACGGCGCCGGTGAAGGAGCCGGTGTACGGCGGCGACCTGGTGGTGAGTGGTGAGGCCGAGGTGTCGAACGCCTGGACCCCGGCCGCCATCCAGTGCGACCAGTACTGCTACGTACGCGCCGGCAGCTTCTACGAGACCCTCACTGCGCGCAACGTCGATGGCACGTACTCGGGTGTATTGGCCGAGAGTTTCGAGCCGAACGCCGACTTCACCGAGTGGACGTTCACGCTCCGGTCGGGCATCACGTTCCAGGACGGCACGCCGTTCGACGCCGACGCTGCGATCTACAACATCCAGCAGCATGCCTCGAGCCTGCTCACCGCTGCGGCCATCGCCGACTTCGGGCGCAACCCCGATAGCTCGTTCGCGATCGACAAGGTCGACGACATGTC